>SYGN01000282.1 GCA_005799525.1 Opitutaceae bacterium | reverse complement strand
CTTCACCGAGCCGGGCTTGTTCAGCATGACGCAAGCCCATGTCTCGGCCTGTCGGTCTTCTTGTTAAGTTAATCACCAACTGGAGAGCCGGATGCGGGAGATCCGCCCGTCCGGTTCGGAGGGAGGGGCGGGTTCGATCCCCGTTCCTACCCCTATCGTTGGGACCGCGGTCAGGTTGACCGCGCTGCCCCGGGGTCACTGCGCGGGCGTGAGACGGGCGATGCGCTCGCGGAAGAGCACATAGAGCGCTCCGTCCGGTCCACCGATCACGTGGCGGATGCGGTTGCTGTCCGTCTCGCCCTTAAAGATGACTTCCTGGCTCACGAGCTTGTTGCCCTTGAGCTCGAGGCGGCGCAGCTCCTTCGCGGCGAGCGACGCGACGAACAGGCTGTTTTTCCACTGCGGGAAAAGATCGCCCGCATAGAAACTCGCGCCGCACGGCGCGATCGACGGCAGCCAATACGTGACGGGCTGCTCCATCCCTTCCTTGGTGGTGCCCTCGCTGCCCGGCATGGGAGAGCCCGCGTAATCCATGCCCCAGGTGATCACGGGCCAGCCGTAATTGCGGCCGGCTTGGACGAGGTTCACTTCATCGCCCCCGCGGGGTCCGTGCTCAAGGTCGTACAGGTCGCCGGTGGCCGGATGCATCGCGAGGCCTTGGGGATTGCGGTGGCCGTAACTCCAGATGGAGGCAAATCCCTTGTCGCCTTTTACGAACGGATTGTCCGCGGGCACCTTGCCGTCGTCCATGAGGCGGTGAACCTTACCCATCACGCCGCCGAGGTTCTGCGCATTCGGTCCGTTGCCGCGCTCGCCGATGGTGAAGAAAATATGGCCCTTGCCATCAAACACGATGCGGCCTCCGAAGTGGTTACCGCCGCTGGGATACATTTCCACGGGTGCCTGAAAAATCGTCTGCTGCTCCACGAGAGCGTTACCCTTGATTTTTCCGCGGATGACGCGGGTCAGGCTGACCGGCTTGCCGTCGCGGGTCTGCGGATCGCTGAAGGCGAAATACAGCCAGCCGTTTTTCGCGTAGTCGGGATGCGGCACGACGTCGAGCAGCCCGGCTTGGCCTCCGGTGTCGACCGCAGGAAAGCCGATCAGCGGGCGAGCGGCACGTTTGCCCTTATCAATCAGGTAGGCGTAGCCGAGCTTTTCCGTGACGATGGCCTTGTCGGCGCCGAGAAACGCGAGTGACCACGGCTCGACGAGATCGGCGACCCACGTATCGACGTGAAAATTATGGAGCTGGCTCTTACCGTCGAACGCGTCGGGCAGTTTCTCGATTTTGATCTGGCCGCGTTTGAACAGGAACTGCTGCTCGCGGATGTAGATCACCATCGAGCGGATGTCCTTGTCGCTGAGCGCGGCGCCCCACGGCGGCATTTCCTTCTCCGGGTAGCCGTTCTTGATGCTCTTCGCGATGCTCTCGTCGTCATTGCCGTGGAGATACTGCTCGCCGAGCAGGGACGGCACCTTGTTGTTGGCTGGCGTCATGCCGCCCTCGAGTTTCGGGCCGTGGCAGTTGGCGCAGTTTTGGGCGTAGACTTCGGTGATCTTGCCCGTGGTGCGCACGTTTTGAGCGATGGCCAAGGAGAGCGGCGTGAACGCCGCGGCGAAATAGAGGAGGGAGGAGGGGCGCATGGAAAGAAGAGGGGAGGAAAAGGGGTGTCCCGAGAGACGCAACGTCAGGTTAAAAGATTCGGCACTATTTTCACGACGGCCAAGGCGAACCGGGCGGGCCGAAGCGCGTGCCGGTCGGGAAGTGGAGGTCGAAGTATTCGGCGAGCACGCTGAGGAGTTCTTCGGGCGTGGTGAGCGTGCGCTTTTCGGCGCGGCCGTCCGTGTGGCGAATGACGAATTCGCGGTTGAGAATTGCGTAGCGGCAGTCGGTGCCGGCGCGAGCGGCGGTGAGATTCAGCCGGAAACGCGACTGGGGGTGCGTACTCGTGAACCAGTTGCCCAGTTCGAAATCGACCGTGGGCACGGGATCGGGGGCGAATTGGTAGACGTCGACCCACGAACCGTCGTGCAGGGTTTGGTGGACGACCAAGGTGCCGCGTTGAATGAGGCGGCGTGGTTCGATGGAGCCGGCTTGCTCGCGGTCAAATTCGAGGGCGAGCGGAGTGATGAGGGAGCGGCTGCCGAAGCCCACATCGGCGATCATCGCGCGGTCGCGGAGGTCCACGCGCAGCACCATGTGGACGAGTGCGGTGGTGACGTCGGCAGGGATTTGCCAGCGCACGCGGGCGATCAGTTGCGTCACGGGGAAGCCGAGGGAGCGGAGCACATCGCGGAGGAGGGCATTTTGCTCGAAACAGTAGCCTCCACGGCGGGCATGGACGAGTTTCTGTTCGATGGCCGCGAGATCGATGCTGATGGCGCGGCCGAGGAGGACGTCGAGGTTTTCGTAAGGGATGGCGCGCGCGTGGTGTTGATGGATCGCGGTCAAGGTCGCGAGCGTCACGTCGCGCGGGCCGGTGTAGGCGATGCGAGCGAAGTAGGCCTCGAGATCGGGGGTAGGCGCGGACATGGCAGGAATTTTTGGGGTGTCGCGGTGAAACGCAAGACGGCGACCTGCGCCGGCCAGTCAGACCTGCGTCGGCGGGCGGCGATGGCGTGTCATCGTTGGGCAGGCGGAGGAGACGTTTGCAAATGGCTGAGGGGACTCATTCCACGTTGCGTTCAAGATACGTCCGATGACGGGCCTTTTTAGGGGCCTCCTTGCCGGCGATTCTCAACGTAAAAATCGCGAGCAAGCAGGCTCCTACCCCACGCTGGGTAAGCTCATCTTGAAAACAAAATGAACTAAGAACCGGCCGCGCGTTGCAGCGACGATGAGCCTCGGATCGCCCGCGATGAGTTTGACCGGCGCGAACTCAGCCCTTTTTCATCTCGGTTTCACGGCTGCAGCGTCGCGCTCATCGACGGGGATGCGCATTCCGTAAAAGCTGCGGTAGGCGAACACGAGGGCGACGACGAAGATGGCGGCACCGAGGGTGTGCTTGAGATTGGCGGGCATGTTGACCGCGATCTCGACGGCGAGGAGGCCGAAGAGAGTGGTGAACTTGATGACGGGATTGAGCGAGACGGAGGAGGTGTCTTTGAAGGGATCGCCGACGGTGTCGCCGACGACGGTGGCGGCGTGCAGGGGCGTGTTCTTCATCTTCAGATCGACCTCGACGATTTTTTTAGCGTTGTCCCAAGCGCCGCCGGCATTCG
>SYGN01000281.1 GCA_005799525.1 Opitutaceae bacterium | reverse complement strand
TTCAATCCCTACTCCGGGGTGAAGACCAGCATCCTCCTCCTCGACAAATCCCTCGCCCGCCAGAGCGACACCATCGCCTTCTTCAAAGTGGAGAACGACGGCTTCGGCCTTGGCGCCCAGCGCCGCGCCATCGAGAAAAACGACCTCCCGCAAGTCCAGGCCGAACTCGCCGCCTACCTTCGAGCCCTGCGGGCCAAAGCGCCCACCGACACGCTCGCCCTCACCACCGGCCTTATCGTCCCGAAGGAAAAGATTGCCGCCAACGGCGACTACAACCTCAGCGGCGAGCGGTATCGGGAGGGAAGCGCTCGCACATCGAACTATCCAATGGTGCCAATCGGCGACATCTGCGAGCTATTCAACGGTCGCGCGTTTAAGCCGGAGGATTGGGAAAATGCAGAAAGCGGCGGCATCCCAATCGTTCGAATTCAGAATCTGAACAACGCCGACAGTTCGTTCAATTACTACACAGGCGAAGTCAGCGAGAGGAACACGATCTACAACGGTGAACTCCTGTTCTCGTGGTCCGGCTCACGCGGCACTTCCTTTGGAGCACATATCTGGAGGGGGCAAAAGGCAGTTCTGAACCAACACATTTTCAAGGTCGGCTTCGATGAGTCGCGCGCCACCAAGATGTATTTGCTTCACGCGCTGAACAAAGCCGTCACCGAAGTGGAGGAGAACCTTCACGGCGGAGTTGGCCTCGTCCACATCACAAAGGGAAACCTTGAGAAAATTGAAATCCCCCTGCCGCCGCTGGAGGTGCAGAAGGAGATCGTGGCGGAGATCGAGGGCTACCAGAAAGTCATCAACGGCGCCCGCGCCGTCCTCGACCACTACCGCCCCCACATCCCCATCCACCCCGACTGGCCGATGGCGCCACTCGGCGAGCATTTCTCAACTTCAAGCGGTGGCACACCATCGAAGGAGGAGGCAAGCTATTGGATTGGTGACATCCCTTGGGTTTCTCCCAAGGACATGAAGTCGGATGTCATTGTCGATACCGAGGACCACATTTCAAAAGCCGCAGTGGCTGGTAGTGCGACCAAGCTATTTCCGGCCCAGACCGTCGTTTGTGTAGTGCGCTCGGGAATCCTGAAACACTCATTTCCAGTAGCACTGCTGTCGCGCCCGATGTGCATCAACCAGGACTTGATTGCCTTCCAACCAAAGGGCGACGAAATCAGTTCAGAGTTTCTGTTTTACGTTCTGAAGACACGGACGGCATCGATCCTCGCAGATGGCATTAAGCCGGGCGTTACAGTTCAGAGTTTCTACAACGGATTCTTCAAGGACTACCAAATCCCCCTCCCGCCCCTCGCCACGCAGCGGGCGATCGTGGTGGAGATCGAAGCCGAGCAAGCGCTGGTCGCCGCGAACCGCGAACTGATCACCCGCTTCAGCGCCAAAATCCAAGCCACCCTCGCCCGCATCTGGGGCGAGGAAACGCCCGCCACCCCGGAGGCTTGAGCCATGGAAGAAGCCGCCAAACTCGCCTCCTCCTGAAACCCAACACCTCCAGAAAAGCTCTGTTCATCATGAACACCGAACAAAAAAAGGCACCGAAGCCGGAATCTACCAAGTTGCCCGTTTCCTAACGGTCGCAAGTGAAGAACCTAAAAACCCTCTGGCAACAGGAGACGCACTTTTCCGATTGGCTGGCTTCGCAAGATGGAATTGATCTCTTGGCACAAGACCTCGAGATCGAAATCGAAAATCCACGCCGGGAAGGCAAGGGCGCGAATTTCTCATGCGACATTGTTGCGAACATTGTTGGCGACGAAAGCCATGTCGTGGTCATCGAAAACCAATTTGGCAGGACCAATCACGACCACCTGGCAAAGCTGCTGACCTACGCGGCAGTTCATAAAGCGGTCGTCGGCATTTGGATTGCCGAGGAAGCAGCCGATGACCACCGGCAAGTCATTGACTGGTTGAACGAGAATACCCCGAACACGGTTTCGCTTTACCTCGCCGAACTCAAAGCATTCACGATCGGCTCAAGCCCCGCAGCGCCTCAACTCGACGTAGTTTGCCGCCCCAATGTCACGATGAAGCAGGCGAACACCGATTTGAGTGAAGGTGACAAGAAGCGGAATCAATGGCGACTCGCTTTTTGGACGGACATCCACAATCGGATGAAGTCAGAGAAGCTCCCGTTTCGCCTCCAAAAGCCGGGCCAAGACCACTGGTCCTCGATTGCTGTCGGACGCTCAGGATTTCATATCGCCATGCTTTTGACTCCGAAAAACCAGAGCATCGTCATCGAACTGAACATCCAGCCGAAAGAGTGGAAAGACGCCGCTTTCGAGCAGCTCAAATCCCAAGCAGTCGAAATCGAGAAAGAGATCGGCGCACCTTTGGATTGGCGGCCAATGCTCGATAAGGGCTGCTCCAAAATTGTGCTCGAAGCGCAGATTGACCCGAAGATCGAAGGCAATCGAAAAGCGGTGTGCGACTGGTTTGCCGAGTGGACGCCGAAGATGTTTTCGGCTTTTTCGAATCGCGTAAAGGCCCTATCCGAACCCGAATAGGGCCGCTTCCTCCAGTCACCGGCACGCCCATTACGACGGGTATAACCATCGACTGGACGCTGCGCGAAAGCGCGAGAGCGAAAATCAAAGTGATGGTGAAGCGCATCCTGAACAAACATGGCTACCCACCCGACTTGCAGGAGGAAGCCGTCAAGACCGTGCTGATGCAGGCAGAGCTGCTGTGCGCGGAGTGGGTGTAGCCGCCGCGGAGTTCAACCGCCGCAACGCCGTAAGACTCGAAATCGCCGACCCCGCCCTGCGCGCCCGTCCGCTGAGCGCGACGCTGCGCTCGGACAACATGGAGGGATGCGTGCGCCGGCTGGAGGCCGACTTCGGTATCACGGCGAGCCGGCCGCAGGCCGGCGTCATCGCGCTGCGGGCGCGCCGGTGAGCCGACGGGAGAAGAACCCGCCGTCGAGGACCGTCGCATGGGAAGTTCCGGTGGAGGGAATCCCTGTGAGAGGCAGGCGGATTCCTTGACTATTCGTGACCGCGTCACCGATGGCCCATCACCAGCAAGAAACTGCAGCCGTCACGATGCGCCGTCCGCGCCGGAGCGCATGTGCGAATCGATCCCGTGAGCGGTAACTGGCCCGCCTCAGGAGCCTGTCGGTGGAGGAGAGAATCACAGCCGCGTTGACGATGGGCGCCCGTTTCTCGCGGCTCAAACCCACGCCGGGCAAAACGACTCGATGAGCCACCCCGACGATCTACTGGGAACCGCGGAGAAGCTTCTCGCAGTTTTGGCGCGACACCAACTCGACGCCGTCGTGATCGGCGCAGTGGCGCTGGCCCGGCATCACTACGTGCGGCAGACCGACGACCTCGATTTTTCGGGTCAACGCCGACTTGCCAGCGCTGCGCGCGGTCGCTGGGTCGCAGCGGTCTCGCCAGGCAACTCCGTTGCCTCGGGCGCGTTGAGCTGCAGGTGCGCGGCGAGTTCGAAGGCGGGGCCTGCCGTCACAAGAAGCTCGCGATTTCGCCCAGAGATTTCTTTGCCAGCGCCGCCTTGGGCACACGGGCGCCGTCCGCCGGATACCCCGCGATCAGCAGCAGAAACGGTTTCTCGAAAACCGGCCGGCGGCAGAGTTCGTTCAGAAAATTCATCGGACTCGGCGTGTGGGTCAGCGTCGCGAGCCCGGCGTGGTGCAGCGCGGCGATCAGGAATCCCGTCGCGATGCCCACCGACTCCTTGGAGTAGTAGACTGGCAGATGCCCTCCGTCCGGCGCGGCGCGGTGCTGGGCCGCGAAAATGGCGATCACCCAGGGCGCCGTTTCCAAGAACGGCTTGCTCGCATCGGTGCCGAGCGGCGCCAGCGCGGCGCGCCACTCCGCCGGCGCGCGGTGAGTGTAGAATTCCTGCTCCTCCGCCTCCGCCGCCGCCCGCAGCTGCCGGCGCAGCGCGGTGTTTTCGACGCCGATGACGGCGAAGTGCCAGGGCTGGAGATTGGCCCCGCTCGGCGCCGAGCCCGCCGCGCGCAGGCAGTCCTCGATCACTTCGCGTGACACGGTCTGCGGCGAAAAATCGCGCACCGTGCGACGGCTGCGCATTTCCAACCAGAACTCCGTCGCCCTGGCGCGCATCTCGGACTCGGACCGGAAGCGAAACTCGAGCGGGGCGGACTCGAAACCTGGCGCAGCGGGCGAGGACATGGCCGGAGAAAACCGCGTTGATCCGGTCCGGGCGAGTAGGAATTTTTTGGTGGACGGTTGATGTGTTTTCGTAGGGGAGCACCGCGTGCGCACCCTCGGGCGCGGACGAGCCGCGCCCCTGCACGAAGCGGAGCGCAGTGGCGCTGAACGAAGCGGGTATAAGGATGCTGCGCTCGCTCCAGACCTGCAGTATCCACGGGCTCGACCGTCAGCTTTTCAGCCGGGTGACCTGATGCTGGTAGATATCGAGGGCGAAGGGACCGCTGGCGCCGAGAGCGGTCAGGGCGCGTTCCGTCAAATGCCCGCGCGCGGTGGCGATGAACGGCTGCCCGTCGCCCCAGCCTTCGAGCATCACGACGCGGCGCGGAATCGCGTTCGCCTCGCCGCGCGCCCGCTGCTCCGCGTTGACCACGCCGCTCGCGGCATCGTCAGCGACGAGGAGGTGGGCGCCGCAGATACCGGGCAGGATCGCGAGTTTCGGCAAGAAGTCACCGCGTATGGCGGCGAGATGGCCGGCCGCCGCTGTTTCGCCGACATCATAGCGGAGCGTGGCGCAGAGCCCGCCGCTCGCTTGACCGAAGGAGGCGGCGACGCCGCAGAGCGAGCGCGCGACCTTGCGGAAGTGCTTTACCGTCTCCGTGGTCCTTGGCGTGGGGTGGTTGAGCCGCGCGGCGTAGTCCGGACCCCTCAGCACTTCGGCGCTGTCGGTTTCGTAGAGGTTAAAAAACTCGAGGGAAGCCTCCAGCGCGAGGTAGCGCCGCCCGCGTACGAAGCCGGGAATGGCGAGCCGCTCGGGCATGTGCTCTTCGCCATGCCAGGCATAGAACTGCTCGCGCCCCTCCGGCACGATGTCGTGCCAGATCGCCACGGCGCCTTCGCCGGCGAGACTCATGCGAGTCCTTCCTTGGTTTGCGCACCTGCGGGCAGCGCGAGCAACAGGGCGGTGAAGAGGGCGAGGGTGGTCTTCATGATTCAATCAGAACCCCGAAAGGAGCAGCGCCGTCGGCTCTGCGGCGTGGGCGCCCTCCTGACCGGTCTCGCCCTTCATCACGGCCATGGCAACGTCGTCGCGGAGCAATTGATTGAGGTGCCGCGTCAGCATCGTCCAAGGCTTGGCCTTGAAGTCGGCGGGTGGAGCCGCGGCGGCCTTCTTCCCCTTCGACGCGGGCGGCACAAACTCTACGGCGTCGGGCCGGAAAGCGGCGAGGTCGGGCGCGGCGCTTTGCACGCCCCCGGCTGGCACGGTCAGCTTCGCGGTCCAGACGATGCCGTTGAGGATGAAGCGGCGGAGGTCGTCGTGGCGCCAGTTCTTGTAGAAATGCGGCATCACGATGCCAAAGCCGCGTCCGCCGTCCGCGCGCTCCACGCACCACGCTACGGTCTCGCGCCTGGGATTCTCCGGCGGCAGCATCGAGGTGGCGAGCGCGGTGACGTTCAGCGCCATGACATTGCCGGGCCCAAAGTAATTGTTGATGTAGGGCTCGTCGTGCAGCGTGAACTCCTTCCAGCCCCGCGAAACCGGATGCGATGGCGCGGCGGGCGTGATGGTCGCGGCGGGAAAGATCTTCGCGATGGACTGGTGATGCGGGCAGGAGCGATTGGCAAAGTAGCCGCCCATCCAGCGGAGCAGCGGATGATCGCCCTGCGGTGTCACATCCTCGCCGAGCAAACCCGTGGCGTAGTGCACGCTCACGATGCCGGCGCCGCGCCGCATCATCACGTCGAGGTCGGCGAGGTTCTGCTGCGGATTCGGCAGGCGATTCGCCGGAAAGGTGTCGCCGATGAAAACGACGCTGGTGGCGGCATCGCGCTGCGATTTGTCCGGCCAACCCTCGACCACCTCCGCCTTCACGCCGGGCACATTCGCCATCGTCTCAACGCACTGTTTCATCAGGCGACCACCCGCCGCGACCTCATGCGAACCAGCCGGGTGCTTGCTGGGGCCGACGACGATGAGCACGCGCGGTGTGTCCGCACCCAGCAACGCGTGGGCGAGAAGCGCGGCGAACAGAATGACGAGAGATTTCATGGAGCACAGGGCTGGAACGGAGCGACACTCAGCGAACCGATTCGAGCCACTCCAGATTGAAACGCGCCGCGACGATGTCGTTGGCCTTCTCGTAGAGACAGAGGACGGTGCCATCGGGCAGCACGGCCAGGTCGGAGTAGGCGCTCGGGCCGGCGTCGAGGGTCTTGTTCACGGGCCAGGTCTGGCCGTCGTCGCGGCTGAGCTTGATCGAGAGGTTTTCCCGTTTGCCCCGCCCCGCGGGGATTTCCTTGCCGGCGGCGTCGCGGCCGAGCGTGTGCGGCGCGGAGTAGAGCTGAAGACCGGGCTGCGACGGATGCGCGACGATGCTCGCCATGCAGATGGGCTCCCAGAGTTGGTCATGGAATTTCGGTGTGCTCCAGCCGGTCGCGCCATCGGCGCTGGTGCTGACGAGCTTGCGATTGGCTTTGGAGACGTTGCGCGCGACGAGCAGCACGCGGCCGTCGGCGAGCGTGGTGATCATGGTCTCGTTGGGGTCGCCGAACTCGCCGGCATTCGGGAACGCGATGTTGCCGGCCTTCCAAGTCTTGCCGTGGTCATCGCTATAGATTGTCGCGGAGGCGGAGGGCTTGTGGTCGCCGGTGGCGCCGTAGGCGAGCCAGATCGGGACGACGAGGCGGCCGCTCTTGAGCTGGAGACCATGACCCGGGCCGGTGGCGATTACCTTCCAATCGTAGTGGCGGCGAAAGGGCTCGAAGCTCGCGGTGATGTCGACGGGCGCGCTCCACGTGAGGCCGTCGTCGGTGCTACGCATCGAGAAGGCCCGCGCGTAGTTCACGCAGTAGACGAACTCGATCGCGCCGGTGATGCGGTCGACGATGGCGACGGGGTTGTTGACCGTCTGCTCGCGGTCGCCGCCCTGTTTCTTGCGCGGATTGCCCTCGAGACGCGCGGCGCGGTGGGCGATCTGGCGGGGCGCGTCCCAGGTCTTGCCGCCGTCGGTGGAGCGGCGGAGATGCACTTCGATCTCGCCCCAGTCGGAACTGCTGTTTTTACGCGCTTCGCAGTAGGCGAGCACGGTGCCCTTGGGCGTGACGACGACGCCCGGGATGCGGTGGCGCACAATGCCGTTGGAGTTGGCGGGGAAGACGTCGGAGAATTCCAGCAGCGGCGTGGCGCGGAGCGCGGAAACGGCGCCGAGGATCAGGAGGAGCGAGCGGATGAGGTGCATAAAGGGAATTTTTTTGGGAGCGGTGCCGGTATTAGCGGTTCGCGGTGGTGGGTAGCGGGCGCACGGCGTTAAGCAGCAGACTCACGGTATAGCCCACGATCACGCACACGGTGATGCCGGTGAGCGCGTAGAGATAAACGTGCACCTTGGTCTGGGTCTGCACGAGATAAAGCACAAACGCGCTGGCGACCGCGCCGGTGAGCACGCCGGCCGTGCGGGCGCGTCGCGTGAAAATCCCGAGGATGAACAGCCCGGCGAGGCCGCTCGACGTGAGGCCGACGAGGCGTTGGAAGAAATCGAAGGCCGACTCGATTGGCGTCACCGCGAGCAGGCACGCGAGCGCGACTGCCACTACGCCCGCGATCGCCGTGATCGCCTTGGCGCTCCGCAGCCAGTGCGCATCGTCGCGCGGCGGGCCGAGGCGTTGGAGGAAATCGGTGACGATCACGGTGGAGGTGGCGTTGAGGCTCGTCGAAATCGCGGACTGGGCGGCGGCGAAAATCCCCGCGACCACGAGGCCGGCGACACCGGGCGGGAGCTCGCGCGCGATGAAGAAGGGCAAGATCGCGTCGGCCTTCGGCAGGCCCGCGAGGTGCGCAGGATACTGGCGGTAGTAGACGAACATCGCCGTGCCCACGCCGAGCAGCAGGCAGGTGTTGAGGAGCGCGATGCCAGCATTGGTCCAGAGCGCGCGGCCCGCGGCCGGGACATCAGTGGTCGTCTGGTAGCGCTGGATCAGGCTCTGGTCGGAGATGTAGGGTACGAGCTGGGTGAACAGGCTGCCGACCAGCACGACCCAAATCGCGGTCGTGGTGTAGTCGCCCGACCAGCGGATCGAGCGGAACTTGTCGTGCGCGGAGGCGACCTGCACGAGGGTGCCGAAACCGCCGTCGAGCCGCCAGACGATCAGCGCGAAGCTGAGCAACGCCGCGCCGATGAGGAACACCGTCTGCGCGAAGTCCGTCCACACCACGCCCTCGATGCCGCCGACGACCGAATAGATCGCACTGACGGCGCCGATGAGGACGATGCAGACGATCACATTGAGATCGGTGACGGCGGCGAGCGCCAGGGCGGGCAGATAGATGACGAGCGCCATGCGGCCGAGCTGGAGGAAAATGAAGGCGGTGGCGCCGTAGAGCCGCGCGGCGAGGCCGAAGCGCGTTTCCAAAAACTCGTAAGCCGAGGCCGAGCGCAGCCGCGCGAACACGGGCAGCAACACGAGAATCACGAGCGGCGCGAGCAGCACGATGGGCGCGTTGACCCAGAAGATCGTCCAGTTTTCCGCGTAGGCTTTCGCGGGGATGGACATGTAGGAGATCGAGCTGACGTTGGAGATGCTGATGCCCATCACCCACCACGGGATGCGGCGCCCGGCGGAAAAATAGTCGTTCGTGCTGCGGTTGCGCCGCGCGAACCAAAGCCCAAGCCACAGGGTGCCGAGCAGGTAGGCACCGAGCGTGAGATAATTAAGGCCGCCGAAGGCGACGGAGGCGGGCGACATGGGAGGCGGGGCGAAGCGGGCGAGGAGCGCGGCGGCTCAGGGCGGCGCGGCGCCGGCGGTGAGCCAGGCGAGGTTGAAGCGCGCGAGCGTGAGGCGCGCGTAGGGCCAGTCGGTGCGCGTGGAGTTGGGGCGCGTCGCGCCGGGGCGTCCGTTTTCGTAGAAGCAGAGAATCGTGCCGTCGGGCAACACGGCGAGGTCGCTGTAGGCGCTCGGCCCCGGCTCGAGCGCGCGTGTCGCGGCCCACGTGCGGCCGTCGTCGTGGCTGAGTTTGACGGAGAGGTTCTGCCGATCACGGCGGGAGCCGGGCGCCGCCTTGCCATCAGCGCGCTCGAGCGACGCAGGGCCGGAGAAAAGCAGGCGTGTTTTTCCCGGCGCGGCGGGATCGGCGTAACTGAAGAGGCTCGCCTGGCAGATGGGCTCGGGCAGGGCCTCGGCGAATTCGGGGCGGCTCCAACCCGTCGCGCCGTCGCGGCTGAACACGACGATCGTGCGGTGCGACGGGGCGTGGTTGCGCGCGACGAGCATCACGCGGCCGTCGCTGAGTTGCGCGACGGTGGCCTCGCTGACGGCGGGCGTGGTGGCTGTGTTGGGCACGGCGATTTCGCCGCGCTGCCACGTGGCGCCGCGATCGTCGCTGAAGAGCGTCGCGACGACGGCCTGGCCGTGCGCGCCGCCCTCGGCCTTGGCGAGCCACACGGGGACGACGAGACGGCCGCTGCGGAGCTGGATGCCGTGACAGGGGCCGGTCGCGACTACGCGCCACGGCCATTCCGGGCGGATGCGATCGGCGGCGGCGGTGATGTCGACGGGCCGGCTCCACGCAAGGCCGTCGTCGGTGCTGCGCACGTAGAAGGTGCGCATGTATTCGACGCAGTAGATCAAGTGCACGGTGCCGTCGCGGTCGGCGATGGCGACGGGGTTGTTCACGGTCTGCTGGCCGGGCTCGCCGATGACCTTGCGGGGCGGTTGGTCGGCGTTGGCGGGATTGCGCGGCAGGCGCGGGCCGAGGTGCGCGATTTGGCGGGCGGTGCCAAAAGTGCGTCCGCCGTCAGTGCTGCGACGCTGGTGGATCTCGATCTCACCCCAGTCGAGGCCGGAGTATTTCCGCGCCTCGCAGAAGGTGAGTACGGTGCCCTTGGCCGTCACGACGAGGGCCGGGATGCGATAAGAGACGAAACCGTCGGTCTTTTCCGCGAAGAGATGGGTTTTTTCGAGGAACGGCGTGGCGGCACGGGCGGGGGCTCGGCAAAGGAGAATCGCGCCGATGGCGGCTAAGAGCGGGACGGAGGATCGGAGCATCGAGATCGGTTCAGACGGACGGGGGCTTGGGGCGAAGCGGGTGAATTTCATCGGTGCGGCGTTTTGGCGTCGACGGAAAGCAGAGCCCGCAGCTCGCGACCGTCGAGCAGCCAGGCGAGGTTAAAGACCGCAACCATCACGCCGTCGTAGCAGGTCTTTGGGCCGCCTTCAAAGTGCAGAAAGATCTTGCCCTCGCTCGGCGTGCCGGCGCGGCCGACACCGAGGTTCGAATACGCGCTCGGACCGGCGTAGACGAGGCGCTGGGCGGGCCAAGTCCTGCCGCCGTCGAAGCTGGCCCAGACAGTGATCTTCTCGCGGCCGTTGGACGTGGAGCCGCCGACTTTTTTCGGCATCTGTCCGGACTCGGTGTCGAGATTGCTGTAGAGCAGAATATCGGCGCCGGCGATCGGGAGGCGGATGAGGCCGCCCATGCAGCCGTAGGAGGTGCCGCGCGCACCGTCGGGCAGGGTATCGCTGAGCCAGGGCGAGAGCCAGAGTTCGCCGCCGTCGTGGCTCCAGCCGAAGTAGCGGTTGCCGACGCTCATATGCTCGCGCGAGCTGTAGAGGATGCGGCCGTCGGAGAGTTCGGCCAGCGCGGCTTCGCCCGAGCCGAGCACGGGAAACGGCGCGCTCACCTGCCACGTGGCGCCGCCGTCGTCGCTGAACATCGAGGTGTTGTAGTGGTAGGGACGCCACTCGACGTCGTTGTTGGCGGTCGGGCCCATGATGCGGGTCGCGAGGAGGAGGCGGCCTTTTTTCGGGCCGAACTGCAGCGTGATGCCCGGTTGGAAGGCCCCGACCGACTGGCGCACGGTATCGGGCGAGCCGTGGCCGAATTTGTTCGGACGGACCACGATGGTCTCGCGCGCCCAAGTGCGGCCGTGGTCGCGGCTGCGCCAAAGATAACCACGGTCGGCGCGAATGTAGAGAATGTCGCCGTTGATCTCGTTGACGACGGCCTTGCCCCCGGCGTCGGGACCGATCTCGCGCGACGGGCCCCAGGTGGCGCCGCCATCGGCGCTCTCGCGGAGAACCTTGTCGTGAAACGCGAGGACGTGACCGTTGCGGGCAGTAACGATGTCGCGACCGCCGCGGCCGTCGAAGAGGGGGTGGATCTGGAGCGACGGCGCGCCGAGAAAAGCGCGGACGTTGGCCGCGATCGCCGCGCGATCGGCGGCGGCGAGCGTAGCGGTGACGAAGAGGGCGAGACTGGCGAGACGCAGGCGCACGTTGGGGATGATTGAAGTCAAAACCGAACCCCGGTTGCGACCTGCCATTCGCGGCCCGGGTCGAGGGTGTAACGGTGGTTGGCGGCAACGTAATAGATGTCTGTGTTGTCGAGAACGTTGGTCACCTTGGCGGACAAATTCCAAGCGTAGCGGCTGCCCTTGGCGCGATACTTGTAGCCGACGATCGCATCGATGCGCCACCACGACGGCAGCGGGCCCCAGTTGGGGGAGGCGCGTGAGGTTGAAGACGTAATCGGACGTTCGCCCGTGTAGATCGTGCCGAGGCTGGCGCTGAAGCCCTTGAGTGCGCCGGTGGTGAAGTTGTAGCGGTTGAAGGCAGTGAAGCGATGCTTGGGCTGGAGCTCCATCGCAACGCCAGTGCGATCGTTGCGCGCGTCGGTGTTGGAGTAGCCTCCCATGACGAGCCATTGGTCGGTCACGCGGGCGTTAAGACTGAACTCGACGCCAGTGCTACGCTGACCACTTTCCTGAATAAAAAAACCGTCGCGATCAGGCTCAGGGTCGGCCCGCACTACATTGTCCTGCAAGAGATCGAACGCGGTGACGAGCCCCTGCACCCGACCAGCGAGCAAACTGAAGCGAAGGCCAATTTCCTTTTGTTGGCCCACTTCGTTATCCAGTTCCGTGCCGTCGGGGTTGGACCGGAACTCGGGGCTGAAGGAGTTGTTGAGGTTTCCGTAGAGGGAGAGGGTCTTCGCGGCGTTGAGATGCCAGACGGCACCGGCGCTGCTGGTGGTGGCCTCGTCGAGACTGTAAACGGTAGGGGCGGTCGGCCGCCGGAGACCGCCGCCGGCGAACCAGTTGATGGTCTTGCGGCGGAACTCGGTGCGGCGCGCACCGGCCATCACCACGAAGCGATCCTCGGCGAGGGAGAACACGTCGTTGACGTAGTAATCCTGCGAGGCGGTGTAGGTCTGGGAATCGGCGGTGAGCGGCGCAGGTGGGCGCTGGGGGACGGCGGGCACGGGCGGCTCGGCGCCACGATCGAAGACGTTCATCGGGAGGAGCAGCAGTCGGTTGGTGAGGCCGCCGAGCGCGGGATTGGCGAGAAACTGGGCGTAGGTGAGATTGGGGTAGAAGGTGTTATTGCCGCTGATGGCGGAGGCATAAGTCGTGTTGCGGTCGTATTGCTGCTGCACGCCGAAGCCGGCGAGCAGACGGTGGGCGATCGGGCCCGTACGGACGTTCCAGACAATTTCGTCGCGGGTGCGATAGTTGCGGGTGATGCGCGGGAGCTCGCGCCAGCCACGGCCGGTGAGCGCAGTATCGTGAAGGATCGAAAGGGTGCCGCCGCCGGAGTTAGTTTCCCGCTGGAGCTGCTCGCGGGTCTCGTATTGGGCCTGCGCGCGGAACTGGAGATCGCGGGTGAAGGCATGGCGGAAATCGAGCGACGTCACCTGCCGCGTGTTGCGGCGAAAGTCCTCAGGCACGACCCAGTTGGTCTTCCGCGGCATGACACGAAACACGCCGTCGCCCGTGACAAGGCCCTTCGGGTTCCCGAGATGGACGGGCGTCTCCCAGGAGGCCTGGGTGTCGCGCCAATTGTAGACATAACCGACGGTCACCTTGGTGTGCGGGGTGATGTTCCAGGCGAACGTGGGCGCAATACCCTTCTCGCGCCGGCGCTGGCCGAACCACGTCTCTCCCCGGTTGAGGTTGCCATTGACGCGGAAGAGCAGGCGGTCGCCGAGTAGCGGCATGGTGCCGGGGTTCCAGTCGATTTCGGTGCGGAGCGAGCGCGCATCGCTGAGGATGGTGCGCAGCGCCGTGGCGGCGGCGGGCCGGGGTTGCTTCGTGATGCGATTGAAGGTAGCGCCGTAGCCGCCAGAACCATAGAGGATAGCGGCCGGGCCGCGCAGCACCTCGACGCGCTCGATATTGGCGAGTGGCTGGGAGCCGAAGCCACCGGTCTGCGCGAAGCCATCCAGGAAGTTGGTGCCGACGCTGGCGGAGCCGCGGGCCATGAAACCGTCGTTCTCGGTCCGCTTCATCGCCGACGCGTCGTAGGCGAGCACGTCCGAAGTGTCGGTCGCGAGCAGGTCCTCGATGAACTGCTGGTTGAACACGGTCACGTTCATCGGGATGTTTTCGATGGGCGTGTTCATGCGCGTGACCTCGGCGGCGTTGGCGGACTGGTAACCGATATCCTTGGACGTGGTGACCTCGAAGACGGAAAGCTGGACCGGGTCACCGGGCGAGGCCGGGCGTGACGGCGCGGGAGCGGTCTGGCCGTGGAGGGCGGCGAGGCCGAAAACGGCGGCGACGCCGGCGAGAGTGAACGGATGGGATTTCATGGGATTGGGATCTAGAACCGGGTGCTGAGATTGAGTTCGACCTCGCGGCCGGCGTCGGGCGTGTAACGATCCTGGGTGATCACGAAGAACATGCGGTTGTTGTTCAGCGCGTTTTTCACCTTGAGCGCGACATCGTGGCGGAAGCGGCTGCCGCGGGCGGCGGGCACCTTGTAGCCGGCGATGACGTCGAAGCGCCAGAACGCGGGCGCGACCCAGGTGGGCTCGTTGCGGGGGTTGGCGCCGCGGTCGCTGTGGCGCGGGCCGACGTAAATCGTGCCGAGGCTCGCGAAGGCGCCCTTGAGCACGCCGGAGTCGAAGGTGTAGCGGTTGAACACGGTGAACGCGTCCTTCGCCTGCCGCGGCTGGGAGAGCTGGGTGCGCACCTCGCGGGCGTCGACGTAGGTGTAGCTGCCGAAGGCGAGCCAGCGGTCGCTGAGGCGGAAGTTGAGGTTTACCTCGAGGCCGGTGCTGCGCACGCCCTGCACCTGGCGGAAGTAGCCGGGGTTGGCGGGATCGGCCTCGGAAATATTTTCCTGGCGGATGTCGAACGCACTCACGAGGCCCTGCAGCCGCCCGCCGCGCAGGCTGAATTTCACGCCCGCCTCGCGTTGGTTGCCCTCCTCCGGATCGAGCCCGGAGCCGTCGGCCTGCGTGCGAAACTCGGGGATGAACGAGCTGTTGGCGTTGGCGTAGAGCGTCCAGGTTTTGTCGGCGGTCACGTGCCAGACCGCGCCGACGCTGTGGGTCGTCGAGTCGGCGGAGGCGATGGCTTTGACGGCGGCGGGATTGAGGCGGCGGCTCGGGAAGGTGCCGGTCACGCGGTTGAGGTTGGCGCGATCGGTCGAGGTGCGGCGCAGGCCGAGCTGCAGGAAGAAGCGCTCCTCGGCAAACGAGACGAGATCGTTGAGGTAGAGCTCGCGGTTGCCGATTCTGTTGCGCGTCCAATTATCGAGGTAGAGCGGCGGGCGCTGGGCGGGCGCGGGCACAGCCGGTGAGTTGGCAGGCGCGAAGACATTGACGGGAAGGAGGAGGTTCGGGTTGAAACCAGCGAGCTTCGGGTTGGCGATGAACTGCGCGAGCGTGAGGCTGGGAAACCGATTGAAGATGACGCCGCTCGTGGTGTTGAAGCCGCTGCCCTCAAGCGCGGCGGAGCCGGGCGCGAGGCCGCCGTAGTTGTTCACAGCGCGGGAGGTCTTGTTGTCGTCGTATTGGAGATCCCAGGCGTGGCCGGCGAGAACTTGATGACGGGCTGGGCCGGTGCGGAATTTCGCGGCGATTTCGTTACGCGTGCGGAAATTCTCCGTGCCGCGCGGGACGTCGCGCCACGAACGGGGCGTGAGCACGGCATCGCGGAGGATGGTGAGCGACTCGATCCACGGCTGCGTCTCGATCTGGTGCTGGTCGCGGTCGCTGTACTGGACCTGCGAGCGGAACTGCCAGTCGCGGTTGAAGACGTGGCGGACGTCAGCGGAGGCGATCTGGCGGGTGTTTTGGCGGATGTCGCCGGGCCAGGTGTGGTTGTAGTCGCGGTCGCCGAACGCGTGATAAACGCCGTCGCCGCTCGCGATGCCGTCGTAGTCGCTCGCCATCATCGGAAACGCCCAGCCGCCGGGCCGCACATGGCGGTCGCGCGTGTATTCGAGCACGAGCTGGGTGCGGTCGGAGATGTTCCAGGTGAGCGTGGGCGAGAGATTGAAACGGTTGTTGGGCGTGCCGCGGTAGACCTGGGCGTCGTCCCACTCGACGTTGAGGCGGTAGAGCAGACGCTTGCTGCCGAAGAGCGGGACGGGACCGGTGGTGTCGAAAGCGAGGCGGTAGGAATCCTGCGGGCCGACGGAGGCGCGGAGAGTGGACTGCGGGCGCGCGAGCGGGCGCTTGGTCACGCGGTTGATCGTGGCGCCGTAACCGCCCTGGCCGTAGAGGACGGCGGCGGGGCCCTTGATGACCTCGACGCGTTCGATGTTGGCGACGGACTGCGAGCCGAAGCCGGCGGGCTGGGCGAAGCCGTTGAGAAAATTCGCCGAGACACTGGCGAAGCCGCGCGCGAGAAAGCTGTCGTTCTCCGTGGTCTTGCGGACCGACGCCTCGTAATCGAGCACGTCGGTCGTGTCGCGCGCGAGGATGTCCTCCATGAACTGCTGGTTGAACACGGTGACGTTCATCGGAATGTCGACGATGGCCGTGTTCATGCGCGTGACCTCGGCGGAGTTGGAGGACTGGTAGCCGATGTCCTTGGACGTGGTGACCTCAAAGGCGGAGAGCTGCACGGCCTCGCCCGAGGCGGCGACGCGCGAAGACGGTGCGGCCGGGGCGGTCTGCGCGGAGGAGACGAGTGGCCACGCGACGCAAAGCGCGGCGAGACGGAAGCGGGGATGGAGGGGCATGAGGTCTGGGGTGGCCGAGGTTAGAACTGTCCCTTGACGCCGAAGATCACAGTGGCGCCGAACTGCTGCTGGCGGCGTTTGTGCATATGGTCGGGCGCGCCGGGCGGGTAGCGGTTGCCGCCGATCCGGAAGCCGCGGCCGTAAATGTTGTTTGACGAGGCGAAGACGGAGAAGCCGGGAGCGAACGTGTATTGCAGGTTGAGACCGACCCGCATGCGCTTCGCCTGGTAGTTGTAGGTGCCGGCGGGGATGCCGTTGGCGACGTTGGCGGTGACGGGGCCCTGCTGCGTCTCGCCCTGGTAGGTGACGTTGAGCTTCACGAAGTAGCGGGGCCGGACGAAATTGATGCCGCCGGCGTAGTCGTCAGGGGAGTAGCCCTCGAAGTCCGCGGTGGCGCTGCCGGAAAGGCGGAGCCGCGTGATGTTGGCAAACACCTGCAGCCCGCGAGCCCACGAGGGGAGGAATAGCAGGTTTTGGGTGTAGCCGATTTCGTAGCCGGTTACGCGGGCATCGCCGGCGTTGCTGCGCGTGACGATGTCGTAGCCGAGGTAGACCGGGTCGGCGGGCAGGCCGTAGAGCGCAAGCAGCTCGGGTGTAGCGTCGGCGGTGACGGCACCAAAGAAGTCCTGCATGTCCTTCCGGAAAAATCCGATCGAACCGGAGCCGCCCTTGACGCGGTAGGTCTCGAACGAGATGTCGTAGCTGGTGGCGGTCCAGGGTTTGAGGCCCGTGTTGTTGACGGTGATGACGGGCTGGGCGGCGATGGGCTCGCTGATGACGGCGCCGGGGATGATGAGGCCGAGGTCCGGGCGACCCATCGTGCGGGAGACGGCGGCGCGCAACAGGAGATTTTCGGTGAGGGTGTAGGTGGCGTTGAGACTGGGAAACCAGCCGTCGTAGCTGCGCGCGGCGCGAGCGGCGCGCTCGACGTAGCGGAGCCGGGCGCGGGCGAGTGCATCAGTAGTGATCAGGGCCGGAGCGCCGTTGGTGAGGACGAGATTGCCGCGGGCGTCCTTGACGTATTGCGCGGTGGGATCGTTAAGAGCACCGCGGCCCTCGTCATCGGTGCGTTCGAGGCGCACGCCGCCCACGAGCCAGAGCCGCCGATTGAGCAGCCGAAGATCGCCGCGCAGATAGCCGGCGGAAATCGTCTCAGTGAGCCGGGTGGAGTTGTTGACGAACGCCTGGTGGTAGCCGGCCTCGTCGAGCACGAACCAGTCAGGCCGCTGCCGGTAGAGATCGAACATCTTCTCATGGCTGATCCAGCCGACACGGTTGCCGAAGACGGTGGGCGCGGTGGCGAGGAACTCGCCGTCGAAGAGATCGAAGTTGCCCGAGGAGCGCGCCGCGTTGGTGGTGAGACCGTTGGGGCGGAAGGTCCACGTGCGGTTGTGACTACGGCGATCGCGATCCATGCGCTGCCAGTAGGCGCCGGTTTTAAGCGAGAACGGCAGGGTGCCGCCGAAGTCGCGGGTGAAATCGATCCGGCCGGTGATGTTGTCGGTCGTGGTTTTCTGCTGGGAGGAGTTTGGGTTGCCGACGACGAGGTTGGTGCCGGCATAGAGGTTGGCCGGGGCGCCGCCGAGCGTGGCGGCGAAACGCCCCGGCATCAGGCCGCCGTCGGCGCCGATGTTGTCGCCGCGGATGACGAGGCCGCCGAGCGTGGCGGGTACGTTGTTGAAATAGCCGTTGTCGATGTCGGAGCCGAAGGAATTGGAGTGGGAAAAGGCGCCCAGTGTCTCGAGCCGCCAGCCGTGACCGCGGCGGACGTGCTTGAGCGTGGCGTGCGTGGTGTTGGCGCCGGATTCGCCGTGGTCGCCGGCACCCTGCGTGAGCGTGCCGGCGCCATTGGCGGCGCCCTGCGTGAAGGTGCGGTCACCGGTCGCGCCGGCGCCATAATTGATGGCGAAATGGACGCGCGTGATGTGATTGCGGATGCCACGGTGCTGGACGGTCGCGTTGAGCGTGTCGCGCCCGGAGATCCGCCAGTCGGCGCCCGCTTGGAAGCTCCACGTGCGGAAAATCTGGTCGAGGCTCTGCCAGGTGACGGCGCGCTGGAAGCCATTGACGAAATTCCACTCGGCCAGCGTGTCGAGGTTGCGATCGCGCTCCATCGGGTTGCGGCGCCAGGTGTTGGAGGCGGCGATGTTAAACGCGAAGTTGCGCGTGACGGGCACAAGGCCGCTAAGCTCGATCGAGGCGGGTTGAAGTTTGGGGCGGAAATCCCGGGTCGGACCGCGGGGGCCACCGGCGATCGTGAGGCCGTCACGGTCGTCGATCACGTGGTAGATCTGGTAACTGAAATTGCGACGGCGCGACTCGAGGCCGCTTTTGCGGATGATGTTGAGCGAGCCGCCCAAACTGCCGGCGGGCATGTCGGGCGTGGGGGCCTTGGTAACCTCGACGCGCGAGATGTTGGCGGTGGGGACGTCGAAGAGCGTGTTGGCCCGGCCGGCCCCGCGGGCGGTGGCGACGGGCGCGCCGTCGATGTTGAAGGAAGTGTGCGTGGCGGGGATGCCGCGGATGGTGACGTTTTGCGCGAGCTGGCCGCCGCCCTCGTCGATGCCGACGCCTGGCAGGAAGCGGAGGAACTCGCCGACGTTCTCGGCGGAACGATCGCCGAATTCGTCGTAGGCGACGACGTTGACGATGTTGGGCGCGTGCCGGCGTTCGTTGAGCGACACGGCTTGGGCGCTCATCTCGCGATCGGCGAGCACGGTGAACGCCGAGAGTTGCAGCGGCTCGTCGCCGCGCGCGGGGGAAAGTTCGAAGTCGCGGGTCACATTGCCACCGGCCGGCACCTCGACCGTGACGGTCTGCGGGGCGAAGCCGAGGTAGCTCACCTGCACCCGAGCCGGCCCCGGCGGCACGGCGGCCAGCCGGTAGGCGCCTTCGTCGTCGGTGACGGTTTGCCGGGCAGTGCCCTCAATCGCCAGGACGGCGGTGCGGAGGACGACACCGCCGGAAGCGTTGAACACCCGGCCGGAGATCGTGCCGGACGGGGACTGGGCCAACGCCATGCTGGAAGCAAAGACGAGGAGCGAAAGCAAACGCGCTGGGGTTTTCATGGCGGGGATAACGAGAGAAGGTGGCGGCGTTCAGGGCGGGGCCTGCAGCCATTCGAGGTTGAAGCGGGCGAGCGTGAGGCGGGCGTAGGCCCAGTCGCCGTTGCGGCGGGTTTCGCCGGGTTTGCCGTTCTCGTAGAGACAGAGCACGGTGCCGTCGGGGAGCACGGCGAGGTCGCTGTAGGCGCTCGGACCGGGTTGAAGGAGCCGGCGCACCGGCCACGTGCGGCCGTCGTCGCGGCTGAAGTGGATCGTGACGTTCTTCCGCTCGCGGTGGGCGCGGTCAGTCGTGCGCGGGCTGGAGTGGAGTAGCAGCGGGCGGTTGGCGCCGGGCAGGCCCGGATGGCTCGTCAATCCCGCCATGCAGCCCGGCTCGAACACCTCGGAGAGAAACTGCGGCGCGCTCCACCCCGTGGCGCCGTCTCGGCTGAACACCACGGCGCGGCGGTTGCGCTTATCGGTGTTGCGGGAGCTGAGCATGACGCGGCCGTCCGACAACTCGGCCACCGTGGATTCGCCGCCGATCTTCATGGCGAGGTCGCCCCGCCGCCAGGTGTCGCCTCGGTCGTCGCTGAAAATCACGGAACAGGCTTTGCGCTCCGGCGCGTCCTCGGCGTAGGTCGCCAGCCACACCGGCACCACGAGTCGGCCGCTGCGCAGCTCAATGCCGTGGCCGGGGCCGGTGGCGATGGCCTGCCAGTCGAGGTCGCGGCGGAAGAGATCGAAGGTGGCGGTAATCTCCACAGGCTTGGTCCACGTCACGCCGTCGTCGTCGCTGCGGCAGTGGAAGCTGCGCATGTATTCGACGCAGTAGACGAAGTGCACTCGGCCGTCGCGGGCGGCGACCAGCATCGGGTTGTTGACGGTCTGTTCCTCCGGGCCGCCCATGTCCTTTTTCTTTTTGTCGTCCGGCATGTGCGGATTGCGCGGCAAGCGCGGACCGAGGTGCGCGATCTGTTGCTGCGGGCCGAACGTGCGGCCGCCGTCGGTGCTGCGGCGGAGGTGGATCTCGATCTCGCCGCGGTCGGCGGGCCGGAGTTTCCGCGCCTCGGCGTAGGCGAGCACGGTGCCCCTGGCGGTGACGACGATGCCCGGGATGCGGTAGCAGGCGATGCCCGCCTGCTTCTCCTCAAAGAGATCGATTTTCTCGAGCAGCGGCGCACCGAGCGCGGCGGTCCACGGCAACAGGAGGACCAAGAGGCGGAGGGCGGCCTTCATGGGCGCTTCTTCTTTCGCTTGGTTTTCGCCGCGTCGTCGTCGGCTGTCGGGCGCTCCGGGGCGACGACGGAGCGTTCGCGCAGCACTTGGTCCATCACGCCCCGCAACCGGTCGCGAGCGGCGGCGGTGGCGGGGTCGTCGATCAGATTGCGACGTTCGACGAAGGCCGTCCACCGGGGCTCGGCGCTGGCGGGCAGCGTGTAGTCGTAGACTTCCTCGGCGAGGGTCTCGCGCGAGGGCCACTTCACCCAGCGGGTGTAGCGCTGCGTTTCCGTGCGGATCGAGTAGCCCATCGACTCCGGTGGGCCGGCGTTGAACGGGCGGGAGAACTGGCTCAACGCGAAGTCGCGGCCGGGGCGGGCGGCATCCTGGAGCAGCGGCACGAGGCTGCGGCCGGAGAGGTAGGCGGGCGCAGGCAGGCCGGCGAGCTCGGCGAGCGTCGGGTAAACGTCAACGTATTCGACAATGCCGGACGTGGCGCGGCCAGGCTGGGCGAGGCCGGGCGTGCGGATCATGAGGGGAACGCGGGTGTCGAGGTCCCAGTTGGTGCCCTTGCACCAGCGGCCGGCGTCACCGAGCGCGAAGCCATGATCGCCCCAGAGGACCACAATCGTGTGGCGATCGAGGTCGTGGCGGCGGAGAGCATCGAGCACCTTGCCGATTTGGGCGTCGGTGTAACTCACGCACGCGTAGTAACCGTGGCGCAGCGTGCGCGTCTGCGCGGCGTCGAGCCGCTCGTCCTTCGGCATGCCGGTGTAGCCGCCCAGCTCGCGGTGCGTGTGAGAGGCGGGCGCGGGTGCGCCCGTCACGCTGTCCGGTTCGCCGGGCAGATCGAATTTCTTTGGGTCATGGAGATCCCAATATTTTTTCGGGGCATTGAACGGCAGGTGCGGTTTGAAGAAACCGACCGCGAGGAAGAACGGCTGCGTCTGCTGCTTGAGACGACCGAGAGTGTCGACCGCGAGCTGCGCGAGTTTGCCATCGGAGTAGCCGTCGTCGGGCACATCGGCGGCCTCATAGGGGGCCTGCTTGCCGGGGGCTTCACTGCGCGGGAGTGCGTAGTTTTTCCAGCCCTCCTGCTTGAGGATCTCGGGGACGGACCACGATGCCGGATCGAGCTCGCGCTCATCGCCGCTGAAAATCTTGCCCATCGCCTGCGTGTGGTAGCCGTTCTGCTTAAAGAGCTGCGGCAGCGTGACGGTGTCGGGGTTGGTGGCACGGAAGAGATTCCGGTTGTGCCAGGAGCGGTTGTGATCGGGCAGGCGGCCGGTGAGGATGGCGGTGCGGGCCGGGCCGCAGACGGCCTGCATCGTGTAGGCACGATCAAACAAGCGGGACTCGCGCGCGAGCCGGTCGAGGTTCGGCGTGAGCGCGAGCGGATCGCCGTAGGCGCCGAGCGAGGTGCGGAGGTCGTCGACGGCGATGAAGAGGACGTTGGGCTTGGCGGGCGCTGCGGCGGCGGAGAGGAGCGGGCCGCCGATGGTGACGACCGCGAGACACGCGGCAGAGAATCGGAAATTA
>SYGN01000280.1 GCA_005799525.1 Opitutaceae bacterium | reverse complement strand
TGCGCTCCGGCTGCACCGCCGCGTGCCGCTGCTCGGCCCACTGCGTCAGCGCCTGCCGGCCGAACTGGCGCATGCGCTCGACAATCGCGTCCTCGGCTTCGTCGCCGGTGTTGAGCGCGCCGGCGCGATTTTCGACCTCGTGAGCAGTGCCGACACCTGTTCATACAATTGCGGATGGCGCTGCAGTCGCGCCATCAAATGCGTGGCGTCGTTAAGTAAGGGGCCGGCGGGTAATGCGGGAGGGCTCATCCCAGCAAAGCGAGCCGTAGTCGGCCCGCTTTGTTTAGCGAAAAACCAAGGCGTTCGGCCCGCGCGACTTGCACTGCCATCCGCTATTCATCGTTCGCTCCTGTTACCCGTCCCAACCTTCCTCCAGGCTCCTGACTTCACTTCCAGTTACACCCCATCCGATCAGTGACTTAGTTCACTCGTGAACGTGGGCGCGACTCAGGCGAGTTTTTCGAGGGTGACCTCGCCGGCCCGGAAACGCTGGATGCGCCCGTGGGCGTCGCGGAGGAGCAGGGCGCCCTCGTCATCGAGTCCGGCCAAGGTGCCCGCGTGGCGGCGTCCGCCCTCGAGGAGGGCGATCGAGCGACCCCGCAAGACATCGAAGCGTTGCCAGAGGTCGGCGAACGAGGTGGTGTAGCTGCCGTCGATAAAGTTTCGGTAGGCGAGGAGAATTCTACCGAGGAGGGCGGCCGCGAGGCGGTTGAAGTCGAGGGGCGTGCCGGTGACCTCCGAGAGCGAGATGGCGCGACCGCCTAAGGAAGTGGGCCAGTCGGCGGAGGGGCTGTTGATGTTGAGGCCGAGGCCGAAAACGAGATCGCGGATCTGATCGGCGTCGATGCGGGCTTCGGTGAGCATACCGCCGGCTTTGCGGCCGTCGAAGAGGATGTCGTTGGGCCATTTTAGCCCGGGCTTCAAGCTGGCGAAGTTGGCGAGGAGTTCGCAGACGTTGAGACCCATCCAAAGGGTGAAGGCACCCATGCGATCGGGGGCGACGCGGGGGCGGAAGGCGACGCTGAGGTAAAGATTGCCGTTGGCTTCGCTGTGCCAGGCGCGACCGAGGCGGCCGCGGCCTTTGGTCTGGCGATGCGCGAAAATGGCGAACGGGACGGGGCGACCGGCCGCGAGTTGACGGGCGGCTTCGTCGTTGGTGCTGTCGGTTTCAGGGAGGACGAGCAGTGAAAAACCGCGGGGCCGGACCTTGAGTTGGGTGTCAATCAGTGACGCGTGCGCGGCGGAGGGTTTTTGGGTGATGCGGTAGCCGCGCGCGCGTTGTGCCGCGAAGATGAAGCCGGCGGCGCGGAGTTTTTCCATGTGGTGCCAGACGGCGACACGGCTGACGCCGAGTTTGTTGGCGAGTGCGGAACCGGAGACCCAGTCGGGATCGCGGGCGAGGAGCTCGCAGAGGATCAGGTGTTCGGCGGTGGGCATGGGGCGGAAGGCGGAGAGGCGAGAGGGGGAGACTGGAATCAGCGAACGAGAACGAGAACGAGAACGATTGGAGGCGAGAGCGTTGTTGAAAAGGAGACGCGGGTCGGGGAAGGTCGGCAAATGTCATTTGAGGAATTTCAACAATCGTTGGTGCGCGATGCGGCCGTGCCGGCGGGATTGAGCGGAGCTTTGCAGGCGCTGTGGTTCGATGGGCGTGGCGATTGGGAGGGTGCGCACGACCGCGCGCAGGAGGACACGAGTCGCGACGGATCGTGGGTGCATGCGTATCTCCACCGCAAGGAAGGCGACGAAGGCAACGCGGGCTACTGGTATGCGCGTGCGGGGCGATCGGGGCCGCCGAAGGGTGGCACGCTCGAAGCGGAATGGGCGGCGATGGTGCGCGAGCTGGTCGGACGAGGAGCGGGCAAGTGACGACGGATTCCGGCTGAAGCCGGGGCGACGAACTCGGACGACGCGGGCGCTGGGCTGCGCGGAAAACTATTTTGGGGCCATGCCGCCGTAGCCGAACTGAGTGGAGCGCATGTAGGTCTTTTGGGCGGCATCTTTCACCGTACCGCCAGCCGTCGGGTCCGATTTCATGACCATGTTTACGTTGTCGGAGAGGTCGGCCATGTTCTTGAGGCGTTCATCGTCGGCATACATGGCGAGCGCGCGGGCTTCGGAGGAAGAGCCGAAGAGTGGCAGCGTCCAGCGATTGAGGGCGCGGTCGGCGTCGGAGATATAGCGGCGCATGGCGAGGGCGGCCAGGCCCTTCTTGGTGTGGATCTGGCGTTCGGAGAAGATCACCGGCCGCTGTTCCTGCACAACGAATTTTTCGAGGCGGACAATGGTGTTTTTCGGTTTGTCGGTTTCGCGGAGGTCGGCGGCGTCTTCCTCGGCTTTTTTCGCGAGTTCGGCGGCGGTGAGCGGCGGAGGGGCGGGCGGGGGCGGCGTATATTTCGGGAGGTTGGAGGCGAGCATGGCGGCCACGTCGCCGGAGATGGCGCGGTTGCGCTTCGGCGCGGGTGGTGGGGCCTCGGTCGCAGCGACGACGGGCTTTTTGGCCGGGTCGGAGTCAAGGGACGGCGTGACCTGGGCACGTAGCCCGAGGGCGAGGAGAGCGAGAATCAGGGCGGGGCGAACGACGTGGCGCATGACGAGGTGGAAACGTGACGAGCGAGGGAGTTCCGCGCAATCCTCGGATTTTTCGGACGGAAGGAGGAGCGCGCGGAATTGTGGTGATTACTCAGACAGCGGTAGGTTCGGCTTTGGGGGTAACGAATTTTGCGAGGACGAGGCCGGCGATGGTAGAGAGCACGAGATCATAGAACGCGGCGGCGAGCGTCCAGCTCCACGCGTGGTGCCACCAGATCGCCTGCGCGAGGTCGCCGAGGGCGACGATCAAGCCGAGGAAGGCGCAGAATTTTACGCCGTAAATCCACCGTTCGAAGGCTTTGGCGAGACCGCACAGCAGAATCGAAATCAGTCATGCGATAACGAATACATAAACGAAACCGCCGCTCATGACTTTGCCCATTTCGCCGGAACCGAGGCTTTCCTTGGTGAGGTGAACCTCGCCGGAGGGACCACGCTTCGCGAGCGCACTCATCTTTTCTTCGCCGAGCAGGGGACTCGGTGGTAACTCAGTGCCCGCGGCGGGAAAAAGTTTTTCGACGGCGAGTGCGGTGGCATTTAAATCGCTAATGTTGCTGAGCGTGCGGTAGGGCACAAGGTGCGGTGCGCCCCCATAGATAAAACCCCAGACGAACATGGCGACGGCGGCGAGGAGCGGGGCGACGATGAATTTTTTCATGATGAAGTAAGGCCGGACCGGTGGACTGACGGGAGTGGAAGCACGGACGGGGTTATCCGGAGGGAAAGCAGACGGCCAGTGGGGCGTGGTCGCAGGCGGGTGTAATCACGTTTTCGGGTGCGGCGGTCGCATTCGGTAAGGAGCTGGGCGGCGATGCTGAGGGCGATTTCGTGCGGGTGGTTGGTGCCGAAATCGAGGCCGACGGGGCCGTGGAATTTTTCCGCGAGCGCGGGCGCGAGGCCGTCAGCCATGAGCGCGCGGTGGAGGACGGGCGAGCGGTGCGGTGGCCCTGAGTCATGCAGAGAACGGGGGGTGGCGCGGAGGATTCGAGAGCGACGAGTTGGGCACAGGCCGTGGGGCGAAGGCGAATATCGTGGGCGGGCGCGGAAAATATTTAGGGAGGATTAACCACAGATGGACGCAGATAAACACGGATAAAATGGACCACGCTTACATGGCCTTAACAATTTTGCCGTAGACCGAGACACGGGCTTAACATTGGGCTGCGATGCTGTGGGTGGTTCAGAAAAAATCCCGCTCTCGGGCGGTTTTTAAAAAAATTACCTCATGAAAACGTCTATGCTTGGCTCCGTCGGTCGTCGTGTGCTTGTCGTCGGTTGGCTCGTCGCGGCTTCGGCTGCTTTTGCGCAGGGCCCCCGCGGTCCGCAGGCTCCGCAAGGTCTGGGGCAACCGCCCCTTGTGCCCGTGGCAAATCCCACGCCGGTGGCGGCCCCGCCCATTCCCAATACTGGTCGGCCGGCTCCGCAGCTCAATCCACTCGGGCAGCCGCTCGCCGGTCTGACGGCAGCGGAGTTGGCGGCGTTTAACGAAGGCGGGGTTGAGTTTCGCAATGTGGAGACGGTGGCCGGCGGGCTCGGGCCGATATTCAACGACGTTTCGTGTGTCGCGTGTCATGATGCCGGCGGCACGGGCGGGGCGAGTCGGCGGACGGTAACGCGATTTGGACGGACGGTTAATGGGGTGTTTGATCCGTTGGAGCGACAGGGTGGCTCGCTGCTGCAGGAGCGGTCGATCAATCCGGGTATCCGCGAAGTGGTGCCACGTGAGGCGAACACGGTAGCGCGCCGGGTGACGACGCCGCTGTTTGGCGCGGGACTGATCGAGGCGATTCCAGACAGCACGATCGTGCTCGGTGCGCTGGGGCAGAAACCGGCGGGGATCGCGGGAAAAGTTTCGGTGGTGCGCGATGTCGTGAGCGGAATAAATCGCATAGGGCGCTTCGGCTGGAAGGCGCAGGCGGCGACGCTGCTGGCTTTTTCGGGCGACGCTTATCTCAACGAGATGGGCATCACGAATCGGTTTTTCCCGACGGAGAATGCGCCGAATGGAAATGCGGCCCCGCTCGCGCGCTTTGATCGCGTCGCCGATGTCGAGGACGGGATCGATCCGCTCGACGGCAAGGCGGATATTGATCGGGCGGCCGACTTCATGCGGCTGCTCGCGCCGCCGCCGCGCGGACCGGCGACGGCTTCGTCGGTGGCGGGTGAGGCAATCTTTGCGCGGCTGGATTGCGCGGTGTGCCACACGCCGTCGATGCGGACGGGACGGAATGCGATCGCGGCCTTGAGCGGGAAGACGGTCGGACTGTATTCGGATTTGCTGATACACGACATGGGCGCGCTCGGTGATGGCATCGCGCAGGGCACGGCCGGAGCACGCGACATGCGCACGGCACCACTGTGGGGACTGCGTTCACGGCCGACTTGGTTGCACGACGGACGGGCGAACACGATTGACCAAGCGGTACGCGGACACGCGGGCGAAGCGCAAAGCTCGCGCGATCGTTATGGCGCACTCAGTGCGGTGGAGCGTCAACAGCTGCTCGATTTCTTGAATACGCTGTGAGGAGAGGCGGGCTGACCTCGGGTTGTCGCGAGCTCACTCCACGGTGTGCTCGCGATGAGCCAAATGACGTATTTTTGTGGGAGCCTGCTGGCAGGCGATTGAGGACGTAACAATCGCCCGCAAGCGGGCTACTACCTCCAGGCCGATTAAGCTGATCTGGAACGTAACGTGGAACAAGCAACGGATCCGCGGCGGCGCGGGGCGGGTTCTGCTGATCGCAGACGGGGGCGGCGGACAAAAGCACCTTGCCGCAACGGGCGCGGCTAGAAGGAACCGACCCCTAACAACGTCCGAAGCACCTGAAGACATCGACGCCGAACCAGCCGAGGATCGCTGCGCCGGCAAAGATCTTTGGTGTGGGTACGGTGTGCACGGAGATGACGACATGGAGACGTGCGCCGACGGCTCTGAGTCGAGGGTACTCTGAATCGCCCAAAATATCCAGACTTTGATTTGCCGGGTAGCCGCGAGCGCCAGCGAGGGGTGATT
>SYGN01000279.1 GCA_005799525.1 Opitutaceae bacterium | reverse complement strand
TTCACCGATCCCGATTACGGCCTGAAAAATAACCCGACCACCAAGCAGAAGGAAGGCCGCGAACAAGCCGGCAATTTTGTCTATCACCACAATCCGCAGAGCGGGAAGACGACCGCGCTCGTCCGTGATTTCGTGCAGCCCAACGGCCTCGCATTCTCCCCGGACGAAAAAATCCTCTACATCGCCGACTCCGGCGCGCCCCGACACATCCGGCGCTTCGACGTCGCCGCCGATGGCTCGCTGAGCGGCGGACAAGTCTTCTGCAAGATCGATGTCGGCGGGCCCGACGGCATCCGCGTCGACCAAGCCGGCCGCGTGTGGTCGAGCGCAGGTGACGGCGTGCAGATTTTTTCTCCGGCTGGAAAATTGATCGGCAAGATTCTCGTGCCCGAGTCGCCGGCCAACCTGTGCTTCGGTGGCGACGACGGAAAGACGCTCTTTATCACCGCGCGCAAAACCCTCTACGCGATCAAAGTCGCGGTCTCCGGTGCCGCCCGCTAATTTTCCCTGCACCTCCCCCTCCACCTTCACTACGATGAACTTTGTATCGCGCCGCGATTTCCTCAAACTTTCCGCTGCCGCCAGCGTCACAGCCGCCGTCGCACCCTCCTTCGCCCAGGCCGCCGCAGCCGCCACTCCGGCGCGCGGCGGTCCCTTCAACCGCGCCGGCAAGCCACGGCTCCTGCTCAGCCTCGCCGCCTATTCGTTCCGTGAGAATTTTCCGACGATGCGCGGCAAACAAAACGCGAAAGTGCCCGCCGGCCGCGGGACCGACCTGTTCAAATTCATCGACTATTGCGCCGCGCACGGCTGCGACGGCGCGGAGCTCACGAGCTATTTTTTCGCCGAGGAAACCGATGCCTACATGATCGCGCTGCGGCGCCATGCCTTCCTCCGCGGCGTGGCCGTCAGCGGCACCGCCATCGGTAATAATTTCTCGCTGCCGAAAGGCCCGAAGCTCACCGAAGAAATCGCGACGACCAAAAAATGGATCGACCGCTCGCTGCTCATGGGCGCGCAACACATCCGCGTCTTCGCCGGCAATGTGCCGAAGGACGCCGCGAATTTCACGCGGGCCGACGCCGACAAACAGGTGATCGCCGCGCTGGAGGAGTGCTGCGACTACGCAGGCAAACGCGGGATCTTCCTCGGCCTCGAGAACCACGACTCCATCGGCAGCGCGGCCGCGCTCATCCACATGGTGAAAGCAGTCAACAGCCCGTGGATCGGCATCAATCTCGACTCCGGCAATTTTCGTACCGCCGACCCTTACAAGGACTTCGCCGAGTGCGTGCCTTACGCGCTCAATGTGCAGTTCAAGGTCGAGATCCATGCCGGCGGCGGCAACCAACCGGCCGACATGAAGCGCTTCACGAAGATTTTGCGCGACGGCGGCTACCAAGGCTGGATCGCGCTTGAATACGAGGCGAAGGAAGACTCCGCCGTCGCCGTCCCGCGCTACCTGAAAGAGATGAAAGCGCTGTTCGCGTAACTCTACTTTGTTGAGGTCGCCCAATGGCCTCACGCCAAGGTCGCCGAAGAACGAAGTCGTTGCGTGGCGCGCCTCGGCGTTCGTGGCGCGAGGTCCATCCGGAAAAATCTCTCCACAGGTGAAGTCAGCGCGGGTCCCGCTCGCCTGCCTGGGCCTTCGGCGCTCTCGCCGCCCGACGCCCGTGCGAGGGACATTTTGCAATCCTGATTTGACGCCGACGGGGGATCGCCTACTTGTATTCATCATGATCTCCGAACTCCTCCATGACCGTGCCGCGCTCTACGTCAGCGGCGTCATGACCGCCACTGAACGGGAGAATTTCGAACTCGTTCTGGCGTTTCATATCGAACTCGGAGCTCATATCGCCAATCTCCAAGACGTCGTCAGCCACGTGGTGCTGGCCTACGGGTCAACGACCGTCACCCCGCCGGAAGCTCTGAAACAACGCCTCCTTGATTCCATCAGTACCCGCCCGCAGTCAAGCGAAGTGGACGCGATCGTGGTGACGGACCCGACGGGAGCGATCGAGTGGGTGAACACTTCATTTTCAAAGATGTGCGGTTACACGTTGAGCGAACTCAAAGGCCACAAGCCCGGTCATTTGCTCCAAGGGCCGGCCACCGATCCCACCGCCGTCCAGCGTATCCGCAACGCCCTGCACGCACGGCGCCCGTGTCGGGAAGCTTTGGTCAACTACCATAAAGACGGCACTCTCTATCGCACCGACGTCGTCATCACGCCCATTCTGGATGATGCCGGCGAAGCCCTCTGGTTTGTCGCAAAAGAACGCCAACTCGCCCTGAGCGAGGCCGGTGTGCCCGTCGCGTAAGCGGACGCCGGGTTGTCCTAAATTTCGCCGGCATCGTCCCCTGCCAGGATTTCTCTTGCTCGTTGCCTTTGCCGCAGCGCTCAGCTCTGCCGGTCTGCCCGCCAAGGAGCGCAATGCCGTCGTCATCCAAGCGGACAAGTACAGCAGCGACTCCGGCCGCGAGTGGACCCTCGCGGTGCGGCGCAAGTAGCCCGCCGGCCAACCGGCCAGCGGATCACGGTCCGGCATCGGCTTGCGATCCTTGCGGGTGTGTCGCTGTAGTTTAAATACATTCAGTGGGCGTGCGGAGGGCCGCCGCTCGCCGGCGTGCCGTTCCGCAGCGATCACATTCGTGACCTGACGGCACGGCGGCGACCGCCGGCCGTCTGCGATGCACGAAACTGACCTGCGCCCGTTTGTCTGGAACCGCACGGCGCGGACTTGCCTTCGAGGCCATGCCGGGTCTGAAATAAACGATCCCGACCGGTGTGACCTCGGTCGAGCCGCGGCTCGCCCGCCTCGCTTCGTCGCAGTTACCCCGTGTTTGCGTGGTAATTCTTCGCTCAACTCCTCCGCTCCTTCCCTCCGTGCACCCCACCCCTAACTCCGTTTCCGTGCCGACCACGCGCCGCACCTTTCTCCAACACTCCGCGCTCGCCGGCGCGGCCTTCGGCTTCCCGGCCGTGCTGCGCGCAGCTAATCCGAACAGCCGCGTCCAGCTTGCCGCGATCGGCGCCAACGCCCGCGGTTACGCCGACCTGCACAGCGTCGCTTCGCACGCGAAGGCGAAGTTCGTCGCGTTCTGCGACATCGATCAGGCGAACTTTGCCAAGGCCGATGCCGACCATCCGGGTACGCCGCACTTCGCAGACTTCCGCGTCATGCTCGAAAAACTCGGCGACACCGTGGACGCCGTGATCGTCGCCACGCCCGACCACATGCACGCGCTCGCTGCCGTCGCAGCGATGCGGCGCGGCAAGCACGTCTACTGCGAAAAGCCCCTCGCGCACACCGTGTGGGAATGCCGCCAGTTGCGCCTCTGGGCGGAGAAGAAGGGCGTCGTCACCCAGATGGGAAACCAGATTCACTCGGCCGTCGAATATCGCCTCGCCACGCGGCTCATTCGCGACGGCGTGATCGGCAAGGTAAAGGAAGTCCACTCGTGGTTGGGCATCACCGGCAACGAACGCACGCGCCTCCTTGAGCCGCCCGCCTCCGGCCCGGTGCCTGAGGGCGTCGACTGGGATCTGTGGCTCGGTGGCGCGCCAGTGCGGCCGTTCGCACCGGACGTTTATCACCCGTTCGCGTGGCGCGACTGGCAGGACTTCGGCAGCGGTGCGCTCGGCGATTTTGGCGCCCACATCTTCGACCCCGTCTTCACCGCACTCGGTCTCACCGCACCCCTCACGGTCAGCGCCGACCACAGTGGGATCAACCGCCACATCTGGCCGACACGCGAGACCGTGCGTTACACCTTTCCCGGCACGGAATTCACCGCCGGCCCCACGCTGCGGCTCACGTGGACCGACGCCGGCATGAAGCCCACCCGCAAGCAGGCGCAGCTCTCCGGCGATCTCGAGCTGCCGGCGAGCGGCTCGCTCTTCATCGGAGAAAAGGGAAACATGGTGCTCCCGCACGTCGGCGGCCCGCGGCTCTACCCCATGGAGAATTTCAAGGACTTCACCTATCCGAAGGACATCAAGGGCCTCAACCACCACCATCTTTGGATCGACGCGATCCTCGCCGGCGGACGGACGAGCGGGGGCTTCCACTACGCCGGCCCGCTCGCCGAGACGGTGCAGCTCGGCAACGTCGCCACCCGCGTCGCCCAGCCGGCGGTCCCGAAACGGGGATCGAACATCGTGAAGGAAGCACCCGCGTTTCAATGGGATGCCGCGAATCTCCGCATCACGAACAATCCCGCCGCCCACGCCCTCCTCACCAAATCCTATCGCCCCGGCTGGGAAGTGCCGGCGGTGTAGGGATCGCATGATGATGCAGTGATTTTGCTCAAGATCATCCCGAACCTTGACCGATCAATTGCCACAACCCACGTTCACCATATGGGCGTAAAGGAAGCAGCACACGCAGTCATTGAGGCGCTCCCAGACACTGCGTCCCTGCAAGACGCAGCCGATCGCATCGCCCTGCTCGCCGCTTTGGAGAAAGGCCGTCAAGCTGTGCGCGAGGGCCGGTGGAAGAGCCAGGAGGAAGTCGAGAAACTCCTCCCCTCATGGCTCGCAAAGTGATCTGGTCCGACGAGGCGATCGCCGATTTCGCGGCCATCGTTAGCTACATCGCAGCCGACAACCGCACGGCCGCCGAGAAACTCGGGTTAAAGATCTTTGATCGCACTCGGCTGCTCTCAGATTTCCCGTAGGCAGGCCGTCTAGTTCCCGAAGAGCGTGACCCGGCTGTTCGAGAGATCATAGTCGAACCCTACCGCGTGATTTACGAAATCAGCGCGAAAAGCCAGACCGTCGACATCCTGCGCGTGTGGCACGCCGCTCGCGGCCGGCCAGAAATTTGAAGCGGGCACGTCACCCCTGCCGAAAGCCCAGCATCCAAAGGCATCATCGTTCGTCCGGCAAAACCTGTTTACTGGCAGACCTCGCGAATTTTGAATTGTGATACGATCCGCTACACGCAGCCTAAACTTTCTGGCCGCCGTGTTTCAGCCGGGTTTCATCGACCCATAAATCCCGTTCACGCGACGCAGGTGCTCGCCCCGACCGCAACCGTCTCGGAGCCACCCCTACGCCATCTTCGCTAACCGTCCCACCACATCCGCCCGCAAATTCTCGATGTGCCGCAGAGTGAAATCCGCCACGCTCAGCGTGTCGTCCCGCACGAGCGGCGTCAGATCCATCGCAAACGAAATCGCGTTCGTCGTGTCGGTCGCATGCGACGCAAAAAACGTCGCGTTCGACAGCCGTCGGCCCATCGCGGCGAGGTCGTAGCGTTTGCCGCCGGCGATCTGCGAGTCGAAGACCGCCACGAGTTTTTCCGCTAACTCCGGCAGCGGGCTCGCGTCCATTGCGACCTTTTCGGTGTCGGCGAGCCAATCGAGGTTGCGCCAGCCTTCGACGCCGAGCACGCGGGCCGGCCGGCGATCGCGCGGCAGTGCGCGGATGGCCTCGATACAGCGGAGAAAACAGCCGACGTGCGTGTCGTGCTTGTCGGCCGGCTGGTG
>SYGN01000278.1 GCA_005799525.1 Opitutaceae bacterium | reverse complement strand
CAATGCTTTGCTCAAGACGCTGGAGGAGCCGCCGGCGCACGTGAAGTTTGTCTTTGCGACAACCGATCCGCAGAAGGTGCTGCCGACGATCATTTCGCGTTGTCAGCGTTTCGATTTGAAGCCGATCCCGACCGACTTGATCGTGGAGCGGCTCAATAAAATCGCGGTCGACGAGAAGATTACCGTGACGGAGGCGGCCCTCGGGTGTATCGCGCGGATGGCGGACGGAGGGATGCGCGATGCGCAGTCAATCTTTGACCAGATGATTTCGTTTTGTGGGGCGGAGATATCCGAGGCCGATGTACTCGATGTCTACGGTTTGGTCTCCGCCGAAAAAATCGCAGAGCTGGCGGCCGCGCTCGCGGCGGGAGACCACCAGAAGTTGGTGGCGATCGTCGATGACTGCGATTCCGGGGGGCGCGATCTCGTGCGTTTGCTGGTGGATTTGCAGGCGTTGGTGCGCACGGCGTTGCTGGATGCGATCGCGAAAGGTGGCCGGAGCGGTGCCCTCGGGGGAGTGGCGATGACGACCGAGCAAATCACGCGGATGCTCGACGGTCTGCGCGAAGGCGAGGGGAGTGTGACGCTCGGGCTCGCGGAGAAAATTAATTTTGAAGTCACCTTGCTGAAGGCCGTTGAGGCGAGCCGGTCGCGAGCGATCGACAGCCTCATCAAGGAACTCGCGGCGCTGGCCGACGAGTCGCCGGCGGCCCCTGCAGTGGCCGGGATAGACGACAGCGAAAAAAAAAAGGGCTGATTGATCGGCTGGAAGCGCGTTTGGCCGCCGCGCTCGTGGCCGAGGGCCATGGCCGAGTGCTGACGGCGAAGGTGGACGTCGCCGAAAACTTGGAGAAGACGAGCGCACAGGCGGAGGACGTGGCTGAGGCGGCCGCGACCGCAGCTCCGGCGACGATGGAAAATGGCGCGAATGTATGGCCTGATGAGAACGCGGAGGCGGCCTTCATCGCGGACGCGCGTCAGCGGGGTGAGCCGGTCAAGGCCGCAGCGGTGACGGTTCAGGCGGCTGAGGAAAAAGAAGATTTGCAGCGTTCGACGCCGCCCTTGGCAGAGTTGGTGAACCGCCTTTCGCCGGCGGTGCGCGAGGTGCTGGACGATCTCTTTCGGGTGAAGTTTACGACAGTGCGTCGAGTGCCGAAAAGTGTGTTGAAGGGGTGAGGAGCGTTGCGCGGTTTTGGCGCGATCGGGCCGGAGGAGAATCGGCGCTGGGCCCGCAGCGGACTGGCGTGTCGCGGTTTACTCGTTCCAAGCGGAGCCCACCTCGCGTCGGCCTTGGATACTCCGGGCGTAGATGTAGCCCTCGATTTTGCGGTTCGCGTAGGGAGCGAGCAAAGGGACGATCTCGCGGCGATACATTCCCTCCGTCAAACCCTCGAGCCCATCGAGGCGGACCAACGCGGCGGCATCGACCGACCAGATTTCTCCAACCACGCCGTCGCGATCGTCCGGTTTGGCGACCATCCCCGGGAATCCGTCCAAGGCATACAGGCAGAAACCGGGGGCGGTGCGGGCTGCGCCTACAAATTCCTGATCACCCAGATAGTGGTGATTGGAACAGGCGCGTTTGAGCGTGCCGTAAACGAAGAGGAGTTTTCCCTTGCTCATGGTGGGTGGGGCGGGGTGGCGGTCGCGTCGGAAGTGAGCGGAAGGCACGGAATCTCCAGCACAAGTGCCGTGGTGTTGTCGCGTCCGGAAGCGTTGACGGATTCCTCGACGAGGCGTTGGGCGGGCGGCTCATCGACGCGCGCGGCCGGTGGCGTGCGGACGAGGTCTTCGAGTTGGCGATCCCACAAGCCGTCGGTGAGACCATCTGAGCAAATGAGAAAGCGATCGCCGGGGCGGTGATCGATGGCGCCAATCTGCGGATCGACAAACTGGTTGCCGGCGCCGAGGACTTGGTTGAGCGCGTTACGCGCCGGGTGTTCGCGGGCCTGCCGCTCGTTGAGGTCGCCCTTGCGGCGCAACCAACCGACGTAGCTGTGATCGTGAGTGAGCTGCCGAATGCCGCCCTCGCGCGGGAGATGATAGATCCGGCTGTCGCCGATATGCGCGAAATACATCCAGTCGGGCGTGAACCAAGTGAGGCTGAGGGTAGCGCCCATGTCGGCGCATTCCTCGTAGGAGCGGCCATAGTGGATAAGGTCGGCGTGAATCGCGGAGAACAGCTCAGCGAGGATGTCGCTAAAACCGTTCGCGAGTCCGACGGCGGAAAGGCGGAAGCCCCGGGGGAGCAGACGCGTGATCCGATCAATCGCGATGCGGCTCGCGAATTCGCCGGATTTTGCTCCGCCCAGGCCATCGCTGACGGCAAAAATGAAGTCCGCTCCGGCGAGCGGAGCGTGTCCGGTCTTGCCCAGATAGCGCACGTCGTGACCGTCAAAGGTCAGGGCGAGAAAGGTATCCTCGTTGTTTTTGCGGACGCGACCGACGTGCGTCAGCCCCGACCAACGCACGTTACTCGACCGGCTGGATTCGGGCGTGATTGAGGATGCTACGGGCGGATTCATCACGAGAAAACTCAACCCGAAGGTTTGAGTGAGACGGTGCCCTCGCCACCAACGAGCAGCGTGGCGAACTCAAAATCGATTACGCAAAAGCGGCCGTCGGAGATGCGGTAGGTGATATTGCGTAATTCCCGGTCTTCATGGCGGACGCCGTAGAGCTCGATCTCGGCAAAAATCTCCTGTTGGCGTGCGGGGCCCATGTGCTCCACGCGATTCCCGCAATTGGTGGTGATGATTTTTAGTGCTTCCGGCGCTACCTCCAACAGACGGGGAACGAAGGTGCAGCCCCGTTCTTCGAGGTGACGGAGCACCCGCACCTCGTGCTCGAAGCGTTCTTTGGCCTGATGCCCGCGAAAGGTTTTGTGGACGCGGCCGTCGTAGCTGATGCGCACGAGCGCGCGGGCGGTGTCTTTCATTTCGCGCATGATACTGGGTACCGAGACGGTTCGGGCGGTTGCGAGCGCTGGCAAGCGCGTCCTGCGGGTCGACGGAAGGGTAAACGCGGTTGATCCCTTAAAAATTGTCATGAATGAAACTTCTGATTGCCTCTGGCATATAAGGTGCTGATTTAGGCTTGAGTTGGCGTTCCCGTGATGGGGCGCCGGCTCGCCGCTCCCTCCACAAAAAACCTCAGTCGACCGCTCCCAAGCCCACCTCTTATGGCCAAATACAAACTGGAATACATCTGGCTCGACGGCTATACGCCACTCGCCAACCTGCGCAGCAAAACTCAGATCAAGGATTTCGCCAGCTTTCCGAAGCTTGGAGAACTTGGCGATTGGGGCTTCGACGGAAGCTCCACCCAGCAGGCCGAGGGCAAGAGCTCGGACATCGTGCTGAAACCGGTCGCGGT
>SYGN01000277.1 GCA_005799525.1 Opitutaceae bacterium | reverse complement strand
GGGGTTTTCGTGCGACCTCTCGGATCGGGCCGCGCTGTATGGTTTCCTGGAAAAAGTGAGGGCTGAGTGCGCGCCGATTGATATTCTCGTCAACAACGCCGGCATCATCCGTCGGCAACCCGCCGCCGAACACTCCGATGCGTATTGGGACGAAGTCGTGGCGACTAACCTTGGCTCCCAGTTCATTCTCGCGCGAGAGTTAGGCCGCGCGATGGTCGCACGCGGCTCGGGGAAAATCATATTCGTCACCTCGCTGCTGGCCTTTCAGGGCGGGATCAACGTTCCCGGCTATGCTGCCAGCAAGGGCGGAGCGGGCCAGCTCACGATGGCGCTTGCCAATGAGTGGGCCGGCAAGGGCGTTAACGTGAATGCAATCGCACCCGGCTATGTCGCGACCGACAACACGGAGGCGCTGCGCAACGACCCTGTGCGGCAGGCGCAGATTCTCGCCCGCATTCCGGCGGGCCGGTGGGCGGCTCCCGAGGACATCCAAGGCGCCGCGGTATTCCTTGCGTCCGCCGCAGCGGACTATGTCCACGGCGCGACGCTACTCGTCGACGGCGGCTGGATGGGGCGCTGAGTTGGTGCGGATGAAAGAGCGCCGTATGGTCGACGCAATGCCGGGAGGGTGAAGTGAAACGCCACCGCCCCTAACTGATCTTCCACCAGGCCTACGACCGCGTCGCCCAGTCCGCGCTGCGCTGGGGCGATTTCAAATTGGTGAAGACGTGGAAGACGGGGAAACTCGAGCTGTTCTATCTCGCGAACGATCTCAGCGAGGCGAACGATCTTTCCACGAAAATGCCGGAGAAGACCAGGGAGTTGGATCACGCGCTGACGGCGTTTCTCACCGAAGTGAAGGCGACGACCGTGCAGACGAAGATTGGAAAGGACGAGTGAAGGTCTATTGGTGGCAGACTGGGCATTCCTCGAAAAATCGGGGAGTTTTCCGGGCGAACTATTCCGCCTCATCTAGGGCCGCACCCCGGTGGCGCGGTTCACCAGCAGGCGAAGCGCCGAGCCAGACTGGGAGATTTTTCCGTCGGCCACCTCGGCCTCGGTGAATCGCGCCATGAGAATCTCGCGATCGGATTCCCAATTGTGACCTTCGATCAGGTGGAATCCGGCTGCGGACTCGGCGAAGGGCGACCGGAATGATTCACTTTGCCTTCGGGTCAGCCGGCTCGGTGGCGGTGATTTCGGCGAATTTTTTGATCAACTCTTTGTCGAACGTGTTTACCTCGCAGTTGTGGTGGCGCGCGTAGGCGCAAAGCAGGGCATCGCCGAAATCGGCGTTCTTGGCGCGATACCACTGAATGCCGTCGAGCACCCAGCGGGCGCCGGGGCAGGTCACTCCGGTCAGGCTCAGCAAAGACATCAGCTTGGGCGCGATGGTCGCGGGTGTGCCCCCATAGAAGGTCTCCAGCACATAGACCGTCTCCTGCAGAATGGGCGTGGGAATAATCAAGCCAACGCGGCCGGCACTGGCGGCGCGAAACAGCGCCGCCGCGGCCGGCGACTGCGCGGGATCGTCGCCGGTGAGGTAGCGGACAATGACGTTGGCGTCGATTGCGACGGATTTCATCTTATCGTGCCACGCGCAGTGCCTTGCGTCCTGCCTGGGCGATGGCTGCCTGGGCCCCTTGTTTCATCTTTTCAACGCTGACCGGCGCACGACCGGTGCCGAGCGAGCCCGCGAGGGAATCCACGTCATGCAGCGGCTCGAGGATGAGACGGTTACCTTCCACAGTTTGGCTGAGAATCATGCCGGGGCGGAGGCCGAGTGCCCGCACCGCCTCGGCGGCGAGCGTGGTCTGAAAAACGGGCGAAATCGTGGTCTGTGACGACATCCGCCTAGGTGCAGGTCGTATTCTTTGAAGAGTAGACATCCCCAAAGAATGCCGAGTAAAACCCTTGGTTCAAGTTAGAACATGGGGTGATTTAGCCCCCGCGTTTGCCGCCGAACGCGGCGGAAGCCTCACTCTGCCCCAAGCCATCGCCATCGCTTCCCGTGTAACTCGAGAATTCCTCCCGGCTCCGATCACCCCGCATATCCAGAATCCGGTCAGCCCGTTCGCGAGCCTAGCGACCTCTCCGTCAAGATGCCGGAGAAAACCAAGGAGCTGGATCGGACATTGACGGCCTTTCTCGCCGAAGTAAAAACGACGACGGTGCAGACGAAAATCGGGAAAGACGAATGAGCGTTTCGCGAGATATCCAACCACGCGCAGACCTGCCGCGCCTTCGGCGTCGCGCAGCCCGATCGCCGATACTCCCCATGAACTCGTTCCGGCACCGCTGCCTGTTTCGTCACGTCCCGCTCCCGACCCGTTGCGTGGTGCTGGCGATGGTGATCTTGGGCGCGCCGCGCGCCGCGGCCGCCCAAACCCTGGATACTCCGCCTCACCCCGAACTCGGACAGCGCTCGATTCCAGCGGACGTGGATTGGGCCAATCCGATTTACCAGACTGCATTCGATGATGCGGACGAATTGAAGCACTGGCAGCTCGAAGGCGGCCAGCGCATGAGTTTCGCCGGCGGGAAATTTGTCCTCGAGAACGCGAGCCGGGAGAACCACCTCGTGTGCTGGCTGAAGCAGGAGGTGCCGGCGGACTTTCTCCTCGAGTTCAAGGTCCGCCCCCAAGACCGGAAGGAGGGCCTGGCCATCGCGTTCTTCAGCGCGCGCGGCCTCAACGGCGAAAGTGTGCTCGATCCAAAGCTCAAGCCGCGCAGCGGCGAGTATCGGCAATACAACCGCGGCGACCTGAACTCCTATCATGTCTCCTATTGGAAAGGCGGCGACAACACGCCGAACCTGCGCAAGAGCGCCGGGTTTCACCTCGTCGCGCAGGGCATCAACCTTGTCAAGGAGGCCGCGGCCGACGCATTTCAAACGGTCCGCGTTTACAAGCGCGGCGGGAAAATCCGGCTCATGGTGGACGATGTCGTCGGGTTGGCGTGGGATGACGACGGCACGAGCTTCGGCCCCGTGCTGGGCTCCGGCTGGATCGCGCTGCGGCAGATGGGGCACACGGTCCGGTGCGAATACGACGACCTGAAAATATTCCCGCTCAAGTCGGAGGCGCCCGCAGCCGGCAGCGGAGCCGCCGTCGCGCTGCCGGCGCCGCGGCCGCCCACGGTGGTGCGCTTCAAGGACAATCCGATCATCCGCCACGAGATGCTGCCCGGACCAGCGGGCATCAACATCTGTTATCCTTCGTTGATTCGCGTGCCGGGTTGGCTGCCGAATCCGCTCGGAAAATATTATCTCCATTTCGCGGATCACAAAGGCACCTACATCCGCCTCGCCTACGCCAACCAAGTGGAAGGGCCTTGGACCATCCACGAGCCCGGCACGTTGCAGTTGGAGCAGATGATCGCCGTGGCCAGGGCCAACTCACCCGGAGAGGAGGCCGAAGTCGCCGGCAAGCACGTCGCATCGCCCGATGTGCATGTGGACGACGAGAAGAGGGAGATCCGCATGTATTTTCATTTTTCGATCACGCCGCGCGCGACGTGGGGACACCGTTCGGGGGTCGCCGTTTCGCCGGACGGACTGCGCTTCCAGCCGGTCGGCACGAAGCCCATCGGCCAGCCCTATCTCCGGGTCTTTCGCCGCGACGAGTTCTACTACGCGCTCGACCGCATCGGCGGGCTGACCCGCTCGCGCGACGGGCTGACCGATTTTGAGCCGGGCAACCCAGAGTTCGCCGCCGCCGTCGGCCACAAGGTGCGCGGAAGCGGCCTTCCGGCCATCGGGACAAGGAACGCCCTGGCCCGGGCACGGGGCGAAGAGGACGTCCTCCCCGGGGAAATGCGCCACTCGGCCGTGAGCATCGACGGCGACGTCCTCACGGTCTTCTTCAGCCGCGGCGGCGATCTGCCGGAACACATCATGTGCGCCCAGGCGAGTTTGCAGGGCGACTGGACGACATGGCGCCTGTCTCCACCGGTGACGGTGCTCCTGCCGGAGATGGACTACGAAGGCGGCAAGATGCCGCTCGGTGCGCCTACGAACCAAGGCATGCAGAAGCTGCCGCGACCGCTTTTTCGCGAACTGCGCGATCCCTTTGTCTTCCGTGACCAGGGGAAGACTTATCTGCTCTATTCCGTGGCCGGCGAAGGTGGCATCGCCGGGGCCCGTCTGCACGATTGAGCCACCTTTCCCCTGCAGGTTCTCGTGCTCAATCACCGTTACCGCGCCTCGCGCTCATGTCGTCACGCCTTGTTCTCTGCCTCCCGATCGCACTCGCGGCTGCCCTGCTCTGCACCGCGGCCTCCGCCGCGCCGCCCAACGTCGTGTTCATCCAGACCGACCAGCCGTCGGCCGCCCTCCTCCTCTCCCGCACGCATCTCCGCTGAACCGCCAACTG
>SYGN01000276.1 GCA_005799525.1 Opitutaceae bacterium | reverse complement strand
GGTTGCCGAGGCCTTCGCCCTTGCAGGCACCGGCGACGAGTCCCGCGATATCGACAAACTCGATGGCGGCGGGGACGACGACCTTGGTTTTCGCGATGGTCTGGAGAACGTAGGCGCGCTCGTCGGGAACGACGACGACGCCGACGTTGGGGTCGATGGTGCAGAAAGGATAGTTCGCCGCCTCGGCCTTGCGGGAGCGAGTGAGGGCGTTGAAGAGAGTGGATTTGCCCACGTTGGGTAGGCCGACGATACCAGCTTTGAGCATAAAAAGAGACGCGGACGGTCTCAGTGGGCGGCGGGAGCGGTCAACGGAAAAGGCCCGAGGCGATTAACTACGGATGCGCGGGCGTTGGGCGCAAGAGCCGAACATCCGTTCAGCGGCTAAAGTTTGTCGAACGGCGCGTCCTTGCGTCGGCGTTGGTGGTGGGCGGAGGACTCGTGCCGGCTGCGGTGGTGGCGGTGGCCGCTGCGAGTGCTACGACTGCTACGACTGCTACGCCGGTCGCGGTTGACCACCAGTGCGGCGATTACGCCAGCGACGAACATAACAACCATGACCCAAACCCAACCGGGGATGACGAGAGGATCGCGGGTTTCTTCCATACAAAATGAGAAACGTTGCCGAGAGACGGGGCGTTGGCAAACCGAAATCACGGTATCATCCATCTCGGAATCACGGAGGTGCACGTTCGCCTGTGGGTGCTGCCGCGAGGCGTTCGAATTCGGGGGTCGCGCGGTACGTGAGTACGCTGCCCTCGCGGAGGATGAACAGGCACGCGAGGTGTTCGCGGGTGGCGAGCGCCAATCCAGTGTTGGGACCGAGGACGCAGAGCGCGGTAGCGAGAGCGCTCGATGTGGCGCAGGCCGCGTGAATTACACTGACGGATGCAAGCCCGCTGGAGATGGGGCGACCGGTGCGCGGGTCGATGATGTGACCGTAGCGGTGCCCGGCGATCGTCGTAAAATTGTGGGAGTCCCCCGAAGTGGACAAGGCGCTGCCGGCGAGGGAAATCATCCGCGCGAAGGAGGGAGCGAGGGCGGCGGTGTGGCCAGCGAGGTCAGGTGAGGAGGGTTGCTCGATGGCGGTGCGCCAAGGGCGAGCGCCGGACGTTTTGATATCGCCGCCGATTTGGGTGAGATGGTCGGGCGCGCCGAGTGCCGTGAGCAGCTCGCTGAGCGCATCGGTGGCGAAGCCCTTGGCCAGGGACGAAAAGTCGGCGGAAAGTTTGGGAATGGATTTGCGGAGGGCGGGCGGTGATAGCCGGACTTCGAGGCGTTGGTGACCGACCAAGGCGCGAGCAACGTTGATTTCGGGGTCCGTTGGAACGATGGTCATGCGGCGTTGCGGGCCGAATCCCCAGAGGCGTACGAGGGGATCGACCGTGGCGTCGAAGGCTCCTGAAGTGAGTTCGCTGATACGGCGGGATTCCCAGGCGACCTTGGCGAGCTCAGGTGAGACGGGGCACCAGTCCGTCGAGGTAGCGGTGTTGAAGCGGGAAAGTTCGGATGCAGAGCGATAGGTGGAGAAAACGGATTCGAGATGTTCGAGGGTGGCGGCGACGCGGGCCATGACGAGAGTGAGGTCGAGCTCAGGTGAGGGGGGAGGTGGTTGGAAAAATTTCACTGACCACGTTGTCCCCATGGCGCGTCCGGAGAGGGCGACAGGCTCGGCGGCGGAGTAAGCGGAGGTGACTACGGTCAGAAGCAGGAGCCAAGTGAGAGGGAATTTGTCGGGGCCTCGCTTGCCGACGTCCGGTTGGCGGGCGGATGACGGGCGGCGGCAAGCGACGCCCCTGCGATCGGGGCCCCGGTGGGCGATCATGACGGGCCTTTAATCCACAGGATGACGGCGAGATATTTCCAATTGAGCAGGGCGGCGAGACCGACGAGGACGAGGGCGACCGCGTCGCGGCGGGAGAAGCGGTCAGCGGCACCGCGGGCGCGGACGAAGTTGAGGAGGGCACCGGTTGGGCAGCCGAAGCGGCAGTAGGCTTGGGGGACGAAGAACGAAGCGATCAAGCCGACGGCGGCGACGGTGAGTGTCGCCAAGCCGGCGGAACGTAGGATGTAGGCGGCGAAGGGTTCGAGGCCGGCGAGGTCGAGGGGAAGGGCTGTGAGCGCGACGACGAGGGTGAGGCCCAGCAGGGCGAACGGTAAATTTTCCAGGCCGCGAATGACCGGGCCGGAGAGCGTGATTTGAAAGCGAGCGGGGCGAAAGTGGCTGATGAGTTCCTGCGCGGCACCGTGCGGACAAATCTGATGGCAATAGAACGGTTTTCCCGTGGTGAACGGGACCACGAGGGCGGCGACGGCTAGGAAAACGAGCCCGGGCGCAGTGGTCCACGGAATGCCGGAACGGGACCAGCCGATGAGGAGTTTTTGAGCGAGGAGATCGCCGGCGATGAGGCCGACGTAAAGGATGAGGGCGAATTGGTAAGAGCGTTTCCAGCGGTGGCGGAAGGACGTCGGGCCGAAGGCCATGAGGGCGGCGGCGGCGAGGACGACGAGCAGGGCGTAGTCTCGCCACGCGAAGCGGAGCGGGGCGGTAGCGGCGATCTCGTCGCGGCTGAGCTTGAGGCGGGCTTTTACGCTTTGGGCGATGGCCATGCTCGTCATCGTGGCACCGGAGACGCCTTCGATACCGGCGGCTTTCAGATCGAGATCGGCGGCGGTGTCCCACGTAAGGCCGTTCCATTTTTTCAGGAAGCGGCGGTCGAGCGTGAGGTCGCGGACGTAGGTGTCGGTGTCTTCGGAGGAGTGGATCTTTAGCCCGATAATTTTCCAATCGCGGTCGAGGACGACGAGGGCGTCGGTGGTACCGGCGTAGCCGAGGATGTCGCGGCAGGCGGGTTGGGTGCGGACGACGTAGCCGAGCTCGCGGCCCGTGCGATCGAGGACGAAGAGGCCGTCGCGCGCGGAATCGTCGGGGCGGAGCGAGGCGGCGGCGGGGATGAGCGAGACCACTTCGGCAGCGGTGATGGGGGAATCGCCTTGGATGCGCTGGCGCACCGAGACGTCGCGGATGAGCCAAACGATCGTGGCGACGACGGCGAAGCGGTAGAGCTGGAGGGCGAGTTGTTTCAACGCGACGAGAGTGGAGTGAGGGGTGAGCGGGAGGAAGTAATCGCATATTGGTACCAACGTCCTTTTGGACTCTGGACTTTT
>SYGN01000275.1 GCA_005799525.1 Opitutaceae bacterium | reverse complement strand
ATCATCAACTCGATGTCATGGGGGTCGCGGCCGAGGTTGGTGAAAGCCGTGACGAGGTAGTCGATCTCGTCGTCGGCGAGAGCGAGGCCGAGGGAGGTGTTGGCGGCGACGAGGGCGGCGCGGCCGGCGGCGAGGAGGGGCACGCTGTTCATCGCACGCGGCGGTTCGTGGCGGAAGAGTGCGGCGCAGGCTTCGAGGTCACTGAAGACGACCTGCGTCATGCGGTCGCTCAGCTTTGCGGTGAGTTGAGGGTGGACCGTTGAGCGTTGAGAATCCGGAACGGCGGAGCCGAGATCGATGGTGTAGGCGACGACGCGTTCGATGCGTTGGACGGACGTCAGCCCGCAGATGTGGGCGATATCGGTGGCTTTCGAGGACCAAGGCGAAATCGTGCCGGGGCGGGGGGCGACGATTTGCACGAGGCCGGTGACGGGTGTCGCGGCGCGCCGTGGGCCGTAAGTGAGGAGTTTTTCGAGGACGAGTTGCTGTTCGGCGGAAAGGGCGGCGGACACTTCGGCGACGTGCACGAAGTCGGCGCTCAAGGTGCGGACGGGGAGGCCGGCGGCGACCAAGTCGTCGTTAAGTTTTTGGAGCCGGAAAGGAGAGAGGGCGGGTGAGCCGGGGAGAATCAGCATGGTCAGGAAAGGGCGATGGTTTCCAACATCTACGGGGCGTCAAGGAGGGGGAAGGTGCATAAGACGCGACGGACGGAGAAAGCCATTGACGATTCACCGCGTGTCCCCGAGATGGTTTCTTTTATTGCTGAATGCCGACTGAATCCCACCAGCGTACCGCGACCATGAGTGTCCGTCACCGGAGTACTCTGTCATGAGCGAACACATCGGCCACGAATGTGGCATCGCGCTTGTGCGGATGCTGAAGCCGCTCGCCTACTACGCGGAGAAATACCACTCGCCGCTGTGGGGGTTTGAAAAACTTTTTCTGTTGATGGAGAAGCAGCACAACCGCGGGCAGGACGGCGCGGGGGTGGCGTGCGTGAAATTGGATATGCCGGCGGGAGAGCCCTACATGTTTCGGGAGCGCAACATCACGCCGAACCCGCTCGACAAAGTGTTTGGCGCGCTGCTGGAGCAATACCGCGAGCTGACGGCGAAGGGGCAGGTTCATCCCGAATTTCCGGACACCGTGAAGCGGCACTTCGACTTTGGCGGTGAACTGTTGCTCGGCCACCTGCGCTACGGCACGAGCGGCGGTTATGGGGTGAGCGCGTGTCATCCGTATTTCCGGCGGAGCTCGTGGCCGACGCGCAATCTGGCGCTGTGCGGGAACTTCAACATGACGAATACGCGGGAGCTGAACGCCAGCCTCATCGCGATCGGGCAACACCCCATTTTTGCATCGGATACGCAGGCGGTGCTGGAGAAAATCGGGTTCTTCCTCGATGAAGAGCATGAGGACATCTACCGCTATCTGCGCACGCGCGAGATGGGTGGTGCGGAGCTTTCGCGTCGTATCGGCGAGGATCTCGATGTGGCCCGCGTGCTGACGCGGGCCTCGCAAATGTGGGACGGTGGATACGCGATTGCGGGATTGATCGGTAATGGCGACGCGTTTGTGGCGCGCGATCCGTCGGGGATCCGGCCGGCGTTTTATTTTCAGAACGATGAAGTGGTGGCGTTCGCCTCCGAGCGGGCGCCGCTGATGACGGTGTTCGATGTGGCGGTCGAGGACGTCAAGGAAGTCGAGCCGGGCCATGTGGTGGTGCTGAAGAAACGCGGCACGGTGCAGTCCGTGCAGTTTACGGCGCCGTTGCCGAAAACGGCGTGTTCGTTTGAGCGGATTTATTTTTCCCGCGGCAACGATTTGGATATTTATCGTGAACGTCAGGCCTTGGGTGGCGGGCTCGCGGATCAGGTCATCACCTCGATCGGCCACGACTGGGCGAACACGGTGTTCAGTTTTATCCCCAACACCGCGGAAGTGGCCTACTACGGCCTGATGTCGACGTTGCGCGCCAAGCGCCGCGACGAAGTCAAAGCCGCGATTCTGAAAGCGTCCGCCGCAGGGGAACTCACCGAGGCGGTGCTCGACGATCTCATTTTGCGCAATTGGCCGCGCGGCGAGAAAGTCGTGAGCAAGGACATCAAATTGCGGACATTTCTCGGACAAGAAAGTCTGCGGAACCAGCTCGCGAGCCACGTCTACGACATCACCTACGGCTCGGTGAAGCCGGGGGACAACTTGGTCTGCGTGGATGATTCGATCGTGCGCGGGACGACGCTGCGAAAATCGATTTTGCGGATTCTTGCACGGTTGCAGCCGAAGAAGATCATTATCATTTCGACGGCGCCGCAGATCCGCTATCCCGATGGCTACGGCATCGACATGTCGGAGCTGGGGAAATTTATCGCGTTTGAAGCGGCCATTGAGTTGCTGCGCGAGCGCGGGCAGTTGGCTCTGCTGGATGATGTTTACAAGGCGTGTCTCGATGAGGTCGCGCGGGGCGGCTCGGTGAATCACGTGCGGCGGATCTACGAACCGTTTTCGCCCGCAGAGATTGCGGCGAAGATCGTCGAGCGGGTGCGGCCCAAGGGCATTGAGTGGCAAGGGGAGATCGAGATTATCTTTCAGACGATCGAGAATCTGCATGCGGCGGTGCCTCAGCACTCGGGTGACTGGTATTTCACGGGGAAATATCCGACGCCGGGCGGCTACCGCGTGGTGAACCAGGCGTTTTTGAACTATCACGAAAAGGCCGACGGGCGGGCTTACTGAACTATGGCGCTCAGCTACGAATCATCCGGGGTGCGCTACGATCAGCTCGATGCGTTTAAGCGCGCGTGCCAGCAGGCCGCGCGCACCACGGCGGGGGTGCTCGCGGGCCACGGTTATAGCGAACCCGCGACGACGCGGGGTGAGAGCGCCTATCTGATCGAGGCGGCGGATCATTTTCTCGCGCACGTCGAGGAAGGGCTCGGCACGAAGAACCTCGTGGCGGATGCGGTGTATGCGGCGACAGGCACGTGCTTCTATCGCGAAATCTCCATCGATACCGTCGCGACGATGGTGAACGATTTGGTGACCTGCGGGGCGTTGCCCATCTCGGTGGCCATGCATGCGGCGGTCGGCGATTCGGGCTGGTTTGCGGACGAGACGCGCACGAATGCGCTGGTGGCGGGTTTCGCCGAAGGCTGCCGCGAGGCTGGGGCGGTGTGGGGCGGAGGTGAGACGCCGACGCTCGGTGGGATTGTGGAGCCCGAAGCCATTGTGCTGGCCGGTTCCGCGATCGGAAAAATTTTCCCGAAAAGCCTGCGCATCACCGGTGACGTGCGGGATGGCGATCAGATTATTTTCCTCGCGAGTTCGGGCGTGCAGACCAACGGCCTTTCGCTTTGTCGGAAGGTTGCGGCGCAGTTGCCGCAGGGTTATCAGACGCCAATCGGTCACGGTGATCTCCGCACGTTTGGTGAAGCGCTCTTGGCGCCGTCGGTGATTTACGTGGCCTTTTTGCGGGAGTGTCAGCGGCGCGGACTGAAGCTTAATTACGTCGCGCATGTGACCGGTCACGGTTGGCGGAAGCTCATGCGACTCGACGAGCCGTTTGTTTATGAGATCACGGACCCGCGGCCGGCCCCGGCGTTGTTTCAATTTCTCCAGGAAGCCGGGCCGATTGAGCAGCGGGAAATGTATGCGACGTTCAACCAAGGCGTGGGCTTCGCGGCGTATGTCGCGCCGGAAAACGTGGTCGCCGTCTTGGCGGCCGCGAAGGACACGGGTTACGATGCATGGCTGGCTGGGAACGTGCAGAAGGACGGTACGCGCAAGGCGGTCACAGTGCCATCGCTCGGCCTCACGTTTGGCGGTGAAACGCTCCAGGTGCGGTGAGCGCCGGCGGGGCGGGGGGTAACACGAAGTGAGTCAGTGATGGGGGTGGCAGGGGCGTCTCGCCCGTGGGTGCGGAAGCGAGCGGGCGAGCTGCTTGACTGAGACGCCGGCGGCGGCGGATGAGCGGAGGGCCGTGGCACATCCCGGCGTGCGGCGAGTGCAGCACGGCCGCTCGGCGTTGGGTGATCCGGCTGTGATGCCGTTGTTGGGGGGACCACGATGAGACGCTGGACATGCCGCTGATCAGCAATGTGAAATTGCGTGCGGTGCCGTCGATGCGGGAGCACCCGATCAAGAAATTCGGCAACTACGGGCGGAGTTGAAGCGGGAGCCGCCGACCTGCGGAACCTGTGATGGGGATTGGGCGTTTTCCGCGCGACGGCACGGCGGCAAGCGTCGGTCCTTCGGGGCGGAGGCGAACGATCAGGAGTAGCACTCCAGATATTTTAGCCCCGTGCTCGTGTTGAAGAGGACGACGGATTCCTCGGGTTTCACAGTGCCGGCGGCAAGGAGCGTTTTGAGGGCAGCGTAGCAGGCGGCGCCTTCGGGGGCGACGAAGACACCTTCGAGGGCGCCGACTTCGCGGGTGCAGGCGATCATTTCCTCGTCGGGGACGGCGATGGCGCCGCCGTGCGAGGTGCGGAGGGCGTCGAGCATAATGAAATCGCCGATGGCTTTCGGGACCCGCAGGCCGCTGGCGCGGGTGGTGGCGTGGAGATGTTCGGCGGCGAATTTTTCCCCGGACGCGAAGGCGCGGACGATGGGCTGGCAGCCGGTGGCCTGGACGGTGAACATGCGCGGACGTTTCGTGCCGGGCGCGATGAGGCCGAGGGTTTATCTTCTTAAGAGTCTACTAGGTCTAATTTAGCTTGTTTTTTAAGGTGGTATAGCCAGTTCTTTCTTGATTCTTTTCTCTATAGAATACTGGCTGACCATGTACAATTTTCTATTTTATCTTTGGGTCATTGTAATAATTAGATTTTACTGTTTTTATTTATTGAGGTCTTATATTTGTGCCCTTATCCAATTTCCTCAATCGTTCCTGCTCTCTCCTTTCTCTGTCAAATTAGCTCAAACTTAATATAATTTTCT
>SYGN01000274.1 GCA_005799525.1 Opitutaceae bacterium | reverse complement strand
ATGGGTGATAAGGCCGTCGCGAAGGACACGGTTCGAAAGGGGGGTGTGCCCATTGTCCCTGGCTCCGACGGTCCGGTCGAGAATGAGGCCGAAGCCGTTAAGGTCGCCCGCAAGGTTGGCTATCCTGTGATCATCAAAGCGGTCGCGGGTGGTGGCGGGCGCGGCATGCGGATCGCTCACAACGACATTTCCTTCGCTAAGGAATACCACGTCGCCCGGGGCGAAGCCGAGAAGGCCTTTGGCAACGGCAGCGTCTACATTGAGCGCTACATCGAAAAACCGCGCCATATCGAGTTCCAGATCCTCGGCGACAGCCATGGTAAGATTGTTCACCTTGGGGAACGAGACTGTTCCGTGCAGCGTCGGCACCAAAAGCTGATTGAGGAGTCTCCCTCCCCGTTCCTCACCGCTGATCTGCGCAAGAAGATGGGCAAGCATGCCCTCAAAGCGGCGGAGGCTGCGGAATATGAGAATGCTGGTACCATCGAGTTCCTCGTCGATGCGAAGGGAAACTATTACTTTATTGAGATGAATACCCGGATTCAGGTCGAACATCCCGTGACCGAGGAAGTCACGGGCATCGACCTCATTAAGCAGCAAATCCGCATCGCCAATGGCGAGAAGCTCGATTTCGACCAAGGCGATATCAAGATCGATAAGCACGCGATCGAGTGTCGCATCAACGCCGAGGACCCGGCCCGTAACTTTGCCCCGTCTCCCGGCACAATTGGTTTGTATTATGCGCCCGGCGGCCACGGGGTGCGGGTCGATTCACATGCCTACAGCGGCTACACGATTCCGCCCTATTACGATTCCATGATTGGTAAGCTGATCAGTTTTGGGCCGACCCGCAAAGTCGCCCTCGAGCGGATGTATCGCGCGCTCAGCGAATATCTCATCCGCGGCATAAAGACGACGATTCCCCTCCATCGTGCGATCATGGCCGATCCCACTTTCATAGAGGGCAAGGCGACCACGGCTTATATGGAAGACTTCATGAGCCGGACGCCGACGGATCTGTTTTCCTGAAGCCTCCGAGTCCCAGACCTCTTGACCTGCTACGGAAGCTCCACGGCGGAGCTAACCCGCTTTCGGCGTCCGTCGGGGGTGCATTCATTCCTTTGGGTTGCCCCCACCCGTAAAATAAATGAGATCGGAATCGGCGAAAATCTTCCAGGCGCAGATTAATCAACCCCTCTCTGGGTTGCGCGGGAATATTTTTGCTTGCCGTGCAAAATGAACCGCCCGTAGTAACGTTGGCGCGGTTTATTGCGAAGCAGTCACTGCACGAGAGGTTCTTTCCCGTAGATTGCGTTTTTCCTTGGGGTGCTCGTTTTTAAGTGTCCACTGTAGAAAACGACTGCAGAAAGTTTTTCAATGGTTTTGTAAGTAGCGGTAGACAAGTGAAATGCCAGAGTAGCTCAGTGGTAGAGCAGAGGACTCATAAGCCTTTGGTCGACGGTTCAATCCCGTCCTCTGGCACCAAATTTTGCCGCCCGATTAAAATCGTGCGGTGTTTTTTATTTCTTGGCGGGCGACGTCGCAGTTCCCTCGACGAGCAATCTCGATTGGACCTCAAATGAGCCTTTGTAGAAGGGCGGGAAAATGAGCAGGAGCGCCCGTTCATCTTTTTTCAGCAGCACCGTATCCGCGTAAGACTGGATTGAGCGGCCCTTGGCGGATGTGCGCAGGACTACCTTTGTCGCCGACGCGATCGCGATGGTGGGATTCAGGCCAGCCTCGAGCGCGACCGTTTCCTTGCCGACCGTTCCGGTAAGCGCGAGTCCGCTCAGATTGATGATGGTCAGTCCACGGGGGCCGCTGCGAAGCCCCGTCTCGTCGAGCACGGCGATTCGGTAGCGGAATCCACTTACGGAAGCCGGCTCGATCGGTGCGAACAGCAACAGCGCCTCCTTCATTTCGGGAGGGATGACCGCCTCTGCCACGACGTTCCCACTCGTCTCATCGTAAAAACGCAGCGGCATGGCACTGCGATAAACGTAGCGGGGGGATCGCGCCGTCGGGTAGAAAACGAGTTTCTGCTTCGGTGCGGCGGTGCGCGGCGCGAAGGAAATATCCGCGATCGGTCGCGCCGAGAAGACGGTGAAGCGGCCCGCCAGCTCTCCGGGGCGCGGCGCTTGGGCGTCGGCTGTGTCTGAGAAAGCGAAGAGCGTCAACGCGGCGACTACTGAGGCGCGCAACCGTTTGAACGTAGCGCGGTGCTTTAGCCCACGCCCGTGGTTTTCCTGACGTGGGCTGAAGCGCCGCGCTATCTCGGACAGAAAGCCGCGCATCAAATGTCGGATCGCGTGAGCCATCGGAAGGAGATGATCTTGAAGCGACGACCTTTGGTTTGATTGAGCAGACTAACAAGTGCCGCTGGAGCCACTTCCGGAGCGTCGCCGGACGCAACGGCTGGATCATAGTATTCTGGGACGCGCTGCACGATCGCTTCGCACCACGCCTTGCCCTCCGTGCCATTGGTCACGGGATTGACGGCCTCGCCAAAGGCGCGGATCACAAAGGTGTCGGAGCGGGGAAAGAGCACGGGAGCGAGCGCTGTCATGATGTCCGCTTGCGTGAGCCACTGCGAACTGAACTCAGCGATCTCGGCATTGAGCCCTATGTCGGTAATCGCGGCCTCCAACAGGCTGCGAGGCGCGAGCGCGTTGCCGTCTGCATCGACTCCCGAAAACAACGCCGACGGCGCAAGAAATTCCGCGAGCGAACGAAACGGCCCTTCGGCTGCGTGCTTCACGGCCATCAGTTCAACGATCTTGGCTGAAAAAGGGACGATCTGAGCTGCCGTCAGGGTGCGCATGCCTCGACGGAAGAGGTGGGTATTGGCCGGGGACGGTGCCGCCATATTGGCCCCCGAATCCGCGAGGCCTGTCTGCGCCGAGTAAGTCTCCTGCGCCGACTGAGAAAATCGGAAAAACTGCGCCTCCGTCGATTGCACGGTCGATTGATCGGCGTCATCCGCCGTGCCCGTGTCAGCGGAGGCGTTGAGATACCCGAAGGACTGTGGTGCCGGAAACCGCACGCCCCGCAGAACGGCGGCCCATGCGGTCGCGTTCTTCGAATTCAGATTAAACGCAGCGCCCTGCAGAAAATATTTTGACGAATACGCGGACGCCGGGAGGCCCGGAACTACGTTTCCATCCGCGTCGGTTCCGGTCGCAGGCGACATCAGCGCCCGCACATCCTCGATCGTCACACGGGTCGCATCCGACTTCCGCAAGGGTTTGAGCAGCGGGTTCGGCAAGATCAGATCGCCAGACGTGGTCGTGGTCGGCGTCACTCCGTCGCTCAGCCCGGAAAAAAAGAAGCGATCAAAAAGATCGGGAGCCGGGATCCCGTTGATCTCGGCACCGCTGGACCAAGGATTACCCACCGCAAACGGGCGAGCGTCTGCCAGGTGCAAGTGCTGCAATTGTCCCACCGACAAAATGGGTGCCCGGGGCAGCTCAAAGACAGGAACGTCCTCATTGAAGGAATACGCATTCCCGGCCCGATCCAACAATCGCTGCGAGCTGCGGACTACGAAGCCCGTGATATTGTCACCACCGTAGAGGGCAGGATCTTCGCCATTGGGACCACCGATGAACCCAGTGGCGGGAAAGGCCGGGTGGCGCGGATCACGACCGGGCGAAGTCAGCCACTTTTCCACCGAACCCGCCGCCAGTTCATCCGTCTCGGGGAGGCGGCGCACGATCGCGAAATCAACGAATTTGTAGCCGATGTTCATCGGAGTGGTTGGGCCAAACCGCTCGACGTTGAGGCTGTAGGTTCCGAGTTCGCTCCCATCGCTCACTCGCACCACGCGGATACGAATGGTCGCGGGCGCCAGCGACCGGCAAAATCGGGTAACGGGGTCGGTGGTCCCAACGGGATTCAGGTGGTGGTGCACGGTGGTTGGGCGAACCACGCCCTGGCCGGCACCGGTCGGAGTTGCATCAGGAAAGTGGAAGACCATCGGGTTTCCCTCGGTCGGTTCGCTAAAATTCTCCGTGGCGGCCCAACTGTAAACGCGGCCCGGTAACCATGAGTGCTGGTCGATGGCCGTCGCGGCAGACGTCCACGGCAGATAAAAGCGGAGTGGCGCGTCGACGCCCGCCAACGTCTCTTGAAGATTCACGGGATGATCGCCACCGGCGGAATCCTCGACTTGGATTTTCGGCAACCCCGAAACTTCCACGCGGAGGTCCTCAGGAACCAAGGCACTGGAGTAAGGATTCCAAAGGGTAACGACACAACGCACGGCAACGTCCATTTTGGGCGCGTCATCGGCATTCTCGCGCACGCTGAAGCTCAGGCCAAAAAAACTCATCACGGGCGCCACGCTATGCACCACGCCCGCAGAAATATGCGGCGGCGTTAACCGGTAGCGCCTGCGCAGGGGATCACTGCCATAGGGTGGCGAGATCGCGGGTGCGGCTGGGACCGCCGTCGGTGTGCTACCCGCATCGTCTGAGGGCGGAACCGCCGCAGGACCAAAGCTCTCCATGTAGGCCGCGTAATTGGCCCACGCGGCAAAGGCGTCCCCCAGGGTCCCCGGCGCGAGCGAAAGGTCTTCGCGCAGGCCGCCGATCTTGGTGTTGGCGAGGACGGCAAAATTGCCGGGCGACCAGTTCACAAAATTTCGCTGCACGTTGGCGAGGCCGACCACGGCATTGGATGCATTCTTTAGAAACGCGATTTGCGTCGTGCTGGCGATTTTTTGATTCGCAACCAGAGCCGCATTGTTCACGTCGCGCGGCTCGAAGACGGGCGCACCCGCAGCGTCGGCGGCACCGGCGCCGAGCGTGATTTGCTGGCGGATACGCGAGCGAAGGTCCGCGGAGTCGAAGGGAGCGTACGTTACGGTGTCACTTGCGTCGGGCACGGCGACGGGGGCTTTGACGCCTTGATCGCCGATCCACCATGCGTAGCGCCCGATACGGACTGCACCCGTCTGACCGGGAACCCCGACCGTCAGGAGATTTTGTTTGGCGACCTTCACGTAGTCGGCCGAGCTGGACACCGTCTTTTCGCGGACCAGAAACTCCTGATCCGTCGTCGCGGTGGTCGCCGGGGTGGGCGCGGCGGCGAGCACGTCGTCGGGCGCGATTCCCGTCGTTTCACTGCCACTGACGAGCCAGGTCAACGCCGTTGGCCCCGTGCTCGTGGCGTCCCACACGCCGGTGAGATTTTTCGCAGATGCACTGCCGATCCCTTGACCGGTCGCCGTCACGCGGGTGTCGGGGCCGGCGTGTTTTTGGAGCTGGGCCACGGCGACGTTCAGCGCGAGGAGCGCGTTTTGGCGGGCTTGGGACTGGCGTTGGGTGTTGCTGGCGACGGCGGTCTCCACACGCGTGTAGGCCGCGAGGCCAACCAGCAGGATCACCAAAAACGCGAGCAGCGTGATCGTAATGAGTAGTGCGAAGCCGGCGCGGGGACGGCGTTCGAAACGAACGGGGTGCTTTGTGCGTGGGGAGGCCAAGACGGTTAGAGTGGTTTCGCGTTAAGCACGATACGGCGGGTGAAAACCTCCGAATTGGCCGTGGCGAGTTGCCACCAATACGTCTGGGCATTCATACCGGCAGGAAGTGTCAGCGGCGAGTTGGGCTGTTCAAAGGTGCTGATGAGCCGCGCGCCTTCGTCGGTGAGCACGCGGACCATGACATCGACGACATCCGGGAAAACGAAGTTGTAGTTCGCCGAAGTCGCGGGCGTGCCCGGCGGTAGCTGCGCACGGAGCCGTGCCGTGGCGACGTTGCTGGCGGTGCCGTTCTCATTGGTCGCCGGAAACACGAGCCGCAGCCCGGTCGGCTGGGCGGCGTCGCGCACATAGCAGCGTATCCCGAAATCAACGACGTTGTCCGCGATCACCGCCGCGAAATTGGTGCGTGAGCCCGGAACTTGGATGGAGCGCGGATCTCCCGTGGTGGCACCATTGTTAGTGGAGGCGGTGCTCGTGGTGTAGGCGGCCGAAGTAAGGTTGTAGCCCGATTCGAGGACCCCCGGGCGACCGTTCGCAGTCGCGGGACGGGCCTCGGAACGGTGGAAGAGGTAGGCCGTTTTGGTTGCTCCTGTGCCGACCGCCGTGGGCGAGCTGAGGCGCCGAATGATTTGGTAGCCGACCGCGACGGGGGCGGAGAGTGTGGTCGCGTCGGTGGTCGCATTACTGCCGCGTTTCGTCGTGAAGCAACGCAGCCAAACTCCAGCGGTGCCGAAGCGGGCGGTAGAGAGAGTGGACGCATTCATCGCGAGCGAAACGCCACCGACCGGTTTGGCGTTCGCTGCGGCGATTTGCCAAAGATTGGTGGCACCGCCGTTGGAATTATTGAGCACATCGACCGCCATCCAGACGTTGCCATCGTCGCGGTAGGCCGCGGAGGACAGATCGAGCGCGAGCTGGTCAAGGACGTGGCGGGCCTGAGCTCCGGCCGAGAGTTTGCCGGAGGTGCGCGTCCAAAAGCCGGATACTTTGCTCACAATCGCGACGATGAACCCGACGATGACAGCGGTGATCACGGCCGCTACCATAAGTTCCATGAGCGTGAATCCGCCGCCGCTCCGGCGGAGCTTGGGCGAGACCACGAGCTGAGAGACGGAGCGCATCAGATCAACGGGTAACTACGCCGGAGAAGAAGAACACCTGCTTCTGGCTGTTATCGAAGCGCACCGCTCCGCTCGGATTGAAGCCAGCGGGCAACGCGCGTTTGGGGTTGGTGGGCGTCGCGTCGGGGACGAACGCCGGCCAACGAATGCGGGCGGTGTAAGCAATCAATGCTGCCGTGTCGTCCGGGTTGACGGGCAAATCGGGTGAGGAGGGATCGGCGGCCGGAGTCGCGGGCGAGAGGGTTTCGTTGCGAATCAGGGCAATCTCGAAAAACTTTTCGGTATCCGTCGCACCCCAGACTGCGGGATTGTCATAGCCCGCAATCTTTGAACCGTCGCGACTCGCGAACAGCAGTTGCAGATCGGCCCGTGGATCAGCGGTTGGCGAGTTGGGATTATTGTCTGTATCCGTGAGTTGGTGGCGACTGGGGCCGTTGGAGACTTTCATCAGGGTACCCACAAAGGAAATCGGCTGACCCTGGAGTCGGCTGGCAAGCAGTGCGGCGACGTTGGTGGCCGCCTCGGCATCAGCCAGGTTCCCGACTGACTTGGCTACTGGAGCAAACAGGCCGATCACCGCGACCATCCCGATGGAAAAAATGCCGACGGCGGCGACGACTTCGATGAGGCTGAAGGCGCGGGTGACGCGGCGCGGCAGTGGTGCGTTGAGCGCCGAGAGCTCAGCGCACGAGCCCTGACCAATGGCGAGATTTGGCGGGGCGGCGCGGCGGCGAGCGCTGGCCCTACGATGGGGATGCACGTCGTTCATCATCAAAAACCGCTCGCGTCGTTGACGAAGGAAACGGCGCCGCTGGGGCGGATGATGAGGCCGCGCACGGCATTGGCGTTGTTGAAGGCGGGAAGATTGTTCGCCGCGAATCCACCGGTAGTGAGCGCAAGTTTGATATACGGATTGGCGGCGGGGCTGAGCGATCCATCCGGATTGAATTGGAGGAAAAAAACCGTGCCGGCGCCGTTGAAGGCGGTGCCGACCGGCTGGTTTGGATTTGCCGCCGTGCCGAGAGTCGAAAGGGGGGCGGGATTGGTCGGCCAAACGACACCCGCAGCAAGGAGTCCGGTCGTGGGCGTCGGCACGAGAAACACTCCGCGGGGCAGATACACGGGGCTGCCGACAGGAACCCACGTGGTGGAGCCTTGCGGGCTGGCGATGAAGACTTGGAGGAGGCGCAGATATTTTTCGACATCACCGGCCGGCGTGCGCACGGCGTAAACGAGGAGTCGGGCTTCGGTCTGATTGACCGCCGCTTGGGCCCGGGCTTGGCCAACGAGAGCAGCGAGCGTATTCTGCGCGCTGGTCAGAGAACTGCCGGCCTTATCCCGCAGCGCAAAACTGGAGCCCCCCACGAGAATCACGATGAGGCCGACTACGGTCATGACTTCGATCAGGGTGAAGCCACGACGAAGCGCACAGAGCCGCGGTCCACGGCGGAGACTTGAGGGGTGAGGGGCGGACACAGTCGGAGTCGGCGTCATTTCCAACTCATGATCAGGTCGTTTTCCGTCACGGCCCCGGGAGGGGCGCAGTAAAAAATCACGCCGGCGTGGATACCGCCAGTCTGGGCCGTTGTCACCACGGTCGTTGGCCGGATGGTCGCGGTGCCACCGGAAACTACGACGCCGGGGTAACCGCCGGTCGTGTCGCGCGCGTTGATCACACCGTCCAGATTGCTGTCGGTGATAACCGCGATGGACGTATTGTTAAATGCGTCACGGACATAATTGAGCTGCGCGTTTGTGTTGCGACCGGCGGTAACGTCGGCGGCGAGTACGAAGTCGGCATCGGTGAAGCTGACGAAACGGATACGGCGGGGGTTTTGAGCGATCGCAGGCAAAGGGCTCCCGGTCAGGGCCCCGGTGAGCGCCGAACCGTCGCGCCGGGTGCCGGCGAGTAAATCATGAAAGAGATGGTTACCCGTGGTCTGGGTCGCGGTGCCGGGCGGGTTGACGACTTTCTGGGGACCGTTCGTGGCGAACTGCGGGTAGTTGCCGTATTCCTGTCTAAAGGCCTCGAAGGCCGTGCCCCACTGGCTGAATTGCGTGCGTGTTTTCGCTTTGTTCGCCGCAACGCGCGCGCCACCGATGGTCGGGATGAGAATCGACGTCAGAATGCCGATGACTGCGATCACGGCGAGGAGTTCGATCAAGGTGAAGCTAGGCGGGGCGCGGAACGGCTGAGAACTGCGGCGAAGGAAGCTCATGGGAGTTTGTCGGCGTAGATATTATCGGCGTTATCGCCAGTGGTCTGGGTGGTTCCCGAAAAAATGCCAAGCGCGTTGGGAACGGGTTTATTTTTGCTCAAATCGCCGCCGGTAGGCCCGGTTGAATAAAGGATGAAGGAAGGCGCGCTCCAAGTCGCAGGCGGGCGTCCGGGGACGGTGGCGGCGCGATAAAAATAAAGGTAACGATTACCCCACGGGTCCAGAAAGGCGCTGTTGAAAAGGTTCTTGGCCGGGGGTGAGCCACTCGGAACACCGAAATTGGCAAGCTGGGCGGTTGTCGGTTCGACCTCTAGTTTGAATTTCTGAATATCCACCAACCGGGGCCCGTTGAGGCGACCACCGCTAGCGACCCTCGGTCCATAAACACCTAGGAGAGAATTAAACAGCATCGCTTGGGCGGTGGCGGCCCCGACCGTACCGGTAACGCGTTGGGAATTCAGAGCCGATGGCCCGGTCTGCGGGTAGTCACCATAGTGGCGCTTAAAGCCCTCCAGAGCTTGGACGAGCAGGGCGAGTTCGGCTTTGGCCCGCGCCATATTCGCCCGTTGTTTCGTGCTACTGATGGCCCCGAGACTGATCGTCGCGAGCAAGGCCACGACCGCCATCACCGTGAACAACTCGAGGAGCGTAAACGCAGGTGAGCGACGGTGTGGGCGAGCGAGCGGCATGGGGACGGAGAGAGGACGCGAATGAAGCAATAACGTTACAAGCGCAGCAAACGGAAAGTAGGCGGTTGTTCGCCCCTCCTCCGATCGCTCTTCACAAGCGCCGTAGCCGGATATCCCGCACCGCCGCACTCGTCATGTAGGTCGCCACGCCGAGCGGCAGCGATTGCTGGATGTCTCCCGGCCGGAGTGAAATGACTCGTCCCTTGATTTCGACATCGATCACGTTTTCGTCATCGATCCAGGCCTCGATCTTGTCGCCGGAGACGCGCACGCGCACACGATACCAACGTCCGTCTTTGAACTCGCGCCCCTGCGTGGTTTCATTCTCCGATGCGTCGATGTGGTCGATGTTTGAGAGCCCGATCACCATCCCGCCCCAGCCGCCGACGATCAGGCTGCACGCCGATTTCCCGACGGGAAACGTGAGGCCGCAAAAAAAATCGCTCCCTGTGAGTTTCATCGCCTCGAGCGTGATCTCGTAGTTTTCGCGCGGCAGCTCGCCTCCTTTCGTCCATGTAAACCCCGACAACGTCGTGCCCGCGGCGATCACGATGGCCCCCGGCCCCCCGCGAAACGGGTTCTCCACTTTCACCGCACCGCCAGACTCGAACTCCGATGGCATCCAACCCGTCAGGGTCTTTCCGTCGAACAACGGCAGCCATTTTTCTGCCGCATGGACCTTCGCCGCCTCGGCAGCGAAGGCGCTCACCGCAGCGCCGAAGCCCACGCAGGCCACGGCAAGGAAACGAAATGAAGTGCTCATGCACGCAACGATGCGGACCGGCTCGTCGGCTTCAACGTTGTCTTTGGGGCCCGGCCCGTTTCCCTGCGCGCAGCCTCACCAGCATCCCTCCATGCTTCACCCCGCCCGACGCTCTCTCGCAACGCTCGTTGCCGCCATAAGTCTGTTCCCGTTTTTCCGTTCGGTCATGCCGGCCGCACCTGCGGTGCCCGACAAACTCGTCGTCCTCACCTTCGATGACTCCTCCGCCTCGCACTACGCCGTCGCCCGGCCCGTGCTGAAACGCTACGGCTTCGGCGCCACGTTTTTCATCACGGAGGGCTTCACATTTCCGACGAACAAAAAAGATTACCTCACTTGGGGGCAGATCGCCGAACTGCACCGCGACGGCTTTGAGATTGGCAACCACACCCGCGACCACCTCAGCATCACTGAGAAAACCGTGCCACGGCTCGCGGAGCAGCTTGCGGTGATCGCCGTGCGTTGTCGCGAGGAGGGTATCCCGACGCCCGTTAGTTTCGCGTGGCCCGGCAACAAGTTTCATCTCGCCGCCCTCCCTGTGTTACAACAAGCGGGTATCCGTTTCACCCGTCGCGGTGGGGAGCCCGAGGTGCCCTACGCCGTCGGGGGTGGCGTCGCCTATGAGCCCGGCGCCGATCACCCGCTGCTCATTCCCACTACCGGTGACGCCCGCCCGACTTGGTCGCTGGAAAATCTCCAACGCGCCGTCGCGTTTGCGCGCGACGGCCGCATTGCGGTGCTGCAATTTCACGGCGTCCCCGATGGCGAACATCCGTGGGTCAACACCCCGCGCGAGCGCTTCGAGGAGTATATGGCGTGGCTCCACGCTGAAGGGTTCACCGTGATCGCGATGCGCGACCTCGCCCGCTACGTGGACGAAAAATCCCTCCCCGCGAATCCCCTAGAAATCATGGAGCGGCGCAAGTCCGCCGCGCCGCCCACGGTGGTCGCGCCGACCTCGGCAACCGCGCCCGTAACTCGTTTGCCAAAGTAGGTTCCCGTCGCAGCGCAACCGGTACGGTGCACGCAACCTCTCGCCGTCGCTGCGCCGGCCGTGCCCACTCTCGTTTCTCCGCTCGCGAGCTCATTCGCGAGCTCAGTCTAGGTTGCGTTCAAGATAAGCTTTACCGGCTTGGTTGTAGGAGCCTGCTTGCAGGCGATTTTGTGGGAGCGTGACCGCCCTCGGTCGGGCTGCACGTTGCGACCGCGGTCGGTCGCGCTGCCCATCGCCCACAAGCAAGCTCCTACAAGAGTCCGTCATTTAGCTCATCTTGGGCGCAGCGTGGAATAATACTAACGGCTCGTGATCTTTGGACGATAGTCGAAATACCCCTCGCTCACGCTTGCAGCGACCAGAATTAAAAAACTCACCTGACGTTAATATGAGCTTCATGCATACAGTCCGACCAGCGTCCACTAATGAATTCGCGGAAACGGATCGATGGTGGGCCGCGCGCTTGCAGCCAAGCCGTGTTTTTCCGTCGCGCAGCGGCACGTCGGCAAGCGATCGCCCCGTACTGCATCGACCCGGCTCGATGTGGAGCGAGGTCTTTCTAAACCGGGAGGCGCAGCGTAAAACGCGCGCCGGCGCGAGGGGCGTCGGTGATGGCCACGGTGCCGCCGTGGGACTCGACTATGGCTTTCACGAGACTGAGACCGAGGCCGAGGCCGCGTTGGGAGCGGCTGCTATCGCCGCGATAGAGGCGGCGCCAGATCGCGGTCCGCTCGGCGACGGGCACGCCGGGTCCGGTGTCGGCGACGGTGATGACGATGTGGTCGCGGGGACTGACGGGCGCGACGCCCGAGCCCCGTTCAATCATGGTGGTGAGGGTGACGGTACCGCCGTCGGGTGTGTATTTGAGGGCGTTGTCGACGAGGTTGTTGATCGCTTGGCCGAGGCGGATCGCGTCGGCTGGGCACTCGGCAGGGGCGGGTTGGTCGACGATGACGGTGATGGCTTTTTCCTCGGCGACTTCGCGGTAGAGGTCGGCGGCGCGTTCGACGAGCGTGCAGATGTCGAGGTGGTCACGGTTGAGTTTCAACACGCCGGCTTCGGCGGCGGAGATATCGAGGAGGACTTCGAGCAGGTGGAGGACGCGGTCGGATTCGTTGACGCAATCGGCCAACGCGGCGCGGGCTTCAGCGGGATCGCCGGCGTCCTGCATGGCGAGTTCGGCGGTGCCGCGGAGGCGAGTGAGCGGAGTGCGGAGATCGTGCGCGAGGTTGTCGAGGGTTTCGCGCAGGACGCGCACGTGTGCGGCGTTTTTGTCGAGGAGGGTGTTGAGCTGGGTGACGAGGGTGGCGAGTTCGCCGCGGCTGCCGGAGGAGGGGACCCGCGCGGCAAGGTCGCCGGTTTCCAGAATGCGGCGAGCGGTGGCGGCGACGGCGCGGAGCGGGCGAGTGGCGCGCCAAGCGAGGACGATGCCGGTGGCAAAGGAGAGGACGAGTGCGCCGGCGCCGACGAGGGCGAAGGCGCGTTTCAACGGGGCGAGGAGCACGGCGCGGCTATCGAGGATGCGGCCGACTTGGAGCTGCCAGCCCGTGGGCCATTGGTAGGTGGCGATGGAGTAATCGCGGAGGGCGGATTGGGGGATGCGTTCGGTGCGGACCTCTTGGTTGACGGTGAAGGGTCCGAAGGGAATCGATTTGATCTGCGTCTCGATCCAGTCGTCAGGAAGTTTTTGGAAAAAGGCGGAGCTGTCAGGCGCGATGAGGCGCACGAACGACGCACTCATTTCGGGTGACGGGTTGTTTTTCACGCGGGCGATTACGTCGACAGGAGAGCCGCGAGTGAAGGCATCAGCGAGGGAGCGCACCTGGCGCTCGAGGCCTGCGAGTTCGCGGGCGTTAAGGGATTCGGCCAGTGTCCAATAGAGTACCCCGAAGAGAACTCCGCTGCTGAGCGCGAAGACGAGGGCGTATTGTGCGGCGAGGCGCAGCGCGAGGGACTGGCGCAGGCGGGGCAGAAAGTTGATGGCTGAGCGTTGAGAGCTGAGCGCCGCACGCGGAGGCGTCAAAGTGGAGCGCTGACCGCTGAGAGCTGAGCGCCGATCCGGATCGGACTTTGTGCCCTCGGCCGATAGGTGAAGCTCAGACATGGGGACGCAGGACGTAGCCGACACCGCGGACGGTTTCGAGGCGCGTGTGGTCGGGGTCGACCTTGGCGCGGAGACGGGAGATGACGACGTCGACGACGTTGGTTTGTGGATCGAAGCTGTAGTCCCAAACGTGTTCGAGAATCATGGTCTTACTGACGGGGCGGCCGGCGTGGCGGAGCAGGAAGGCGAGGAGCGTAAATTCGCGGGGTTGCAAATCGACGGCCTTGCCGGCGCGAGTGACTTCGCGCGTGACGAGGTCGAGGGTAACGTCACCGCAGGCGAGGCGGGTGGCTTCGGGCGACTGTGAAGCGCGGCGGATGAGGGCGTGGACGCGGGCCAGAAGCTCGGAGAACGCGAACGGCTTCGTTAGGTAATCGTCGCCGCCAGCTTGGAGGCCGCGGATGCGATCATCGACGGAACTCTTGGCGCTGAGGAAGAGGACGGGGGTGACTCGGCGGGCGGCGCGGAGGCGCTTGACGAGACTAATACCGTCGAGTTGGGGCAACATCACGTCGACGATCATGGCGTCGTAGTCGGTGGAATCGGCGAGGGCCAGGCCGGTCTCGCCATCGGGCGCGTGGTCGGCCGCGTAACCGGATTGCTTGAGGCCGCGCACGACAAAGCAGGCGATTTTGGAATCATCTTCGACGACGAGAATGCGCATAGAGAAGGAGTCGATTGTGGCGGACTAGGGCCGGTTGGAAAGGGCGGAAAGGAAAACCGGCACCGGTCTTAGTCAAGAAGACCGATGCCGGATTAGTGACTGACGTGTTCGGAGCGGCGCGCCGACGAGCGGCGGCCCCACGGGGGCGCTTACTGCTGGCCGTCTTTGTCTTTGTCGGTGCCGGTTTCATCGACGACGACGAAGAGAGTGTTACCTCGGGACCAGAGCCTGAGGAGCGTTTTCTTACTCTGGGTTTTGGTGCTGAGCTCCACGGCATCTTTCGCGCTGGTGACGGGCTCGCGGTTGATTTCGAGGATGACGTCGCCGGGTTTGAGGCCGGCTCGGGCCGAGGCTGAGTTGGGTGCGACCTGGGTGATCAGCGCGCCCTTGAGTTTGGCCGGGAAATTCATGTCACGGCGACCGGTGCGATCGAGGTCCTCGACGGCGACCCCGTTGAGCACGCCCTCGCCGTCGCTGCTGTTCTGTTTCGAGAGGGAGTCGAGGCCACCCTTGCCGATGCGCTCGGCACCGGGTTTTTCAGCGGTCGTGACGGCGAACTGGGTTGTCTTGCCTGAGCGGAGGACGTCGAGAGTGAGCGTAGTGCCGGGGGCGAAGGAGCTGACCTGGTTCTTGAGACTATTCGGGTCAGTGACGGGCTGGCCGTTGAGGGCGGTGATCACGTCGCCGTCTTTGAGGCCGGCTTTGGCAGCGGGACTGCCGGGGATGGTGGCGGCCACGAGCGCGCCTTTGTTATCCTTCAGACTGAAGGCTTCGGCGAGGGCCGGCGTGAGGGTGTTGAGATTAACGCCGAGGTAGCCGCGGGTGACCTTACCGGTCTTGACGAGGCTGTCGGCGACTTGGCTGACGAGGTTTGCGGGGACGGCGAGGCCGACGCCTTGGAAGCCACCGCTGCGGCTGAGGATGGCGGTGTTGATGCCGAGGAGGCGACCGTGGATATCGACGAGGGCGCCACCGGAGTTGCCGGGATT
>SYGN01000273.1 GCA_005799525.1 Opitutaceae bacterium | reverse complement strand
GCGAATGACGAACGCAACGCGGGTCGCGCAGGAAGCCGTCTGGCAGGAGACCTTGGAAAAGCTCCTGAGGACATTGAGTCGCACGGCGGACGAACTGAAGGCAGCGGGAAAGTCCGCCAGATGGAAACTCGCGCTCGCAGCGGCGCTAAAGGCGCGCACGACCGCAACCAACCGCTGGCTCGGCACGGCGTTGCAGCTCGGCAACCTGCACGAAGTCAGCCGCAAGGTGGCCGCGTGGACGCGCGCCCCGGATGCCGCGCTCAGCAAAAAATTGGACCTGACCCCAAACCCCAAAGCCTGACCCCATTTTCTTGTTTTTTTTGTGGCCCTCCACGCGGATTTTCGGATCGGCGGATTGCAGCCGGGCGAGACAAAAGACGTGCGCGGAAAAATCTACATCGTGCCGAACGACATGGCCCGCCTGCTCGTACGCTACACCCGCGATTTTCCGGAGCACGTGAAGCGGAAGTAACTGCGCCCATCAGGACCGGACGGTTTGATCGCCCTTTTTTAGGTTGTATCCCGATAATTTCCCACCGAATTTCAACCTCGACCCCGCATCCGAAATGCGCCACCGCGCAGTTCATCTTCAAGCAGTCCGCTGCGAGCATAGCCGGATTATTTTTCACCACCACCCAAACAGTAACCCCCATGAACCTGACTCAAATATCCCGTCTGCTCTTCGGCCGCTCTGCGTGGCTGTTTACCCTGCTCACCGGCCTCGCCTGCGCGTTCGCCAGCCCACTCGCCCACGCGGCCGATGCCGGCAGCCTGACCGGCTCGGTGAGCAACACCGCCACCGGCAATTTGCTCGAGGGCGCTCGCGTTATGGTGCCGGCGCTCGGACTGAACGCGCTCACCGACAACAGCGGGCGTTTCATGCTCGCGGGCGTGCCGGCCGGCACGCACGAGGTCCTCGTCTCCTACATCGGCCTCGATTCCGTGCGCGCGCAGGTCACGGTTTCGCCGGGGCAGCGCGCCGTCCGCGACTTCGATTTGACCACGGGTGTCTATAAACTGGAGGCCTTCAAGGTCAGCGGCGAGCGCGAGGGTGGCGCAGCGGCCATCACCGCGCAGCGCAACGCTCCCAATCACACCACTGTCGTCTCGATGGACTCCTTCGGCAATCTGCCCAACATGAGCGCGGGCGAAGTGTTGATGCGGCTCCCCGGTGTGGCCGGCAGCCCCACCGACGAGGGGCTGGCCTATAATTTTAACATCCGCGGCATGGGCGCCGGGCTCAACACCGTCACGATCGATGGCGGGCTCGTGACCTCGTTGGGCAGCAGCCGCGCCTTCGAAATGCAGAGCATTTCCGGTGCCCTGTTCGACCAGTTGGAGCTCGTGAAAGGCCACCGTCCCGACAAGAACGCCGACTCGCTCGGCGGCACCGTCAACCTCAAGTCCCGCTCGACGCTCAGCATGAAGGAAAAACGCCGGATGACCTACAGCTTCTCGTCCCGGATCGCGCCCTCCTTCACCGATCAAATTCCGCTGCGGGAGAAGCACAGCGCGCACCCGTTGTTGAGTTTCGGTTACCAAGAGGTCTTCGATGTTTTCGGCGGGAAGCGGAATCTCGGCGTCAACGTGAACATATTCTACAGCGAAAATGCCGTCGGCTTCCATCAGACGGATCGCGACTATCAGAATACGACGACCCAACCGGCCTACGTGTGGAGCTACCAAACCTTCGACAACATCAACAACCGCACGCAGGCGAGTCTTAACATCAAGACCGACTACCGGCTCTCGGCCAACACCAAGATGTCGGTCAATGCCACGGCGAACGACAACAACGAGCAATTCCGGCGCCGCTACATCACCCGCGCGTATAGCACTCAGACCCAGAACACCGTGCCCAGCGACACGACGAGTGTCGTCCCGGGCTTCACCGACAAGATCACGACGATCCGTCCGGTGCCCACCTCACTGATTGAAATGCAGAACCGCGGTCCGAACAACTACGCGGTCCGCATGCGTCGGCTCGATCTGGCGGCGGAGCAGGACTTCGGTCCGCTGCAGATCGACTATGCGGCGTATTATGCGCGGACTAACCTGAACAACGGCAACGGTCAGGGCGGCGAACTGACGCACCGTCTGGTCGGGGCTGGCTGGATCCTCGACACCTCGAAATCGCTGCTGCATCCGAGCTTCATCCAGAACGGCGGACCGGATTTCACGAACCCGGCGAATTACCGTCCCAGCGGCCAGTTGTTGAATAGTAACGGTCAAAACGACCAGCGGGTGCGTGAAGCCCGCTTCAATGTACAATACAAACTGCCCACCGCGATCCCGCTGGCGTTGAAGACGGGTGCACAATGGCGTGAGACCTTGGCGCAGACGGAGAGCCGCAGCCGGCGTTGGAATTATCTCGGCACGACTTCCCTGCCGTCCGACCCGACCACCATCATGTATAACGAGGTTAAGACCGGCCGGAAAATACCGCAGTGGACCACTTCGATGTTTATCAGCGAGCGCACTCCGAAGGATCCGGCGCTGTGGTCGGAGGACCTCTACTACGCGCTCCAGCAGAGATACACGGGGACGCGGAGTGTCACGGAGACTGTCAGGGCCGCCTACCTGATGGCCCAAGGGAAATTCGGGCGGGAAGGCATTCTCGGCCGTACGAGTTTCTTGGGCGGGGTGCGTATGGAGCGAACCGAAGACGATAGCTTCGGCTGGGTGCGCTCCCGCGTGGGCAGCACGGCGGCGCAACAGGTGGCGAATCCGCTGGCGGCCGTCACGAGCGACTACGCGAATACCCGCCGCGTTATCCAGGGTGACTACACTAAATATTTCCCGAGCATCCATCTGACCCACGATGTCACGCCGAACCTCAAGGCCCGCCTGGCGTGGTCCAGCAGCTTTGGTCGCGCGGGCTTTGGCGAGCTCTTCCCCAACGAGACGGTCAACGAGACCAACCAGTCGCTGACGATCAACAACCCGAGCCTGCTGCCGCAGGACGCGAAGAACTGGGATGCCTCGCTCGACTACTACTTTGAGCCCGTGGGCAATTTCTCGGTCGGGTTCTTCAAGAAAACGATCAAGGATTACATCGTCCGAAACATCAACATCGGCACCGTGGCCTCCGGCCAGGATAACGGCTACAATGGCGACTACGTGAACTTCACGCAGTACACGTCAGCCAACGCCGGCACGGCCTACGTGCAGGGCTGGGAGTTCAGCTATCAGCAGCAGTTCACCTTTCTCCCCGGCCTGCTCAAGGGTTTGAGCGGCTCCGTCAACTACACCATGCTCGACACACACGGAAATTTTGGCGGCACGACGAATCTCAGTAGCGGGCAGGTAGTCGGCTTCATCCCTAGAGCCGCCAACGTGATGATATCTTGGCGCTATAAGCGTTTTGGCACGCGCGTGCTCTATAATTGGACCGGCGATTACATCGCGGAATACTCGGCCGCGACCGTCGGCCGCAATCGCTGGCGCCAAGCGATGGATACCGTCAACCTCGGCCTTTCTTACCAAGTGAATCCCAAGCTGGGCCTGACGCTTGATGTTTCCAACCTCTTCAACGAGCCGCAGGTGATCTACCGCGGCTTCCGGAACCAACCTTCGACCATTAACTACAATTTCATCACGATCAACGTCGGCGTGAACGGGCGGTTCTGAGTCGGCGCGGGGGAGTCGGCGCGTTTCCGGCATGACGGAAACCGCCGGCGTTCGCCCCCTCCCCCGTAACGCCACCCGTTTCAATCCGTAAAGTTCGATTGGGCCTTCCCTTGCTCCGTTGTTGGGGCGGTGGCTTCGGCCCCAACGCGTGTGATCAACTCTCCTCAATCCGCCGTTGCCACTGTCGCCTTTGCCCTACTCCGCCGGAGGAGGCCGCACGCTCCGTTTTGCGTGGTTGCAGTCCTATTCGTCGTCGCGGCGCTCGGAGTCAGAGCCGCAGAGCCGGCGGCGCCGAAAAAGATCGGCGTCGGCCTCTACGGCGCCAACGGCCACCAAGTCACTACGGCGAAACTCGCCAACCATCCCCATGCGCGGCTCGTGGCGGTCGCGGGATTGCGGGCGACCACGACATTGTCCGAGGGCGTGACGCGCCATGCGTCGCTTGAAGCCCTGCTGGCAGACCCGACGGTTGAGCTGGTTTCGCTCTGCTCACCGCGGCGGGCGGATCAGGCGCGCGACGCCATCCGCGGCCTCGAAGCGGGCAAACACATTTATGCGGAAAAGCCCGCCGCGCTCACCGAGACGGAGCTCGATCAGATTCTCGCGGCGGCGCGGCGCAGCGGAAAACAGTTTCACGAGATGGCTGGCACGGCCTTCGCGCCCAGCTACGCGATCATGCGGCGGCTCGTGAGCGAGGGCGCGGTCGGCGAGGTGATCCAGATATTCGTGCAAAAATCCTATCGCTACGGCGCCGCGCGTTCGCAGGACGAGGCGATCGATGGCGGGATGTTCTTACAGGTGGGCATCCACGCGGCGCGTCTGGTCGAGCACGTCGGCGGCGTGCGCATCAAGTCGATCGCCGGCTGGGAGACCGCGTTCGGCAAACCCGCGAAGGATGCGGGCGAGGGAAAAATCGCCGGCGCCGCCCAGGCCGAACTCGAAAATGGCGGCATCGCCACAATCATCATCAACTACCTGAACCCACCGGGCACGACGCTTCCGCACGGCAACGAAACCCTGCGGGTCTTTGGCACCACGGGCTTCATCGAGTCGGTCGATGGCGGAGCGCGCACCCGCCTCGTCACGGCCGGGCGGATCGTCGAGCCGCTCGCAGCCGCGCCGGCGCTGGATTATTTCGACGCGGTTGCCGCGCATCTCGTCACCGGCACCGCGATGCCGCTCACGCTCGACGAGGAACTGCACCCGCTCCGCGTGCTGCTCCGGGCGAGGGAAAAAATGCGCGCCGCGCCCAGCGAGCTACGAAAATAGCGCGCCCTCAACCGCCGCGACGGCTCGCGCCTTGACGTCCGCCTTGCCCCGCAATGTCAGTAACCCTTCCGTCGCCCCGATTTCCCTAAGCACATTAATCGTCAACTCAGGCTCCCGCCCATTCCCATGAAATCCCCGCTTTTCTCCGCAACCCTCCTCGTTCTCGCACTCGCGCTCACCACCGCTCAGGCGGCGACGGATCCCGCCGCCGTCTGGCACGCGGCCGACGATGCGCGCGTCGCCGCGATGATTTCGGCCGACCCGGCGAAACTCGCCGAGGTCTTTTCGGACGATCTCCTCTACGTCCACTCCAACGGCAAACCCGATACGAAGACCTCGTTTGTCGCCGCGATTTCGGCCGGCCGGTCGGTCTATCATTCCGTCACTTATGAGCAGCGCGAATTCCGCGAGGTTTCGCCGGGGCTCGTGTTGATGACCGCGCGCTGCCGCGTGCAGCTCGGCAAGACCGCCCCGCACAACGAGCTCTACCTGAGCGTCCTCGCCGCCTACCGCTTCGAAAAGGGCGCGTGGCGTTTCCTTGCCTGGCAGTCAGCCAAGCTCGACGCAGCGCCGGCCGCGAAGAAGTGATCCCAACGTCTGGTCGGTTTTGGATTTCGGTAGGCCGTCCGCTGGCGGAAGTCCAGTGGATCGTCGGCACTGTTTGAATCGCACCCCTGAGCGGGGCCCCTGCCTCTTTACGCTTCATCTTCAGGGCGATTCACCGCACGTTGGCTCTTCCCTTCATGCCCGCCTTCGCCCTCACCATCTTCACCGGTGCGTTTCTCCTCTTCCAAGTCCAGCCGCTCGCTGGTAAATACATCCTCCCGTGGTTCGGCGGCGGGCCCGGCGTGTGGACGACGTGCATGTTGTTTTTTCAACTACTGCTCCTCGGCGGTTACGCCTACGCCCACGCCGTCAGCCGCTACCTGAAGCCCCGCACGCAGGCGATTCTCCACGTCGTCCTTCTCGCCGCCGCGCTCGCGTCGCTACCAATCACCCCGAGTGACGCATGGAAGCCCGCCGCCGGTGACGATCCCGCCTGGCGTATCCTCGCCTTGCTCACGGCGAGCCTCGGCCTGCCCTACCTCGTTCTCTCCGCGACCGGCCCGCTCCTCCAAGCATGGTTTCGCCGGACGTCACCCGGCACCTCTCCTTACCGCCTCTACGCGCTCTCGAACGTCGGCTCGCTCCTCGCGCTCATCAGCTACCCGTTTTACTTCGAAACAAATTTCACCCGGCTCGCGCAGGCCCAATTCTGGTCATGGGGCCTCGGATTCTACGCCGCCTGCTGCGGCTTCTGTGCGTGGCGGATCTGGAAAAATGCCGACGCGGTAACGCCATCCGCCGCCTCCGCCGAAGCACCCGCCGACATCCCGCCTCCCACCGCCTACCAACGCGCCCTCTGGATCTGCCTGCCAGCCGTGGCCTCGACGCTCCTGCTCGCCGGCACGAACAAGATGTGTCTGGACGTTGCCTCGATTCCCTTTCTCTGGGTGCTGCCGCTCGCGTTGTATCTCCTGTCGTTTATCATCAGTTTCGACAGTCCGCGCTGGTATTCACGTTTCTGGTTCACGCTCCTCCTCGGCGCCGCCCTGATCGGCGTGTGCCTCGCGCTGTTCGAAGGCCCCGACATGCCCATCGTGCAACAGGTCGTGATCTATTCAGCCGCTCTTTGGGTGGGCTCCATGATCTGCCACGGAGAGCTCTATCGCCTCAAGCCCCACCCAACACACCTCACTGAGTTCTACCTGTTCATCGCCGCCGGGGGCGCGCTGGGCGGACTGTTCGTCGCGCTCATCGCCCCGGCTGTTTTCAACAACTACTACGAATTGCACTTCAGTCTCGCGTTGCTGGTCGCGCTCTTGCTCGTTATCTCTGCCCAAGACCACGCGGCGCTGAGCCCACGACGTTGGCGCGTGCTCGCGGTGCTGCTCGCCGTCGGCGCGGTCTACGGGGCCGATCAAACCATGACCCCAGTCGTCGCGTGGCTGCGCACGAAGCCACCCGCGCTGTTTTCGACCGTCGAATACTTCTGGACCAGCACGCAACACGCCGGGCTGCACTGGCCCGTTTGGCTGGCCGCCGGACTGCTCGCCGCCCTCGTCGCATTGCTGCGCCGGCGCGCGCAACCCCTGAACGGCCATCGCGCCACCTGCGGCCTGCTCGGCCTCGGACTCGTCGGGCTGATGGTCGTGCTCGGCGTGCAGATTCACGAAACATCGCGCGGCTCACTCCTGAGTGCGCGAAACTTTTACGGCGTCCTCTCCGTGCAGGAATACGGCCCGGAAGACCCCTCCACTCACTACCGCTTGCTGCTGCACGGACGCATCACCCACGGCGTCCAATTCGTAGCCCCCGAACGCGCGCGCACGCTCACCTCGTATTTCGGTGCGCGCAGCGGACTCGGCCTCGCCCTGCGAACGTTTCCACGCCAGCAAAACCAACGCATCGGCCTCCTCGGTCTCGGCGTCGGCACCGTCGCCGCCTACGGCAAACCGGGCGATTACCTGCGCATCTACGAGATTGATCCCGCCGTGAAGCAGCTCGCCGAGAAACCCTTCAGCTACCTCGCTAGGAGCGACGCTCAGATCGAGCTCGTCATGGGCGACGGCCGCCTCTCGCTGGAACGTGAGCCACCCCAGAACTTCGATTTCCTGATCATGGACGCCTTCAGCAGCGACGCCGTGCCCGTGCACCTACTCACTCGCGAGGCCTTCGCCATTTACCTCCGCCACCTCAAGCCCGACGGCGTGATCATTGTGAATATTTCCAACCGCTACCTCGACCTCCGGCCCGTGGTGGAAAACGCCGCACGCGCCATCGGCTTCCGGTACCACACGATCGAATGCGAAGACGGCAGCGACGACGAAGACGAGGGTGCCTGGTGGCTCTACGGCTCGACCTTTGTGGTGCTCAGCCAGAACCGCGCCTTCATGGATAACTACGCGCTGCGCAACGCCGCCAGCTCGACTCCTTCTGTCCCCAACACCATTCCGCTCTGGACCGACGACTACACGAGCATGTTTCGCGTGCTGAAGTAAGCCGCGCCCACCCGGCCCCCTCCTGCGACAATCTTTCCCGGTCACCGCGCCGCCACGGCAAGCCCACCTCCCCTTCGCTCGGCCCAAACCCGCCGACTCCCCCCCCGCACTCTCGTTCGCGTTCGCATTCTCGTTCTCATTCTCGTTCTCCTTCTCCTTCTCGCAACCGAACCAACCCCACTATGCCCTCCCCGTCTCGGCTCCGTTGTCATCGTTTCCTGCGCGTCCCATCCTTTCTGGCAACGTTCGCCATGCTCGCCGCCACGCTTTCCGCCGCCGCACCGCTTCGCGTGTGTCTCGTCTCGGGGGCCAACGATTCCGCGCCCTACGCCACCGACCGCACACTTGCCGGCGTCGCCCTTTACCTCGCATCAGATCATGCGATGAACTGCACGGTGCTCACGTGGGACCCGGAGACCGCGGGCTTCCGGGACATCGATCGCGTGCTCGACGCCGACGTCGCCATTTTCTTTGTACGGCGCAAGTCGCCGAATCCGCATAACCTCGCCGTCCTCCGAAACTTCTTCTCCTCGGGCAAGGGCTTCGTCGCCTTGCGCTCGACCAGCCATGCGTGGGAAAACTGGCCTGACTTCGACACCGAGATTCTCGGCGCAAAATACGGCGGACCACAGGGCGGAAATTTCGGCGACGCCGAAAAGCTCCTCTTCCGACCGCACCCCATTTGGGTCGGCGGCGAGTCCTTCACGACGCGCTGCGATCTCTACCGCTATGGGCCCATGGCCGCCGATGTCACGGTGATCCTGGAGGGGGAAACACACCACGGCACCACGCCTGTCGCGTGGACGCGCGTCCATCGCGGCGCACGACTGTTTCACCTCGCACTCGGCTACGCCTACGACGTGGAGAAACCAGAGTTTCGCCGCATCGTCGCCAACGCGGTGCGCTGGGTCAGCGCGCCCGCCGCGAAATAGACCGATCCCACCCGTAAAAATTCAGTCGAGAGCCAAGAGGAGAGAGCAAAATCAAACGGTGAATCTGGTTTCCAAGCATAGTCGCACGTATTTCAGCTCTGAAGAGCGATCTCTCAGCTCTCAACGCTTCGCTCGCCACTCAATCGCCCCGGCTCAGGCAGGTCAGTTGCGCTTCGGCTGGGCCACGAACGCGTCGAGCTCCGCGTCCGTCCATGCTTTTTGCCGCCCGGTCGTGGCCGCGCGTACTTCGGCAATCTTCGCCGGTGCGACAGCCGCTGCCTGCCCGCCAAACTCGCGGCGCACGTACGTGAGCAGCGCGGCAACCTGCGCGTCATCGAATTGGCGCCACGGCGGCATCACGAGGCCGCGGCCGGGATTTTCCTTGCCGTGCAAAATGATGCGCGCAAGCACAGCATCGTCCGTCTGCAACCAGCGCGAGCCCACGAGTGCCGGCGCCAGCATCGCCAGGCCACCGCCAGATTCTTGATGGCACGGCGCGCACGTGAGGTTGAAGGCCGTCTTACCCGTCTCATACGCCGCCTGCGCCGCACGCTGCACCGGATCCTCCGAATGCTTTTGCTGGTAACTCGTCAGCAGCGAAACCAGCCGCGGATCCTTGTGCGCGCGAATGGCCGCGAGGTTGGCCGAGCTCACTACGCCGGGGTCAAACGTGCCGGCGTTCATGCGCGTCAGCATCGCCTGCGCCCACGCGGGCCGCTCGCTCAGCATGCGCTGCGCGGTGCTTTGCAGCCGCGGCGTGAACGACGAAAAATTTTCCAAGATCACCTCGGCTGCCGCCGGATCATCGTAGCCGCCAAGCGCCGCAAGCCGTTTCGCGCGGCGCGTTTCGTTCTTTTCCGTGCGCACGAGCGTGGCAATCAACGGGAGCGCTTCCGGCTCTGCGGTCGCAGTAAACAGATCGAGGAGAGCCTGCTGATCCGCTTCGGGCAGGCTGCCGCGCCGCAGGGCCGAAACCGCCTCTGACATCGCAGCAGGCAGCCCGAGCCGCGCGGCAAACGTCACCAGCGTCGCGGAGTGCGCGCGGCCCTGCCATGCGCGCGCGATGGCTTCGCTCAGCATCGGCGGCACCGACTCGACGCGGCCGCCGCTCATTCCCTTCGCCATGCCCGCGAGCAGCGTCGCCACCGCAGCTTCGTTAGGCGCCGCCTCGAGCAGCCGTCCGCAGTAGTCGAGATTGCGGCGGAAATATTCCGGCGCGCGCTCGATCAGCCACTCGGAATAGACGCCTTCTTTCAGCGTGAGATACTTTCGCGGGCCTTGATCGGCGGTGAAGCGACGGCCAATCCGCTCCGCAGTGTGCTGGGAAAAAATCTTCGACTGCCACACCGCCGGATCGCGGACTAGGGCGAGGAGTTCGTCGCGCCCGCTCTCCGCCTGCGCCTCGATGGCCCACCAGATCAGGAGCGGCAGGTGGAGGTCCGCCGCGTCTCCGTCGTGTCCGAGCAATTCGCGAATGATCGGGAACGCCTGGCCGGGCGGCAGGCGCTTCGCGCTACTCGCGAGCTGGCTGCGCACCTCGACGTCACGCTCGCCCCGCGCGAGCGCCGCCAAGGCGGAACGCGTCTCGGCGCCGACGCTCTGGCGGTCACCGAGGAGGCGCACGGCCCAGCGGCGGACGTGCTCGCCCGCGTGGCCGAGCGCGGCGCGAAGCTGCGGTTCGTCGAGTTCGCCGCGGAGATTCAACACCCAGAACGCCTCGAGCGAAGTCGCGTCGTTTTTCGCGAGCATCGCGCGCAGGGTCGCCGCCAGCGGTTCAGGGCGCGTCGCGAGGAGTCGCCGGGCGTGCTCGCGATGCTCGCGGTTGGGATGCGCGAGGAGCGCCACGAGATCGTTCGTCGCCATCGCGCGCAGATTCAGCGGGCGCGGTCGGACGAAATTTTTCGGCACGACGCGAAAGATGCGGCCGTTCGTTTTGTCCCACGTGTCCGCCGGATTGAGGTGGCTCAGGCGCGCGTCGGTCCAGTCGGCGACGTAAATCGCGCCGTCCGGTCCCATCTCGACATCGACGGGGCGAAATGTGCGGTCATCCGTCGTGCCGAGCGTCACGCTGTCAACGGTGCGGAAGGTCGACGTGTCCTTGATCGCCTCGCTCGCCTGCAGCCGGTTCGTAAGCGCCATGCCGACGACGATCTGACCCTCGAGCGCGGGCATCGCGCCACCCTCGTAGAGGATGAACGCCTGCGGGAAGCGCAGCCCGTAACCCTCGTGCTTCATGTGCTCGAAAAACCCGAAGATGAACGGATTGAGCGCCGGGCCGTGCTTGGTCCAGCCTTTCACGTAGGTGGCTCCCTGCGCGTAGTGCAGGCCGCGCGTGGCGCCGAAATTCGTGCCGGAAAACGCGCGGCCAAACTTGTCGAACTCAAAGCTGTGCGTGTTGCCGCCGCCTTCGGCAAAGACCTCGAAGACCCGCGTGCCGGGGTGGTAGCGCCAGATGCACTGGCCGAGAATCTTCAGTCCCTGCACCTCCCGGGTCGTGGTGCTGCCACCCGCACCGTAGATCCAGTCATCGGGGCCCCAGTGCAGGCTGCTCGCGAGCGAGTGCGTGTCCTCGAGGCCGAAGCCGCTCAAGTGCACCTCGGGATCTCCGTCGGGGATGTCGTCGCCGTTGCGGTCGGGATAGAAGAGAAGGTAGGGCGACATCATCACCCACACACCGCCGGGGCCCGGCAGCACGCTGGTGGCCATGTTTAGGCCTCCGACGAAGTCCTTGGCGCTCTCGAAGGTCCCGTCGCCGTCGCGATCCTCGAGGATGGTGATTTTGTCGGCGCCCCGGGGGTGACGCGGCGGGGGCGGCGGCACGCGGTCGAACTCCGCCCGGATGTATTGGTCGTAGCCGGTGATTTTAACGCCGGCGGGGAACGGGTATTGCAGGTATTGCACAACCCAGAGGCGGCCGCGGTCGTCGAAGCGGATGTCGATCGGCTGGCGCACGACGGGCTCGCTGGCCACAAGCTCGAGGGCGTAGCCCGCGGCGACGTTGAAACGCGCGAGGGCCGCGCGTGGCGCCAGCGGGCGCACCTCGGGGCCGAGATCCTGGCCGGCCGTCTTGAAGCTCTTCACGAATTCCGCGATTTCCGGCGAAAACGGCGACGCGGGATCGGCGGGCGCGGGCTGGGCGGAAATGGCCTGCCAGGAAAGGAGCAGGGTCAGAGCGAGGGGATACCGCATGGTTTTCAGATTCGGAAACGGGATGGGGCCAGGCAAGCAGGGCGTTGTCAGAAGTTGCGAAACGGACCGCGCGGTTCGGTCGCTTCCATTTCGGCCTGCCACCGGGCGAAGGCAGCTTTGAGCTCGACGAGTTTCGCCGGCTGCGTGGCGGCGAGATTTTTAGTTTCCCCAGGATCGGCGGCGAGGTCGAAGAGCTCCTCCTTGGCGGGAACCTCGCCCCGTTTGCCGCGGGGCGTGTAGCTGATCCACTTAAAGTTCTCCACGCGGGCGACCTGGAAGCCGTCGGGCCAGTCCCAGAACATCGCCCGCCGAGGCGAGGGGCGTTCACCCTTGAGCACCGGCAGAACATCGTGGCCGTCGTAGATCACACCGGAGGGCAGCGGTGCACGGGCGGCGACCGCAAGCGTCGGCAGGATCTCGAGGCCCGTGAGGAACTCATGGGTGGTGCGGCCGGCGGGAATCACGCCGGGCCACCAGGCGACCAACGGGACGCGGAGGCCGCCTTCGAAACCGGAGCCCTTGCCGCCGCGCAGCCGCACCTCGTCGATGCGGGCGCCGGTGCGACCGTTGTCGGCCATGAAGAGGACAAACGTGTCGCGAGCGAGGTCGAGTTCGCGCAACGTGGCGAAGACCTCGCCGATGGCCTCGTCCATGGCGGTGATCATCCCGGCGTATTTGGTTTCCCTGGTCGCAGGATCGCGATCGGGATAGTATTTCTTCAGGATCGCCGCGGGGACCTGCATGGAATCCTTCTCCAGATTCGAGGCCGCGTGCGGCGCGTTGAACGGGAGATAGAGGAAGAATGGTCGCGCCCGGTTCTCGCGGATGAAAGCGACGGCCTCGCGCCGGAAAAGGTCCGTCGCGTAGGTGCCCTTGTCGGCGAGGGAGAGTTCGTTGCCGCGGAACATCGACGGGGCGCCGTAGCGCTCGTGGGTGTAGAAATCGATGCCGTTGTTGCCGTGGCCGACGAAGACATCGAAGCCGCGTTGGAACGGGAGGAAGCGACGGGCCTGGCCCATGTCCCACTTGCCAAAGACCGCGTTGCGGTAGCCCGCCGGCCGGAGGACATCGCCGAACGTCAGCTCGCGCACATCGAGCCCGAGCGTCATCTCCGGCGAGATCGCATACTCGGACTTGGTGTAGCGATGGCCGTAGTTGACCATGTTGTTGCGGATCATCTCGTAGGTGCCGTTGCGCTGGGGGTAGCGGCCGGTGATGAGGCCGCTGCGCGCCGGGGTGCAGACGGAGGCCGTCATGTAGAAGTTGGTGGCGCGGACGCCCTCGGCGGCCATGCGATCGAGGTGGGGCGTGACGAACTGCGTCGAGCCGTAGCAACCGAGATCGAAGCCTTGGTCGTCGCTGACGATGAGGATGAGGTTGGGCCGGCGAGCCGGCGCCGCGGATGCATCGAGCGCGAGGAGCAGCAGAAAAATCGCGGAGGCGCGGAAGCGCAAAAGCACGAAGCGGGAGAGAGGGCGGCGAAGGGAACGCATGGGGCGGGAAATTAATCTGAGGCGGGGCGGCTCAACACGGCTAGTTGCGGAGGTTAGCGCCGAAGAAAAATTGCGGCAACATGTAGTGGGTGACGCTCGGCCGGCCATAGCCCCACTGGGTCTGGCGGTCGGGCTCCGTGAGGATGTTCACCACGTCGAGGTAGATGCTCAGGCGGCGGTTGACGTTGTAGAGCGTCTTGATGTCGACGGTCGGGCGCGCGGCGAAATAGGAGGCGCGCGATTCGTTCACGTTGAACGCGGTAAGATAGCGGTCGCGGTAGTTGAACGACGCGCGGAGGTTCACTTTCCCCTTGATGTAGGAGACGCCGACGTTGGCGACGAAAGGATTGAATCCCGCGATGCGCGGATTGGGCGCGAGCGCGATGGCGGTGCCGGCGCCGTAGTTACCCTCGGCCTGCATGCGCGTGGCATTGGCGAAGGCGCCGAGGCCGTTCCACGGTGCGGGCAGAAAGGTGAACTGCTGCGAGTAGCCGATCTCGAGGCCCTTCACCTTGGCGAAGCCGCCGTTGAACTGGGAGGTCATGACGAAGCCCGCGTAGTCGCCATCGAAGCCGTTGTCTGCGCCCGTCGGCACGGAGCCGGCGACCGCCGTGTAAATGAATTTGCGTATGTCCTTTTGAAACACGCCCGCGGAGAACATGCCGGCGGGCTCGAAGTAGAGTTCGGCCGAGATGTCGAAGTTCCGCGCGCGCTGTGGCTCGAGCGCGGGGTTGTTGATCGAAAGCGTGTTGGCGTCGAAATTGGCACTCACGCGCGGGATGAGCTGGCCGACGCTGGGGCGGCCGATGTTTTCGGCATACGAGGCGCGCGCGAGGAGGTTGGGCGTGAACTGATACTTGAAATGCAGCCCCGGCAGGACCGTGCGGTAGTCGCCGGTGCGACGCTGGCGGCGGCCGAACTCCTCCTTGGTCCGTCGCTCGATCTCGGCGTCGGTGAGCGGCGCCGTGCCCCACGCGGCGCGGCGCGCGCGTTCCTCGGGCGTGAGGAACTGCCGCGCACCCTCGCCCTTGGTCTCGGTCTCCTCCACGCGCACGCCACCCAGCACGCCGAAGCGGCCGAGTTGCATATGGCCCATCACGTAGCCGGCCACGATCTGCTCCTGGAACTGCTGGTTGTTGTTGTAGGCGGCCTGACGATCGGTCGCGAGGTTGCGAACCCAATGCGTGGGGTTGGCGGCGATGTGCGGGTCGAGGTTGTGGGAGCGGCCGTCGGCGACGAAGGGCGGCAGCGGGAGATTGCCGTAGCGCGCAAGCTCGGTGTCGGGGAACGGCCGGGCGGCGAGGCCGAACTGCGAGAGGTTGTCGTCGTTGCGGCCGGTGGCGGGATTGACGCCCATCACGCCGTCGGGCCCGACGTAGCGCGTGGTGTAAGGCGTGTTGTCGAGAAAGCGCGTCTGCTCGCGGAAGCGGAGGCCGGTCTTGAGGTAAGTGGGCACCGGCGACGTGAAGGCTTTCTTCAAGTTGAGCGAGCTGCCGAGATAATTGTCCCAGCCGACCGTGCGCGCGCTGGTGTAGGTGTTCTGGGTGTAGCTGGGGAGCTGGGTCCAGTCGGCGCCGCCGTTGGGCAGCACGGTGGGAAACAGCTTGTCGTCGCGGCGGATGATGAAGCCCACGCCGGGCGCGATGAAGTTGAAGGTGTTGTTGCCGGGGTAATACGCCTTCGACTTCGACGAGTAGAGATCGTAGTCGATCAGCAGGCCGGGGTAGCGGTGCACGCCACCGGCGTTGAGCGTGAGCGTGTCGCCGAGCTTGTAGGCCGCCTGCGAGCTGAGCGTGACGGTGCTCGCCGCTACCGGCCGCACGCGGGTCTCGGAGTCGGTGAAGCCGGGCGTGATGCCGTTGGTGCCGGTGAGCGCGCCGGTGACGGGGTCGGTGGTGGCGATGGCTTGGTTGGTCTGCCAGGTGGCGGTGCTGTTGGCGGCGTGCTCCGTGTGCTTGTTGAGCTGGGCGTTGGCGAAGAAGCGCACGCGGTCGTTGAGCTTGAAGTCGAGCCGCAGGCCCGCGCCCGACCGCGTGCGGATATTCCGGAAATCCTGGATCGAGTGCGAATACTGGTAGGCCGGGCCCTCGGTGCCCACGGGCAGCTGCTGGAAATTCTGCGTCGACATGTCGATGACCGAGCCGTGCGGGCGGTAGGCGAGGTTGAGGTTCACGCCGAGTCGGCCAAAGAAGACTTCCGCGTAGGACAGCGAGGCGTTGGGCCGCGCGATATCGCGCGGATCCATGGCGCGCCAGATCGCGCCCACGCTGCCGCGGATGCGGCGCTCGGGCGAGCTGTCGAAGGCGGACTTGGAAACAAGGTTCACCGCCCCGCCGATCGAGTCGCCGTCCATGTCGGGCGTGGGCGACTTCGTGACTTCGATGCGCTCGATCGAGTCGGAGCCCACGGTCTGGAACTGAAACTCACGCGTCGCGCCGGCCGAACCACCATCGGCGAGCCGGTTGCCGTCTTGCGTGATGGTCGAGAGATTCTGGTGCAGGCCGCGGATGCGCAGGTAGCGCATGTCACCGCCCACGGACTCGCCCTCGACGCCCGGCAGCCGCATCGCGAGATCGGCGGGGTTGCCGGCGAGACCGCCGAACGCGTCGGCGGAGACGATGCTCTTCACGCCCTCGCTGAGGCGCTGCAGCGTGACGGCCTTGGCGTTGCCCTCGCGCTCGCTCGAGACCACAAAGCTCTCCAATTTGTAGATGTCCGCGGTGAGGCCGACATCGCGCCGCGTCGGCGCCGTGGCGGAAACCACCACCGCCATGTTCGTGACGGAAAGGCCCGTGTAGGACACGGAGACGACCGCGGAGCCCGGCGGGGCGTTTTCAAAACGATAGACGCCCTGACGGTCGCTCGTCGTTTCGAGGCCCGTGCCTTTTAGGACGACGCGCGCACCCTCAAGCGCCGCGCCCGTGGCGGCATTCGAGACCGTGCCGGTCAGCGAGCCTTGGGCGAAAACCGGGGAAACGATCGCGGCCAGCACCACCGACAACAGCAACGCGGCGCTGGCCGCAGGCCGGAACTGAAGGGCGACATACGAGAGTGCTTTCATGGTTCAATGGAGTTCAAGATGGGGTTCAAGGGACCGTCTGCGCGACTCGGGGAAAGAGCCGACAACAGAGATAGCAGGGTGGATAACTCCGCGTAATTCGTCAGTGATCGCATTCCAAATGCCAAGATTTTTTTCTGGCGCCCGCGTCGGAGCCGACGATTCAATCATCTTTGTCATCTGACTCGTTTCCATCCCATCGCCGCCGCGCCGATCCCTGCGCGACATAATCCACGCCCCGCAGCGATGACCCCGCGCGAATTTCACCTCAACCCCGCCGACTACGGCCTGCCCACCCGCGACGAACTCGTTGACCTCCGCATCTGGGACTCGCACTTCCACGGCTTCTACGGCGCGGCGTCCGACCCCGTAGCACAATACCGCGCCAACAATTTCTACGTCGAACGCATGGGCATCGAACGTTCCATCTCCCTCGAAATCGGCGGCACGCTCGCCAACCCCCTCACGCCCGCGCCGCACGACGACGCTGTCCGCGCCATCCTCGAAACCGACCAGGATCGCCTCTCGGGCATCACCCCGATTGATCCGGGATTCCCCGATGAGAGCTGCGCCAAGATGGAAAAATGGATACGGAACGGCCCGTGCATCGGCATCAAATATGTCGGCGGCAACAAAACCGGCGTCGCGTGCAGCCACCCCAACAACGACCCGATCATCCGCCTCGCCGCCGAGCTCGACGCGACGATCTACATCCACACGTGGCTCAAGGTCGGCGGCACGCCGCGCCTCCCCGGCCGCGACAATCTCCCCGGTGAATCCACGCCGATGGACGTGGTGGCACTCGCGCGCCGATTCCCCCATGTGCGCTTCATCTGCGGCCACTCCGGCGGCGATTGGGAACTCGGCATCCGCGCCGTGCGCGCGCAGAAGAACGTACTCCTCGAATTCGCCGGCTCCGATCCGCACTCGGGTTCGGTAGACTACGCGGTGAAGGAACTCGGCACCGATCGCATCGTCTGGGGCGGCCACGGCCCGAGCCGCAGCTACGCGACCGAGCTCGGCAAAGTCCTCGACGCCGATCTCTCGCGCGCGGACCGCATGAAAGTTTTCGGCGGCAACTTCCGGCAGCTCGCCGCGCCCATTTTCAAACGGAAGGGGCTGAAGCTCGAACGGTGAACCCTGGCCCGCGCCGCAACCCACGTCCCGCCATGCCCGACCTGAACCGCCGCCAGTTTCTCAATCGCACCGCGCTCGCCAGCGCCGCGCTCGCGTTGAGCCGCTCGTCACCAGCGGCCGTCGCCGCCGCCGCTCGTCCCGCCTCGCCCGGTATCATCGACACCAACGTCAACCTGTTCCGCTGGCCGTTCCGGAAACTCAAATACTCCGACACCGCCGCGCTCGTCGCCAAACTGGGCAAACACCGCGTGATCGAGGCGTGGGCCGGCAGCTACGAGGCGCTCCTCGACAAAGACATCAACGGCGTCAACGAGCGCCTCGCCGCCGCATGCCGCGCACACGGCCGCGGTCTCCTGCGCCCGATCGGCAGCGTGAATCTCGCGTGGCCTGATTGGGAAGAGGACGTCCGCCGCTGCCACGAAGTGTTCAAAATGCCCGGTCTGCGGATTTTTCCCGGCTACCAGCCGTTCGATCTCGGGCATCCGGACTTGCCGCGCCTCCTCGCACTCACGCGCGAGCGCGGGCTGTTGCTCCAGATCGCGTTCTCAATGGAGGATTCGCGCGTCCATCATCCCGCCATCTCGCCGGGCACCGTCGTCGCGGCGCCGTTGATTGCGGCGATGAAATCCGTGCCCGCCGCCAAAGTGCAGGTGCTGCATTTCTCCGGCAACGCGCAGGGCAGCGACCTCGGGCAGCTCATGCGCGAGACGAGCGCCGCGATCGACATCTCGCGCTGGGAGAGTAACGGCATGGTCGGCCGAATGATTGGCGCACGACCCGAGACGAAGTCCCCGCGCGTGCCGGTCGAGCGTGCGCTCTTCGGATCGCACGCGCCGTATTTTCCGTTGGAAACCGCGATTCTGAAACTGATCGAGTCGCCGCTCGATACCGCGCAGCTCCACGCGATCATGCAGGGCAACGCGCGGAAGCTGCTGGCGGCGGCGTAGGGTCGCGAATGCCGCATCGTTGCTTCGTCATCGGCAATTCCGGCGGAGCCCTCACGGCTCTGGCCAGCCGAGCTGCTCGTGGAGAAACGTGAAGGTCCCCGCGCCATTGATCGTGTGCGGGCCGTGGAAAAATTCGATCCGCGTGCGCTCCGGGATTTTCAGGCGGGCGTAGAGCCGGTTCACCTTCGCAAACTCAAAGGCCACCCACTCGTCGATCCCCACGCCGTCGTCGTGGCCGCGCTCGACCATGAAGGGTCGCGGCGCAATCAGCGCCGCCATCTCCGCGTAGCCAAACGTGTTTCCCAAATTCCACTCCGGCATCTCCCACTCCTTGGAAAACATATAGCTGCCGGTCCAGCCGGTCGTGACGTTCTTCCAAATCCACTCGTTGAAATCCGCCGAGCAGATGGAAAGCGCATAGCCGTCGAGGAGCGCCGGCACGCGCATCGCGGTCTTGCCGCCGTAGGAGAGGCCGTAAAAGCCGATGCGCGCCGGATCGACATTGGGCTGCGTCGCGAGCCACGCGAGCATCGCCTCGTGCTGCGCGAGGATGATTGAGAAGAGCGATTTCCCGAGCGGATTAGCCTTCCTTTGCAGCAGGCGAAACGCCTCCTCGCCGCGATAGGCATTGTGCGGCGCGAAGACGATAAAGCCGCGCTCCGCGAGCCGCGCCGCGAACGCCTTGTAGGCACCGAACGTGCGGGTCGTCGTGTCCTCATTGATCACGTCGGCCGGCAGGCCTTCGAGCCCGTGCTGCGCGACAACCACCGGCCGCCGTTCGCCGGGTTTCAGGTTTTTCGGCAACAACAGATAAACCCACGCAAAGACATCCGGCAGCACGTCGAGCACGACCTCATGCGCGACCCACGCCGGCCGGTCGAGGATCGGGCGCGTGCGCGGATTCGGCGGCACCTTGCCGGACGGAAACCGCCCGATCACGTCGCTCCAGAATTTTTCGCGGTAAGGCCGCATCGCCTGCTGCCATGCCGCCGGCGTCAGCACGGGCGATTTTTTCCAGAGGAAATTTTCCCGCACCGCGTGCGACAGCGGGAGCAGCCTCTGCGTGAAGCGCTGAAGCTCGGCAACCTGCCGCCACTGGCGCGCGGCCGGATCAAAAGCGGGGCGCGTGTCCTGCGGCTCCGTGCCCGGCGGCGCGAGTGTGCTCGGGGTGTCGGCGGGCGCGAGCCGGCGCAGGAATTCCGCGAGCGTCGCGTCGGGGAAAAATCCCGCGCCGCCATCGGTTGCGCCGCTGCCACCCTCGGGGGCCGCGTTCGTCAGCGAGATCGCCGCCGCAAACGGCCCCGCGAGCCGCTGCGCACGCGCCACCTCGGCGCGCACGTCCGCGAACGGCGGCGTGGCGATTCTGCCGGGCGCGGCCCCGGCGAATCCAGCACGCGGCGCAGGCGGCCCGGAAACGTCCGGCGCGCGCGTGTGCTCCACCACGAGACCGCGCGGCACAATCAGTTGAGCGATCTCGGCGTCGCCAAATTCGCGGAGGAGGCCGAAGACATTGCGATAGATCGGCTCGCGCCAGAGTTCTTCGCGCCGGGAAAAATATCCGCTCACCGCCGCAGCCGCGATTCGCGGCTCGAGCGCAGCGCTGTACAGCGCGAGCAGTCCGCCTTCGCACCAGCCGGCGACGCCAATCGGCACGCGCGGTGCCCTCCCGGCGAGCGCGCGCCGCGTCTCGACCCCGGCGGGCGGGCCTGGCGCGGTGGCGTCCCGCGCCAGCCGATCGACCGCCGCCAGGATCTTCTGCACTTCAAGGCCGATCACGTGCCGCCCCCTTTCGTAGGACTGCCGGTAGATCCACTCGCGGTGCGGGTGGTTCGTGCGCCGGCCAATCGCAGCGTTGCCCGAGTGCGTGTCAGCGCGATCGAGAATCGTCGGCACCAAAACCTCGCAGCCTTGCTCCGCGAGCCGACGCGCATAGTCCGCCGCGGTGCCGCGTCCCGGCGCGACTCCGCTGATCATCTCCGGCGTCTCGTCGGCATCGGGAATCGCGACGACCCGCGCAATCACGCGACCCTTGGACTGCAGCCACAGACCCTCGCCCCATGCACCGTCGAGCACCGGCCAGCGCACCGCAGAGACCGTGAAACGCTCCGTCTCCGCCACCTTCGCCGGCACCGAGACCGTGGCCACGAGCTCCATTTCCGGCCGCGCCACGCGCGGATCGACGACGCCAATCATCCGCGCAAAGCGCTCCCGATTCGCCGCCACCGATTTCTCCTAGGCCTCGCGACTGGTGAAATCTGTCTTCCAAAATGCCGCGCGTTCGTCTGGCGCCGCGCGCGTCTCGGCATCCAGAAATCGCCCGATTCCCGCGACCATCTGCGCGGAAAAATCGCCCGTCATCGACAACGGTTGCGCGCCGGACAGCGGGTCCTGCCCCTTGGCAGCAACCGTAAAAAACAGAACCACCGCAGCATGGACTGCCTGCGGTCGCCAGAGGGGAATGTTCACTGGGTGCATCGAAAAATTTGGGAATCACCAACGGCACGGCGCCGTGCTCAGGCCCGCCGCCGCTCCCGGTACTGCGACGGCGTGAGGCCCACGCAGCGGACGAACGCCCGCGAGAATACCCCTGCGCTGCGGTAGCCCACGCGTGGCGCGAGCGCCTCGAGTTTTTCGTCCGAGTTCTCGAGGAATTCCTGCGCCTGCTGGATGCGCATATAGGTCACGTGCTCCATCGGCGTGCGGCCGAGTTCTCGGCGGCACACTCGGCGCAGGTGCTCGGGACTGAGCGCGCAGCGCACGGCCAGCGAGGTGAGCTTCCAGTCCGTCGTGAGGTCGGCGGCGACCATTCTCCACAAGTCCGCGATCCGCGAATCGCCGAGCCACGGTCGCGCCGCGCGGGCCACGAGCCCGTGCGCGAGGCTCACCCAGTGGTGCACGAGCGCGGCGTCGCGCCCGCCCTCCCACTCCGCGCGTAAACCCGCGAGCACCCGGCCCAGTTCCTCCGTGCCCTGCTTGAGCCGCAGCGGGGAGTTGGCGCCGACGAACGGCCTCCTCCACGGGGCCTCTTCGTAACGCACCCAGCCAAACGTCCAGCGCTTGCCGGGCACCGCGTGAAACGCATTGAGCACACGCGGCGGGGCGAGGCACAGCGAGCCGGCCGTCACCCGCTCCCAGCGGCCCTCGAGCAGCACGCGGCCCTCACCTTCGAGGCACGCCAGGAAAAAACTGCCAGAGGGCGCGAGCCGCACACGGCGATAGGGCGCGTAAACCGTGTCGATACCAAGCCAGCCAATGTGATGCGTCGAGAGCTCCGGGCATTGCTTCGCGTCAAGCGACCATCGCCGAGTGCGCGATCCGTCGATCGTCGTTTCCTGCCAAGTTGTAGGAAGTGGATCCATGGGGTGTCACCGACACCCTGCGACTTGCGCCAAGTCCGGGACGCCCGCAAGTAAATGTGCAAAATCGTCAGGCGAATGTGTGGGGTCCGCCCTTGTTGCGCCGCCACGCCCGCGCCACGATCCGTTGGCCTCGCCTTCGCTCGGCCCAAACCCCGCCAACTTCCCTCCCCCGCATTCTCGTTCTCATTCTCGTTCTCGCCAGCGAGTCAACCCCACCCCGCCCATGCCACTGCCCTCGTCGTCTCTGCTCCGTCGTCTCGCTTCCGCGTCATTCCTCTTTCTCGCGCTGTGCTCGCTCCTCACCGCATCGCTCAGTGCCCAAGCCACCACCGGCTCCATCGAGGGCCGCGTATTCAACCCCGCGACCGGTTCCTACGTTGAGCGAGTGCGGCTCACCGTCGCCGGCACGACGTTGGAAACGTTCACCGATGCCGACGGGAACTATCGCCTCGCGGGGGTGCCCGCGGGTACGGCGCAGGTGCTCGCGTTTCGCACCGGCCTGCCGCCGAGCACGACGACCGTCACCATCGCTGCAGGCGGCATCGCGCAGCACACGATCAACTTGACCGCGGCCGACGCCGTGCCGTCGGGGAAATCCGGCGACGCGGCGACGGGCCCGAGCGTGGTCAAGCTCGATGCGTTTGTGGTCGGCATGACGAGCATGGACGGCTCCGCACTCGCCATCAACGAGCAGCGCTTCGCCGCTGAAATCAAAAACGTCGTTTCCGCCCAGGAATTCGGTCAGGTCGCCGAGGGCAACGTCGCCGAGCTGCTCAAATTCATGCCCGGCGTCTCCATCGACTACGGTGGCGGCAATGCCCGCAACATCTCCATCGGCGGCGCCCCGAGCGGCAACGTCCCTGTCACCGTCGGCGGCTTCGATCTCTCCAGCGCAGGCGTCGGCGGCACCGGTCGCGCCACCGCCCTCGACTTCGTCTCGATCAATAACGTCTCCCGCGTCGAGGTCCTCCACTCGCCCACCCCCGAATCGCCCGGCGCCGCCCTCGCTGGCTCCGTGAACCTCGTCCCGCGCTCCGCCTTCGAACGCGCCCGCGCCGAGCTGCAGGGCAGCCTCTTTCTCATGATGCGCGACAACGACCGGCACTTCAGCAAAACCCCCGGCCCCACCCACGAGCCTCGTCGCAAGGTCCACCCCGGTTTCGATTTCTCCTACTCCGTACCCGTTAACAAGCGCCTCGGCTTCACCGTCTCCGCCAATCACGCCACGCAATTTTCCCCGCAAGATTTCGTGCAGCTCACGTGGCGTGGCGCAGGCGCCGTGACCAACGGTGGCACGTTTCCCAACACCACCTCCGACCGTCCCTACCTCACCGATTTCGCCGTGCGCGACGACTTGAAGGAGACCGGCCGCACCTCCTTCGGCGCGAGCGTCGACTACCGTCTCACCGACCGCGACCGCCTTTCGTTTGCTTTCCAAGCGACGCAAAACTACGTCGATTTCTTCGCCCGCACGCTGACGTTCACCATCGGCCGCATTCTCCCCGGCAACTTCTCGCCCACCTTCACCCGTGGCGACCGCGGGACCGGCGCCGGCAACGTCACGACGCTCAACAATGCGATCAACCGCACCAATCGCACCACCATGCCGACCTTCACGTGGCGCCATACCGGCCCCGTGTGGAAGGCCGAGGGCGGCCTTGGCTTCTCGCGCTCGACCAACTCGGACCGCGATATCGATTTCGGTTTCTTCAACAACATGACCGCCGTGCGCAGCAATCTCACCATCGCGTTCGACGATATCTTCTACCTCCGCCCCGGCCGCATCACCGTCGCCGATGGCGTCACCGGCGCTCCGCTCGACCCCTACCGCCTCGATACCAAGACCGTCGCCAACACCACGTCGAATCCCCGCGATTCCAGCGACCGCCGCCAGACCGCCTACGTCAACGCCGCGCGCGATTTCACGTGGCGCGTGCCTTTCACGCTCAAGGCCGGCCTCGATGTGCGCGTCTCCGAGCGCGACACCCGCGGTATGTCCACCACATTTACGCACACTGGCACCGAGAGCGCCGCCCAGTTCATCGACCGCGATTTTTCCCAACGCATCGCACCCTTCGGCTTCCCGCAGATCGATTGGGTCAGCAACACCCAGCTGTACGCCCACTACGTCGCCGCACCCGCGCATTTCACCGTCGATGCCAACGCCCAGTATCGCTCCACCGTAAGTAATTCCAAATATGCCGAGGAAACCATCTCTTCCGCCTTCCTTCGCGGCGACGCCGCCTTCCTCGACCGTCGCCTGAAAATCGTCACTGGCCTGCGCGCTGAGCAGACCAACGTCGAGGCCGCGGGCCCGCGCAGCGATCCCACACTGAACTTCCAGCGCGATTCCGCCGGCCGCCTCCTCCTCGGAGCCAACGGTCGCCCCGTCGCCATCGCGACCGACGCCCTCGCCGTCTCGCGCCTTACCTTCCTCGAGCGCGGCCTCCTCGCCGAAAAGGAATACCTCCGCCTGTTCCCCAGTATCAACACGAGCTATACGCTCCACGAAAATCTCATCGCCCGCAGTGCCTACTACTGGTCCGTCGGTCGGCCCGATTTCAACCAATACGCCGGCGGCGTCACTCTCCCCGACACCTCCCTCCCCGCCAGCGCCAATAACCGCATCACCGTCAACAACCCCGGGGTGAAAGCTTGGGCCGCCAAAACCACCAAGTTCCGTCTCGAATATTACTTCGAACGCGTTGGCCAGATTTCTATCGGTGCCTTCCGCCGCGACTTCACAAATTTCTGGAATACGCGCGCCGCCGCTGCCACGCCCGAGCTGCTTGCCCTCTACGAACTCGATCCCGCCACTTACGGCGGCTTTGAGGTCTCCACGCAATACAACGTCCCCGGCATTCTCACGATGACCGGACTCGAATTCGACTACCGTCAGACCCTCACGTTTCTCCCGCCCTGGGCGCGCGGCGTGCAGGTCTTTGCCAACGCCACCGGTCTCCGCGCCACCGGCGAGGGTGCCGATAATTTTGCCGGCTTCATCCCACGCAGCGCGAGCTGGGGCGCGAGTCTCACTCGCGAACGCTACAGCGTCCGCATGCATTGGAATTATCGCGGTCGCCAGCGTCGCGGCCTCGTCGCCGCCGGCACGTCCATCGAGCCCGGCACCTACAACTGGGGTAACAAGCGCCTCTATATTGACGTGCTCGGCGAGTATAACCTCTCCCGTCGCTTCGCCCTCTTCGCCAATCTCCGCAACCTCAACGACGCCACCGAAGACTTCGAGATCGCCGGCCCCAGCACGCCGGCGCACGCGCAGTTCCGCCAACGCATCGATTTCGCCGCCCTCTGGACCTTCGGCCTCAAGGGCAAATTCTGAAAGCAGGGCGGACTTCCGTCCGCCTTTCCCCACCCAACCCCCACCCGCCCATGAATCGCTCTTTCGCCCTCGCCCCCTTTCTCGCCGCGCTCGCTCTCCTCCTATCCTTCACCACCTCCCTCACCGCCCAACCCTCCGCCCCACCCACTCAGCCCGCCACCGGCGTCATCGCGGGCCGGGTTGTCCACGCCGCCACGGGACGTTACCTCGTCAACGTCCGCGTCACCGTCGAGGGCACCGCACTGGAAACGTTCACCGACGCACTCGGCTCCTATCGCCTCGCCGAGATCCCCGCCGGCAGCGCCACGCTCATAGCCTTTTTCACCGGCCTCACTCCTTCCCGCACAACCATCATCGTCGCCGCCGGCCAAACCGCGACGCGTGACGTGACGCTCGATTCCCTCCGCGTGGCTCCGACTTACCCCACCACTCCGTCCGCCAACGACCCCTCCGCCACCGAAGCCCTCAAACTCGCCGCCTTCGTCGTCGCCACCCACCGCGAGATGGACGCCGCCGCGCTCGCGATCAACGAGCAACGCTTCGCCGCCAACGTGAAAAACGTCGTCTCCACCGACGAATTCGGCGCCGTCGCCGAGGGCAATGTCGGTGAGTTCCTCAAATTCCTGCCCGGCGTCTCCGTCGACTACGTCGGCGGCAACGCCCGCTCTATCTCCATCAACGGCGTCCCGCCCGACAACGTGCCCGTCACCCTCGGCGGCCTCAGCATGGCCAGCTCCAGCGGCGACGGTGGTCGCGGTCGCTCGTTCAACATGGATTTTTTCTCCACCAACAATCTTTCGCGCGTCGAAATCGAATACTCGCCGACCCCCGAGTCGCCCGGCTCCGCCCTCGCCGGCACCGTGAATCTCGTCCCGCGCAGCGCGTTCGAACGCACCAAGCCGCTCTTCAACTACTCCGTCTCCGCGCTCATGCGGGACAACCATAAGAGCCTCAGCACCACGCCCGGCCCGCGCGGCCACGCGACGAACAAGATCCGCCCCGGCGCCGATTTCAGCTATTCCGCACCTGTCGGTAAATCCTTCGGCTACACCGTCTCGGCCGGCTCCGCATCTCAATTCTCCCCGCAGGATACGCCCGTCGCACTCTGGCGCGGAGCCAGCGCCATCACCAACGGCGTCGCGTTTCCCCACACCACGCCCGACCTGCCCTACCTCTCGCGCTACTCCTACGAGGACGGTGGAAAATTCACGACGCGTCTCTCCCTCGGCATTACACTGGACTTCCGGGTCTCCCCTCACGACCGCATCTCCCTCGGTTTCCACGCCGCCCGCACGACCATCGGTTACTACAACAAATCCCTCGCCTTTCAGATAAACCAGGTCGATCCCGCCGGGTTCTCCCTCACGTCCACGCGCAGTCGCGTCGGCGCCGCCGAACTCATCCTCGCCACCGAGGGCCGCGAGCGCGTCAACAAAACCGCCATGCCCACGCTCTTCTGGTATCACCGCGGCCCCGTCTGGAAATTCGAGGCCGCCGGCACCTCCTCCTCCAACGTCAACAACCACGTCGACGTCCAGGTCGGACGCTTCTTCAACGCCACCTCCCGCCGCACCGGCCTCACCATGGCGTTCGACGATATCCAGCCCGACGACCCCGGCCGCCCCGCTCGCCTCACCATCACCGATGGCACCACCGGCGCTACCGTCGATCCTTACAGTCTCGCCTCCTACTCGCTCGCCACCGCCAACAGCACCGAGAGCGTCATCGCCGATCTCCGCCGCAACGCCTACGTCACCGCCAGCCGCGATTTCCGCGGCCCGGTTCCGTTCTCCCTAAAAAGCGGCGTCAACTGGCTCGTCTCCCAGCGCGACAACGCGTTCAACCAGCCGACCTACAACTTCGTCGGCGCCGATGGCCGCGCCAGCACCACGCCCCTCGGCAACGACGATTACGCCGCGCGCTTTCTCGACCCGTCCGTCTCGCAGGAGACCGCACCGTTCGGCTTTCCGCTCACCCAACGAATCGGCAACGACCGCCTGTATCAGTTCTTCCAGTCCACGCCCGCGCAGTTCACCACGGTCCCCGCCACCACCTACATTTCCAACGTCAATAACTCGCGCTTCGCCCGCGAACGGATCATCGCCGGGTTCGTCCGCAGCGATGTTAGCTTCCTCGAAAATCGCCTCAAGCTCGTCGGCGGCCTCCGCGCCGAGCAGACCAACCTCGACGGCGCGGGCCCCCTCAACGACCCCACCCGCAACTACCAGCGCGACGCCTCCGGCAAGATTCTCCTCGGCACCAACGGCCGCCCGCTCGCCATCACCTCCGACGCCCTCGCCTCCGCCCAGCTCACCCGCATCTTCCGCGGCACGCACGCGAAGAAGGACTACCTCACGCTCTTCCCGAGCCTCAACGCCAGCTACGCGCTCCGCGAAAATCTCACCGCCCGCGCCGCCTACTACCATTCCATCGGCCGACCCAATTTCGATCTCTACACCGGCGGCGTCACCCTCCCCGACACCGAGTCGCCCGCCTCCCCCACCAACGTCACCACCGTCGCGAATATCGGCATCAAACCGTGGTTCGCCCGCACCAAAATGGTCCGCCTCGAATATTATTTTCCCGGCGTCGGGGTTCTCTCCGCCGGCGCCTTCCGCCGCGACTTCGAAAACTTCTTCGCCCAAAATAACGCCGCCCCCACCTCCGAATTCCTCGCCCTTTACGGCCTCGATCCCGCCGTCTACGGCAAATACGACGTCGCCACCCAGTACAACCTCGCCACCTCCACCCGCGTCGAGGGCTTCGACATCAACTATAAGCAGGCGCTCACCTTTCTCCCCCACTGGGCCCGCGGCCTCCAAGTCTTCGGCAACCTGAGCCGCCAACGCGTCACCGGCGCCGCCGCCGATTTCTTCTCCGGCTATCAGCCGAAAGGCGCCAACGGGGGCGTCAGCCTCACGCGCCCCCGCTACAACCTCCGCGTAAATTTTAACTACCAGGGCCAGCGTCGTCAGGGCCAAATCACCGCGACTGGCACCGATCGCATCGGCCCCGCCATCTACAACTGGCGCGACGACCGTCTCTACATCGACGTCCTCGGCGAAGTTGCCCTGCGCCGCAACCTCGCGTTCTTTTTCAACCTCCGCAACGTGAACGACCAAACCGAACGCATCATCATCTCCGGCCCCCAAACTCCCGCCAGCGCCCGCTTCCGCCAATCCACCGACTTCGGCGCCCTCTGGACTTTCGGCGTTAAAGGCTCCTTCTGAGAGTAGGGTACTTTTCCGACCGGCCCTTTCCAAAAACCATCTACCGCGGATTACACGACTCCTACAGACCGCATTCTCAACGCGCCCTGCCTTTATCCGTTTTATCCGTGCCATCTGTGGTCCAAAAAAATTTCCCCATGCGCCCATTCGTCGTCCGCACCACCGCCCTCCTCGTCATCGCGACCGCCACCGCGGCGACGCCCGCCCCCGGCGCGGCCGCGCCACCTCCCGCCCGCCCCAACCTCGTCATCATCCTCGCCGACGAT
>SYGN01000272.1 GCA_005799525.1 Opitutaceae bacterium | reverse complement strand
TCTGGCCCGGCAACGCCGTCGGCGACGACATCGAGATCTACGCCGACGAGTCCCGCACCTCCGTCGTCACCCGCTTCCACCAGCTCCGTCAGCAAATGGAGAAACCCGCCGACCAATTTAACCACTGCCTCGCCGACTACCTCGCGCCACGCGACAGCGGCCGTCTCGACTACTGCGGCGGCTTCGCCGTCACCGCCGGCTACGGCGTCGAGGAATTCGCCGCCGAGTTCCGCGCGAAACACGACGACTACAACGCGATCATGGCCCAGGCCCTCGGCGACCGGCTCGCCGAAGCCCTCGCCGAGCTGATGCACAAAAAGTCGCGCGACTTCTGCGGCTACGGCCAGACCGAAAACCTCCCGATGGAGGACCTCATCCGCGAAAAATATCGCGGCGTCCGCCCCGCCCCCGGTTATCCCGCGTGCCCCGACCACACCGAAAAACCGATCCTCTTCAAACTCCTCGGCGTGGAGGCCGCCACCGGCATCACGCTCACCGAAAGCTGCGCGATGTCGCCCGCGTCCTCCGTGAGCGGCTGGTATTTTAACCACCCCGACTCAAAATATTTCGGGGTCGGCAAACTCGGCAAAGACCAAGTCACCGACTACGCCGCCCGCAAGCGTCAGACCGTGGCGGAAGCCGAAAAATGGCTCGGGCCGTATCTCGATTACGATCCGAGCTAAACAGCCGAAACTCGGCTGAGCCCTCGATCTTCAGTCGAGAGCCAAGCGTAGAGCGTAAAATCAAACGGTTGAATCTGGTCTCCGTGGGCGTTCGCGTGTCGTTCAGCTCTGAAGATCGATCTCTTCGCTTTCAACGGCAGCGACTCGACTCTGAGTCAGCGTCTCGACGGTTCCGGTGTGGTCGGGGTGCCCGTCGGCGAAGGAGCAGCGGCCGGCACTGGCCGCACAGGCTTGCGCGGGATTTTCCCGTCACTCATCGCCGCCCCGTAAACAAAGGCCGCCATGATCACCGCGGCCTGCTTCATGTCGTCGGCGATCACGCGGTCAAACACGTCCATATTTCCGTGGTGGGTGCGCGACCAGTATTCGATCTCATCTTGGATAAATTGAAAACCCGGCAGCCCGACTTGATCAAAGGGCAGATGGTCGGTGCCACCCGTGTTCGCAAGCGAGACCGTTTCGGCCCCGAGGTCCTTGAAGGGTTTGAGCCACTGCCGGAAAATCGGCCGGGCCGCCTCGTTGTTTTGCAGATAAATGCCCCGGATCTTGCCGCCCCCGTTGTCGAGATTGAAGTAGGCCGAGAGTTTTTCGTGGCCGGGTTTCTTCTCGATCTCACCGCTGGCACCGGTGCTGGTGGTCGCAAAGGGATCCGCGTCCTCACGGCGCGCGGCACCGGCCACCGGGGTGTTTTTGGGCACCCCGAAATGCGCCGTCACATAGGCCTTCGAACCCAGCAGGCCTTGCTCCTCACCCGTCCACAGCGCCACGCGGATCGTGCGGCGGGGTTTGAGGTCCAGCGCTCGCAAAATCCGCACCGCCTCCATCACCACCGCCGATCCCGCCGCATTATCGGTCGCGCCCGTGCCGCTCTGCCATGAGTCGAGGTGCGCGCCGAGCATGACCAGCTCGTCGGCGAGATCCGAGCCGGGGATTTCCGCCACGACGTTGGCCGCCATGAGCTCCCCGGTGTGATAGTCCGTTTGCAAATCCACGGCGGCGCGAAGCTGCTCGCCCGCTGCCGTCAGCCGCACCAGCCGGTTGTAGTGTTCGGCGGCCACCGAGATTTGCGGAATGATCGGTGGTGCGTCGGTTTTCCACACCGGAACGTTCCGAATCGCGGGAGTGATCGCACCGCCTTTCGGCCCCTTCTTGGCGGTGGCCGATTTCTCCGCTGGCGGGGTTGCTTTTTGGGTCGCCGCCTTCGCGGATTTTTCGGTCGCAGCCACGCGCGGCGGGTAGACCGTCGCCGCCGCGGTGAAGAGCGTGCCCGACTCTCCGATACGGCTGGGTTGCAGGAGAACCGCCACACCTTCTTCGGAGAAAAACTGGTAACGACGCGGCAACAGCGCGAGGGCCGCGCGCTGCTCCGGCGTCGCCAGCGCCGAGCCGGTCGTCGGCCTGGCCGGGCCGCTCGCTCCGTCGGAGTTGGCCAGCGCCAGCAAGTTCGCCTCTGTGCGGCGACCCGCGAGCGGGTCGAACTTCACCTTAATCTCTTGTATCGGGCCATCGAGGACGATCTTGCCCTTAAGCTTACCGCGATACCGCTCAAAGTCTTCCGATTTTTTGATGTCGACGTGGATCACGTCGGCCTCGAGCGGATGGATCCCCACACTCGGTGACCACGCTTTCGGATAGGCAATCAGCGGGATCGCCTGCGGCGCGACGATTTGCGCGGAAAACCGTCGAAGCGACCACCCCCGCCCGAATGGTCCCCACGGTTCCAGCGCCGCGTTCTGCAGCCCCCACGTCATGAACCGATCCCGCGCCCACTCGCTCGCGCGGCGCAATTCAGGAGAGCCCGTGAGCCGTGGCCCCACGATGTCGGTGAGATGACTCAGCGTCGCCATCACTTCGGAACGATTGAGACCCTCGTCGCGAATGCGGGCGACCGGGTCGGTCGCGGGCGCGACGGCGGGCGCGGCAGTCAGTTTCTGCTCGGCCCCATCCGTCGTGACCGCCGGTTGCGCGTGAGTCACGCTGGCGACCGAAAGCCAAAGCAACGCAATCGTCCGGCGGGGAATGGGGGTCTGCACCTCCCATCACTCTCCGGCGCCGCCACGCTTCGCAACCGGAAAAATGTCGATGCGGAGACGGGCCGGGCCACTCGCAAAAGCGCCGCACGCCACTTGGTCGGGCTAGTGATGCGCTGGCTTCAGCCACCCCGACGCCTTCATCCAGTCGGCCACGCGATCCGGCCAGGTCGTAACATCGTCCACCGTGCGGCGCAGCCCGTAGCCGTGACCGCCCCGCGGATACACGTGGATCTCGGCCGGCACCTTGGCGTTTTTCAGCGCCGCATAATAAAACAGCACGTTCTCAACGCGCACCGGATCATCCTCGGCCATGGCGAGAAAAGTCGGGGGTGTCGTGGTCGCGCCCACCGGGAGCTCTGGAGCGATCGCTTCACCCTGTTCCTTCAACGTCAAATATCCCGGATAGATTAGCACGGCGAAATCGGGCCGACAGCTCAACGTGTCCGCGCGGTCGATCGCCGCGTAAGTGCGCGTTGCGGGCTGAGTGCTCAACACCGCCGCGAGGTGCCCGCCAGCGGAAAAACCCAGCACGCCGATCCGCGTCGGATCGATCCCAAATTCCGCCGCGCGGTGGCGCACGAGGCCGAGCGCACGCTGTGCATCCTGAAAAGGCGCCGCATGTTTTTCCACACCCGCCCGCCGCGGCACGCGATACTTCAAAAGCACCGCCGTCACGCCGATCGCGTTCAGCCACTCGCAGACCTCCGTGCCCTCCAGGTCGAGCGCAAGGATGTTGTAACCACCGCCCGGACACACGAGCATGGCCGCCCCGGTGTTCTTCTCGGTCGCTGGCGAGTAAATCGTCAGCGTCGGATTCGCCACATTACCCAGCCGCACCACCGCTTTTCCGGCGATCAGTTTGTCCGTGGCCTTGGTGTTGTCCGCTTCTGGCGGCAAAGCCTTCGTTTCATCCGGAGCCCGTCCGGGCCACAGCGCAATCGGTTGCGAAACGGCACCCAACGCCGCGCCAGCGAACAGCAGGAAGACACCGAGCGGACGAAAAAAACGGCTAAGCTTCATGAGTGAGGTCTGGGGAATAGAGACACGGAGTTGGCCTCGAACCAGTCACCGTTTTCCCGCCACCGCAATCCGAACCTTACCAACGCCGGCCTTTACTCGCCGACCGGCCGAATCCAAGACTTCCCCCCGTGCCAATCTCACGCCGCGTCGGACTGCCCCACGTCTTGTCTTTGCTGCTCTCGGTCGCCTGCTGCCTGGGTAACGTCACCGGCAGCGAGACCCCGTTTTTTCGCAGCGAGTTCCTCCAGCCACCCGATTCACTCCACAACCACGGCTCGTGCGTGGTCGAAACGGCCCACGGCGATCTCCTCGCCTGTTGGTTTCGCGGCTCCGGCGAACGGCAGGCCGACGACGTGAAGATCGTCGGCGCCCGTCTTCGCCGCGGAGCCGCAGCGTGGAGCGAGGCCTTCAGCATGGCTGATACGCCCGACCTCCCGGACACCAACTGCTGCATGGTCATCGATCCCCGCGGCATTCTTTGGCTCATCTGGCCCACCATTCTCGACAACCAGTGGGAATCCGCGCTGCTAAAATCCAAAACCTCCGATGATTTCCTTCGCGACGGCCCGCCCATCTGGAAAACCTCGGATGTCATCCACGTGAAGCCCGGTCCGGAATTCGCCGCTACCGTGAAGATCGCGATGGAACACTTTCGCCCGCGCGCCACCGAACCGAAAATCAAGGAGTACATCGACTATGCGCTCGCCGCCTCCGCCGACAAACTCAAATTGCGCCTCGGCTGGATGACCCGCGCGCATCCCTTCATTCTCGATGGCCGGCGCCTCATCGTGCCGCTCTACTCCGACGGCTTTAATTTTTCGCTGATGACCATCACCGACGACTGGGGTCAGACGTGGCACACCAGCCCGCCCCTCATCGGCGAGGGCAACGTCCAGCCCAGCATCGTGCGCCGCCAAGACGGCTCCCTTTACGCGATGATGCGCGACAACGGCCTCCCTCCCCAGCGGATCCAACACGCGTCCTCCAGCGATCGCGGCGAGTCGTGGACCGACGTCACCGACTCCGCCCTCCCTGATCCCGGCGCCGGACTCGAAGTCATCGCCCTCACCAACGGCCACTGGGTCGTCGTCAACAACGACACCGAAAACGGCCGTCACAGTCTCTGCGTTCGCGTCTCTGACGACGAAGGCAAGACGTGGAAATGGACCCGCCACCTAGAGCGTGATCAACCAGGCCCCGACGCGGGCCGCTACGGCTATCCCAGCCTCATCCAAGCGAAAGACGGCACCCTGCACGCCACCTACAGCTACGCGATCTCACCCGCAAAAGCCGCCAAAGACGCCGCCGGCCGCGCACTCCGCGAGACGATCAAACACGCCCATTTCAACGAAGCGTGGATTCTCGCCGGAGACCCGTGACCGAGCTCACTCGTCGGCCGGACCAGTCCATAGCCGCGAGCGCCAGCGAGTGGCTTTCTTCCCTGCACGCGTGCGTCACTTGAGCTTCGCCCACAGAAATCCCAACGTTCGCGCGCGCCGCGTCGCGAGTCGCTCATTCGTCACGCTGCCGTGGTGGCCGCCTGCGGTGTTATCGTAATAATCCGCCGCGTAGCCCATCGACTCCCTTTTGGCCGCCATCTTCCGGGCGTGCCCCGGATGGACGCGGTCATCCTGCGTTGATGTATCAGACATCACTGGCGGCAGCTTCCGCCCCGCCGCGACTTTTGGATACGGCGAATATTCCTTCAGGTAAGCCCACGGCTCCGGCACGTCCGGGTCCCCGTATTCGGCCACCCAACTCGCTCCGGCGAGCAGCCGACAATAACGCTGCCTGTCGACCAACGGATTGCCGCACACGACCGCGCCAGAGCGTTCAGAGTGCCAGACCATCGTCGCCGCCACGAGGAGTCCGCCGTTGCTGCGGCCCTCGCTGCCGAGGTGCGCAGCTGAAGTGATTTTTCTCAGCATGAGGTCTCGGGCCACCGCCTCAAAGTCTTCGCAGCACTTGGAGCGATTTTCTGTCAACACCGAGGTATGCCACGCCGGCCCGAATTCGCCACCGCCCCGGATGTTTGCCAGCACAAACACCCCGCCGCGCTCAAGCCATAATTTACCATCGGCCCCGTGCAGTTCCTCGTAGGAACCCGAGTAAGCAGGCGTGAGCGAATGCTCGAATCCGCCGTACGTGAACATCCACGTCGGCGCCCGCGCCCCGGCGCACCCCGGAATTCCGTCGTGCCCGCCACGGCCCTCCCGACACCCCGTTTCCCAACGAGGTGTGTATTCCGGAGTCCGCTGGGCAACCCGCCTCCGTCCCCTCAGCTCATGCTGGTCCCCGCGAACATCAACTCAGTGTCCACGGGCAACCCTTGCAGATCGTCACGCTGGTCACTTTGCAATGATCCGCGCATCAATCCCCCGGCCCAGTTCAAATTTTGCGCCGACCGCACCCACGACCGCGTGCTCCCGGTCGAGACGGAGGTCCGCCCGCAACCGGAAAACGGTTTCGATCCCCGTGCAGTGCGCGCCGATCAGGTGCTCCACGCCGAAGCCCCGCAGTTTCTCGGCCGTCCACGCGAGCGTCTCGGCTTTCGCCGCAAACAAATGCAATCCACCGATCAGCGCATGCACCCGCTCGGGTCGGATCACCGTCCGCGCGTAGTCGATCGTGTTCACCACCCCCGCGTGGCCGCAGCCCGTCAGCACTACGAGTCCCTGTTCGGTGTCGACCACGAGCGCCATATCTTCGGGCACATTATCCTCCACCACGCCCGCCGGCGTCGTCACCCGGCCACGCCCACCCCAATTGCGCTCCGGATATTTCCTCGGTACGGGCCCCGTGAGCCACACGCCACGGAAAAGCTGCACGGGTTTCGCGTGCACCACGAACACACCGTCGGTTTCTTCATACGCTCCCTTGATCGCGATCATAGGATTCCCCTCCACCCGCGGCACGCCCGAAGTGCGCGGATAAAACATCCCCTCGCCCACGTGCGTCCGCGCCAGCCCCAAGGGCG
>SYGN01000271.1 GCA_005799525.1 Opitutaceae bacterium | reverse complement strand
GCACCAGCAAGTGAAACAAGATCGAACACCGGATGTTCTGCCACGTCACCGCGAACTGGCGCGGGCATCCACTTCTCGATTACGTCACCATCGTCGGATTGATCAGCCATGCCGGCACGAGCAAGGGACTTTCCATCCAAGCCAAGATCGATCCGGCCATGTATGAAACGGGCAAAGAGGTTTCAGATAAAGAACTCGCAGCGGTCAATCTTCAGCACTGCGATTTTCATGGAGATTGGAGTTACTCGCTCAACCCCTGATCATCGCCCCAACTTGTTCGGTTTATTCTGACTAACCTCCTTAGGTCGTGCGCTTGTCGGGCTACGTTGTGCGCAAGCGTGACCTTCGAAAACTCCAGCAAGAAAGCACCTGCTTCCATTTCGAATCCTGGGTCGATTGGGCAACACGTAACCCATGCGGTTTCGCCGAGCGTGAGGCGGGGTTTTAGTTCTACGACGGGCAGGCTCTTCACAGCGGCTGCGGCGGCCTTCAACACCGCGCGATCTTCCGGCGAAAGGCGCCGCATGTCACCCCCTTCGAAGTAGACCAGAGCTTTGAGCAATTCGGACGGAGGAAACGTGGGTTTGATCATCTGCTCCGCCGCGGCCAGGCCAAGGTCAACCCGGACTCCGGCGCGCACCATCGCGGCGATGTCCTGATAGTCCTTCGCAGCCGAGCGCTGGAGAATCACCTTCATCGCCATCAGATCAGGCAGCGACGCGACGAGCAAAACGCCATCAGTCGTCTCCTGCGGCTCGCCCGTCCGCTCGAAGTCGAGGCCTCCGAAAAACGATACTTTGACACCGGAAGCGGTGATCACCTCGAACGTGTTTCCGTTTTCCTGCGTCACCTCGGCTTCGCGTAAAAAGGGAAGGTGCTGCCGCAACTCCCCCCGGTCTACGGGATGTGACGTGAAAAAGTCGAAGTCCACCGACTGACGGTGGCCCAACCGCAGCGCGACCGCCGTGCCGCCATAAAGAACATAGCCGAGCGTCTTGACCGGCCGAAGTTCCGGCCAGAGCTGCTGCTGGGCGAGCGGCAGGATGTCGGTCCGAGGGGTGAACGTTTCCATCACGCCAAGCGCCGCACTGGCAGCGGCGGCACGTGATCGACTGCCGCGAGGTCCAGCCGATAGTGCCAATAGTGCCAGAAGCGGGCGTTGAACCAACCGGCTTCTGCGTTGCTCACGACGGCCCTCAGGCAATCGTCGTCCAAGGCGTCTGCCACCCGGCAAGCGTCCCGAAAAACGCCGATATTCATCACCTGCGCGACGATCCGCGCGGGGTAGTCCAACGCTTCTTCCGCCGGCATCCATCAGATGTATTTGCGCGCCATATCCGTCAGCAGGGCCGCGTGTTGCCGGAGCGTTTCATCCGGAAACCCGAGGGGAACGGCCGAGGTGGGAGTCGCTGCTAGCATCGTGCCGACCATACCGGCGGCGGCGTTGAATATAAGCTGCCGCAGCGGAGGCCGCCGGCGACCGGCCGGAGCGGTCGATCACGATGCGGGCGGCTGTTGGCGCTCGCAGGCCACCGGATCGAGGGGGCGCCGCGCTTCCATGCGCGGAGTGAGCTGGTGACGGAGTTGGCTGCGCAAATCGGAAACACTTCGCCGAACTGCTTCGTGAAGGTGCGGCGCGATACGATCGTATCGCGAAGGAAATTTGTGCGCGCATCGGCCCGTGCCGGCCTATTCATTTGACCGGACGCGGAGCCAGGCCACCTTCCTCGTATGACTCGACAGGTTACGGTGGAATTTCCGGAGGAGGCCATGCAGGTTCTCGGGGTCCGGGCCGACCAGCTTCCGCAGGAATTGCGGAAGGCTGCGGTGCTGTGCTGGTTTTAGGAAGGTCGCGTTTCCCAAGGCCAGGCGGCTGCACTGCTCAGCCTGACGCGCGGGGAATTCCTCGACCTATTGAATGTCCACCGGGTTTCCCCGGTCCAGATGACCACCGCCGATCTGGGAGAGGATTTTCGGCATGGCTGAACGTCGGGTCGTAAACGCGTCTCCCGTCATTTTGCTCGGCAAGGCAGGCGTGATCCACTTGCTTCCGGACCTCGGTGATGAACTGGTCGTGCCCGCGGGCGTAGCGGCCGAAGTCAAGTCGGGGCGCATGGCCGACGCCGGGCGTGCATGGCTCGACGGCGACGGAGGGAGATTCGTGCAGGCCGCACCACCGCTGCACGTGACGCTGGCCTCGTGGAATGGCGGAGCGGGCGAGGCGGAAGTGATTTCATGGGCGCTGGCCCATCCGGGTTTTGTCGCCGTGCTCGACGATCGCGCGGCGCGCCGACTGGCCGCCTCGCAGGGCTTGCCGTTGCTCGGGTCGTTGCATGTCATCGTCAAGGCGAAGGAGCGCGGATTGATTCCGCTGGCTCGTCTGGCGTTGGAAAAATTGCGGGGCAGCGGAGCTCACGTGAGCGACGAATTGATCGAACGCGCCATCGCGCTGGCGGGCGAAACGTAAGCGGAGGCGAAGGAGGTGTGCACGGGCGCCAGCCTCGTGGCGGTGGGGAGGATGGGAATGGCGGGCCGGCGCGGTCACCGGGAAGTTGATACGGCGGGGCGTTTTTGGATGGCGGGGTAGGGACGGCCGGCGATGAGGCGCGAGCCGTCGGTGAAACCCTCGGGGCGGTCGGTGAGTGTGCGGATCATCCGCGAGCGCCAGTCGGTGAGGGTGGTGGCATGGGCGGAGACGGGAGCGAGGTCGTGTTCTTCGTGCGGGTCGGATTCGAGATTGAAGAGCTGCTCGGTGCCGTCGGGCGGGGCGCCAGACGTATTTGAGGCGGCTATCAGTGAGCGCGTGGAAGGCTTGGGCGGGGCCGTAGGTGTTGGCGTGTTCTGAGTGGAGCGTGGCGCGGAGTGGCGCGGAGTTTTTCGCCCTCGAGTTAAATGCGGTGGCCGTTGCGGTCGCCGTCGGGGGAGAGGGCGTCCCACTTGACCCAAGCGCCGCGCGCGGGAGTGGGGAGGGTGGCGGCGAGGTATTTTTCAAAGTAGGCTTGCGGAGGGAAGAGGGGTGGGTGCGGGGCGTAGAAGGAGGCAGTGAGGAAGAGTGGTCGGGCGGGCGCAGTTTCGGTGATGACGGAACGGGCGCGGGCCGCGACCCAGACGGTGGGGTGAAGTTCCCTGGGGAGCGCCCAAGGCTTGGCCTGCCAGAAATTCGTGGTGACGCCGAGGCTCTCGATCACGGCGCGGATGTCGCGAGATTCGGGGGCGGCGGCGCGAAGGGCGCGGTCGTAGTCGTCGTCGGAGAGATCCGTGGAGCCGAGGAGTTCGCGTTGGTAACCGATGGATTTGTTCGGCGCGTTTTGGTGCATGTTGCGGCCGACGAGGACGGTCGCGTAGCCGGCCTCGGCGAGGAGCGCGGGGAAGGTCGGATGTTTGATCGGGAAGGCGCGTAGCCGACGAGACCGCTTGTGGACGGGTGTCGATGGGCAGGTGGAATACGCGCGGCGGAACAGTGCTCCCCCGTTTGCGAGGCGGTCGAGCGTGGGGGTTTTGACGACGGGGTGGCCGACGGCGGAAAGCCTGTCGCCGCGCCACTGGTCGGGCATGAGGAGGAGGATGTCGGGGCGGAGCGCGGGGCCGGATGCGGCACATGTCGAGGACGCGACGGAGAGCGCGCAGGCGAGCAGGGCGACGAAGGAGAGGAGTTGGCGTGAAGTGGGCACGCGGAGAACTTGGTCTGGCAGGTCAGGCGAACATCAGTTGGCAGATGATGACCGAGGCGACCACGCCGGCGAAGTCGGCGACGAGGCCGGCGGCGACCGCGTGGCGGGCGCGGCGGACGGCGACGGAGCCGAAGTAGACGGCGATGACATAGAATGTCGTTTCGGTGCTGCCGAAAATTGTGCCGGCCATCCGGGTCGTGAGTGAGTCGGGGCCGAGGCGTTGGACGATTTCAGCGAAGAGTGCGGTGGTGGCGCTACCGCTGAGCGGACGGACGAGCACCATGGGGAGTAAATCGGGCGGGAAACCGAGTGGGGTGAGCAAAGGAGCGAGCGCGCTCTTCATGGCCTCGATGCCGCCGGCGCCGCGGAACATCCCGATGGCGACGAGGATCGCGACGAGGAAGGGCACGATCCGGATGGCGACTTGAAAACCCTCCTTCGCGCCCTCGACGAATTCTTCGTAGACTTTGACGCCGCGCAGCGAGGCGTAGAGCGGGAAGAGCACGAGCAGAAAGGGCACGGCGAGCAGCGAGAGCGTGCCGACGGTGCGCAAGGCGATGTTGTGCGCGGAGGTATCCTCCCACGGAGGGAGCGGCACATGGGTGGGGAAAATTTGGGCGTGCAGCGCGGCAGTGGCGGTGTGGTAACCGACAGGTGCCACCACCATCCACGCGAGGACGGCGGCGAATCCCGCGAACATGAGGCCGAGCGCGGCCCGGCCCCACGTGGTCAGCGGGGCAGGCTTGAAGGGCAGGTCGGATTCCGCATCGGTGGACGCTGAGGTGTTGGCGGGTGCGACCGGGGAAGCGGGCGCGTCTTCGGCGCGAATGCGGAAGATGCGCCAGTTTTGCAGCCACTTCACGGCGGCGACGCCGGCGACAGTCGAGCAGATGGTTGCGAGAAAGGCGGTGCCGACGATGGCCGTGGGGTCTTTGGAGTGTTGGGCGGCGAGGATGGCGATGGCGGTCGTAGGGATGAGCTGGATACTACTGGTGTTGATGGCGAGGAACGTGCACATGGCGTTCGTCGCGGTGCCGGGGTTTTTGTTGAGGGATTCGAGATCGCGCATGGCGCGGAGGCCGAGGGGCGTGGCGGCGTTGGAGAGGCCGAGCATATTGGCGGCCATGTTCATGACCATGGAGCCCATGGCGGGATGCTCGACCGGGACCTCGGGGAAGAGGCGGCGCATGATGGGGCGGAGCGCGCGCGCGAGCTGTTGCACAAGACCGCTGCGCTCGGCGAGACGCATGAGGCCGAGCCACAGCGCCATGATGCCGACGAGCGGGAGCGCGATTTTCATCACGGCGGTGTCGGCCATTTGGAAGGCGCCGGCGGTGACCTCGCTGATACGGCCGGTGGCGGCGCCGATGATGGCGGCGAGCAGGACGAGCGAGAGCCAGAGATAATTCAGCATTGAGGGGAGTGGCGCGGGAGGCAGGTTACGATGCGGGCGGGCCGATGCGGGGCCAGCGCGAAAGTGGCGAAGCGTTAGGCGGAACGCGGCGGGATCGCCGCGACCCCAGCGCCGCAGGGCGAAAATAAAAAGGGGGCGACGGGGAGGAGTGTGTGGGCCATGGCGCGATCGGCGGTTGGGGCCGGGGGGAGCGAGTGAACGAAGGGCGGCAGGGCTCGGAAATGGGGTGAGGAAGAATTCCAGAAGGAAAATGCGTCGTGGGCGATGGGACGGCAGAGCAGTAAGCAGCGCGGGGTGTCGTTGTCGGTTAAGGGCGAGGCCGTGGCAGGGAAGTGGTGGCCATGGGTGACAGTTCGATCGCGGTCCGTGAATGCGATGCCCGCGACGCTGGAGAACGTCGGGTGGACTTCAGTCCGGTTGGGACGGAGTCAAGCAGGCGGGCTGAAGTCTGCCCTGATCGGGAAATTCGGGCAGTGGGTGGGCCGCCGTGCGCTTACGCGAAGGCCTGGCGGAGCATCGCGATGCTTTTGGGCACGGCGGTGTTCGGGTCTTCCTTGCCTTCCATCTCGAGGGAAACCCAACCGGTGTAGCCGGCTTGGGCGAGCATCGCGGCGATGCGCGGGTAATCGAGGTCGAGAGTATACCACTCGCCGCCGCCGTGGTAGGTCTTGGCCTGAACGTAGACGGTCTGCGGGGCGATGGCGGCGAGTTTTGGATACGGTTCTTCGAGGAAATTTCCGGTGTCCATCAAGCCGCCGAGCCACGGTGATTCGATGCTGTTGAGAATCCGCAGAAGTCCTGCGGGCGTGCGGGCGAGGCCCCAGTGATTTTCGAGCGCGAGCACGACGCCGCATTGTTCGGCTTTGGCGAGGCAGCGCTCGATGCCGTCGATACACCACTTGAAACCTTCGTCCTCGGTGTGTCCGGGGAGCACGGGTTCGATGCCGCGGTTGGCCATGAGTTGATCAAAACTTTTGGTCGTGCCCCAGCGGCCGGTGTTGATGCGGATGGACGGACAGCCGAGCTCGTAGGCGAGCTCGATGCATTTTTTCGTGTGCTCCACCTCGACGGCGAGTTTGGCGGGGTCGGGCTGGACGAAACTCTGGTGGGTCGACACGCAGCAGATCGAGAGACCCTGGCGGAACGCATGGCGTTTTAGGTTGTGGAGGTAGGCGCGGCCGGCGGTGTCGAGTGGGGCGCGCTCGGCGAGGTCCATCTGGCGATGGAGGAGATCGACGCCCTCGACGCCGAGCTCGGCGGCGCGGTCCATGACGGTTTCGACGGGTACCTTGGCGGTCTTGAAGTGCCAATACGAATACGTCGCGATGGCGAGCTTGGTGCGTTTACGCGCGGCTTTAGGTACGGACGGAGGAGTGGCGGAGAAAAGGGTCGGACTGAGAGCGATGGCGGCGCTGGCGGAGAGGGACGTGGCGAGGAAGGAGCGGCGACTGAGGGGCATGGGGTGGGTTGGGTTCGGAATTGGGGTAGGAAGATTTTGTGGGTAGGGAGATTTTTCGGAACGGGCCGAGGGCGAGGCGGACCTTACGCGAAGAGGGCGCGGACGGCTTCGCCGTGGACGTCGGTGAGGCGGTAGTCGCGGCCCTGGAAGCGATAGGTGAGGCGCGTGTGGTCGAAGCCGAGGGCGTGGAGCAGCGTGGCGTTGAGGTCGTGCACGTGCATCGGGTTCTGCGTGACATTGAAGCCGAGGTCGTCGGTCGCGCCGTGGACGTGCCCGCGTTTCAGGCCGCCGCCGGCGAGCCACATCGTGAAGCAGCGGTTGTGGTGGTCGCGGCCGTCGTTGCCGCCCTGCACCATCGGGGTGCGGCCGAACTCGCCGCCCCAGACGACCAGCGTGTCGTCGAGGAGGCCGCGTTGTTTGAGGTCGGTGACGAGGGCGGCGCTGGCCCGGTCGGTGTCGACGCAGTTTTTTTGCACATCTTTGGTGAGATTGCCGTGTTGATCCCAGGCCTCGTGAAAGAGCTGCACGAAGCGCACGCCGCGCTCAATGAGGCGGCGAGCGAGGAGGCAATTGCGGGCGTAGTTGGATTCCTTGACGTCCTTGATGCCGTAGAGTTCGAGGATGTGCGGTGGCTCTGAAGAGAGGTCCATGAGCTCGGGGGCGCTGGTCTGGAGTTGGTAGGCCATCTCGTAGCTCGCGATGCGGGCGGCGATCTCGGGGTCGCCGGCTTCAGCGAGGGCGAGATCGTTGAGGCGATGCAGCGTGTCGAGTGAGGCGCGTTGCGCGGGGGCGTCGATGCCCTTGGGGTTGGAAAGGTAGAGGACGGGGTCGCCGGTGCCGCGAAACGGGATGCCGCCGTAGACGGTCGGGAGGAAACCGCAGCCGTAGTTGCTGGCGCCGCCGCTGGTGCCTTTTGCGCTCGTGAGCACGACGTAGCCGGGCAGCTCGGCCCCCTCGCTGCCGAGACCGTAAAGGGTCCACGAGCCGAAGCTCGGGCGGCCGAATTGTTGCGAGCCGGTGTTCATCAGAATCTGCGCGGGCGCGTGGTTGACGGCGTCGGTCTGCATCGAGCGCACGAGGCAAAGGTCGTCGACGATCTTGGACGTGTAGGGCAGGAGTTCACTGAGCTCGATACCGCTCTGGCCGTGCTGGGCGAATTTGAATTTTGGGCCGAGGAGAGCGGAGTTGGGTTTGATGAAGGCGGCGCGGTAATCTTTGAGGAGTTCGGCGGGTGGGAGCTGACCGTCGCGTTTCGTGAGCTCGGGTTTGGGGTCGAAGAGCTCGAGGTGGCTCGGGGCGCCGGCCTGAAACATATAAATGACGCGTTTGGCCTTCGGGGTGAAGTGCGGGGCTTTAACGGCGAGGGGATTGCTGGAGGTCTTCGCGGTGAGCGCGGAGGGAGCGGGCGCGGAATCTTTCGCGAGGAGGGAGTGGGCGGCGATGCCGGCGAGGCCGACGCCGCAGTCGCGGAGGAACCAACGGCGCGAGAGCTGGCGGGCGTGGGCGAGACGGAGTTCGGTGGAGAAATTCATGGCTCAGTTCTTCGTCAGGGTTTCGTCGAGATTCAGGATGACGCGGGCAGCGATCGTCCACGCAGCGAGATCAATCGGGGTGGCGTCGGCGGGAAGTTCCGTCGGGCGGGTGAGAGATGAGAAGGCAATGTCGCCGGCTGTGAGTTCGCCTTGGCGGAGGCGGGCGCGGGTCTGGGCGACAAGTTGGACGACGGCGTCGCGCTCGGCGGGGCGCGGGGCGCGCGACGTGGCGAGGCGATAGGCGTGCGAGGCGCGGTCGGCGTCGGTGGGACCGCCTTCACGCCAGAGGCGGAGGGCGAAGGCTTGGGCGGCTTCGACCATAATGGTTTCGTTGAGACCGGTGAGGGCGGCGAGGGGCGTATTCGAACGAATGCGACGCACGCACGAGAAGTCGCCGTTCGGGGCGTCGAAGGCGCTCAGCATCGGATCGGGCATGGAGCGTTTGCGGAAAACGTAGAGGCTGCGGCGGTAGCGATCGGGGCCGGTGGGGACATCCCAGTAGGTGACTTTGCTGTAGTTGTAAGCGAGGACGTTTTCGGGGATCGGCGGGAAAATACTGGGGCCGCCGAGGGTGGGCGAGAGGAGGCCGGCGATGCTGAGCGCGACGTCGCGGACGACTTCGGCTTCGGCGCGGAAACGCGGACCGCGGGCGAGGAACTGGTTGCGTGGATCGCGTTCGAGCAGGGCGGGGGTGGCGCGGGAGGATTGCTGGTAGGTGCGGCTGGAAACGAGGGTGCGCACGAGGTGTTTTTGGCTCCACCCGTTTTCCATAAAATCGACGGCCAGCCAGTCGAGGAGGTCTTGGTGCAGGGGCATCGGCGTGCGCGTGCCGAAGTCCTCGGGCGTCTCGACGAGGCCCGTGCCGAAGAGCGATTGCCACACGCGATTCACGGCGACGCGGGCGGTGAGGGGTGAGCGGCGGTCGGCGATCCAGCGGGCGAGGGTGAGGCGATTCGCGGGGGCGTCGGCGGGGAGCGGATGCAGTGCGGACGGGACGTGCGGGGCGACGGCGTGGAGGGGTTTGTCCCACGCCCCGCGGTCGAGGAGGCGGGTGGCGCGGGTGTCGGCGGTGGAGCGTTCGCCGAGGTGCAGCACGGACGTGCCGGCGGCGGGATATTTTTTCCAGAGGGCGTCGGCTTCGGTTACGAATTTTTTGAGCGCGGGATCGCTGGCGCGCCATGCGGTGAAGAGCGCGGCGGACTGGCGGGGCGTGCGTTGGTCGGCGGGAGTGTCGAGCGCGAGGAGAGCGGCGTAGTCGACAGGGGCGGCGCTTGGATCGGGCGCGGTCGTGAGTGCAAGGCGGCAACGGCCGAGCATGCAGTTATGGCCCCTCTTTTCGTCGCCACTGTGATGATACCGGAGGAGAAACTTGAGTTTCGTACCGGCGGGGAACGCGAGGGGTTCGGCGAACTGGACGACGGCGACCGAGTCGGTGTTGCGGCGGCCGGGTCCGCGGTCGGAGCGCCACGCGGTGTCGTTGCTGCCGTCGATCAGGAAGGCGACGGGCCCGAGGGTGCGGCGTTGTTCCTTGTCGAAGACGGCGTCCCACTCGCGCTCGAGAGCGCGAGCGGGTTCGGCGAAATCGGCGGAGGCATTCTTCAAGGCGACTTTTTCCCAAGTGGTGCTGTCGGGCAGTTGGGCGGTGACCTCGAGTTCGGAGAGGGCCCACGTACCGTAAAGGCTGCGACCGGGACCGCCGAAAGGCATATCGCCGTAGCACAGTGCTTCGAGGCGGAGGCCGGTGGCCCCGGTGAGATCGGGGGTGGCGATGATAAAAATATCGCCCCTGGTGCTAGGTTGGCCCTCGGTGACGATGGAGCGGTCGGGGAGTTGCACGGGGTGGTTGAGCCCGCTGGTGCTGCCCATTTCGGTGGCGACGAGGGGCGACCACGTGATGGCGGCGCGATCGGCGCGGACTTGGTTTTCCCAGGCGGCGAATTTTTCAGACCACGTTGGTTCAGCTTTTTTCAAGCGATCGTCGACGGCGCGAAGATCGCTTTGGAGTTTGGCGATCTGGCGCTGCTGCTCGGCGGTGTAGACCCACGACTGGGCTTCGTACGTGTTGTTGAGAAAAGCAAAAATGCCGAAGTAGTTGTCGTGGGTGATGGGATCGAATTTGTGCGTGTGGCACTGGGCGCACTGGAGCGTGAGGCCGAGAGCGGCTTTGCCGACGCAGTCGAGACGGTCGACGACGGCCTCGATGCGAAACTGTTCCGGGATAATGGCGCCCTCCTCGTTAATCATGCCGTTGCGGAGAAAACCGGTGGCGACGATTTGGTCTTGGGTGGGCTGGGGCAGGAGGTCGCCGGCGATCTGCTCGATGAGAAATTGGTCGTAAGGCTGATCCCGATTTAGGGCATGGATGACCCAGTCGCGCCAGGCCCACTGTTCGCGTGGGAGATCTTTTTCGAAGCCGTTGCTGTCGGCGTAGCGGGCGGCGTCGAGCCAGACGCGGGCCCATTTCTCGCCGTAGCGTTCGCTTGCGAGAAGTGGGGTGACGAGGGCTTCGACGGCCGGCGCGAGACCTTTCGTGGCAACGGTGGTGGCGAAGGTAGCGACGTCGGCGGGAGACGGCGGGAGGCCGGTGAGGTCGAGGAAGAGGCGGCGGCAGAGGGTGGCGGGCTCGGCGGGCGCGGAGGCGGTGAGGCCGGCGGCGGGGAGTTTCGCGGTGATGAAGGCGTCGACGGGATGGGACGAAAGCGGGAGCGGGGCTTTGACGGGCGCGGTGAAAGCCCAGTGGGCCGCGTACGGGGCGCCCTCGGCGATCCAGCGGGTGAGGGTGTCTTTTTGCGCGGCGGTGAGCGTTTTTTTCTCCTTGGGTGGAGGCATCATTTCCTCTTCGTCGGTGGAGAGAATACGGGCGATGAGTTCACTGTCGGCGGGCTTGTGCTCGACGATGGTGGCGACGCCGGACTTGCCGCCCTTGAGGGCGCCGTCGCGGGTGTCGAGACGAAGGCCGGCCTTGCGATCGGCGTCGTCGGGGCCGTGGCAGTGGAGGCAATTTTCGGCGAAAATGGGTTGGACCTCGCGGGCGAAGTCGACGGCGGCGGCGGACGCAGTGGCAGCCGTGCAGAACGAGGCGACGAGGACGAGCAGGTGGGAGGGGCGGAGCATCAAGGGAAATACGGGCGGAGAGGAGGAGTCTTCACAAGGCGAGTGCGCGCTAGCGGCGGAACTATGTTTCGAAATCTTCGAAGAACAAGAAGTCAGATGTGCGGTCGGGTGTTGGCGCGAGGGTGCGGGGCGCTCTAGCGGGGCGAAAATGAAGGGCGCCGCAAGGTTCGGAAACGGGGCAGGAAGATTCTATGGGTAGGAAGATTTTTCTGACTGGGCCGATTCGATCGGGTAGTTACTCGGCGAGCGTCGGGAGCCACAGGCCGAGAAGGACGGCCGCGCCGGCGGCGAAGAGGCAGGCAATGACCGTGAACTGATTCGCGCGGCGACGGTGGCGGATGCGCTCGCGGGCTGCGTGGTCGGACGCGGGGGCAGCGTTGGTAGGTACGGACTTCATTCGACAAAAAAAAGAGATTCGCTGGCTTCTTGCACGGAGAAAGCGCAGAGCCGCCGATACCGGGTGCGGTTGACGAATTTTACGCCAATAATCCTGATAAGCGTGGTCGCAAACGCGGAGGCGGTGGACCGCATGTCAACGCGTGCGGTGACCATTCACGCGATCCTAGAGCGCAGCCGTGCACGCGCGTCCACGCCGCAGGCATGCAGCCGGGGTTGTCGCTCGGATTGATTCCGCGCCATTCCGGAAAACGTTCGTGCCGATGACGTCTAAGGCGGCGACGAGCGTCAGATTTGCGAACGACTCGCCCACGACGTCATCGGTAGTCCCGGGCAAGTGGGCGGTAATGGCTACACGCACCTCTCTGAGAAACCTTATTTCCCCGTGACGGGTCTCAGCGTTCGGCTCTCAGGAGCGTATAAACAAGTGACCTTTATTGAATCGTTTCCGGTCTTGAAGGGAGTGCTCACAGCCGCCGAGGCGCGTAGCCCCATCACGGATTCGCTCGTGCAGCAAACGGTGGCCGCGCTGAAAAACTCCGCCTACGTGCAGGCAGGGTCGGGACGTTATGTGACTGCCGCGTTTCCCGACGTGTTTGCGCCGCTTTCGGGGGAACCTCGCCTTCAGCTACCGTTTCAGCCGCTCTTCAGCTCTGGCCGGGTGGAACGTCGGTCTGAACGGCACCTACAGCGGCGACGCCGTTTTACGTTAACTCAGTGCCGTGAACGAGACCACCATCAAGGGCGGATCTACCTACGCGCTGAATTCCAACGTGGGCTACCGCACGAAGCTCTTCAATCGCCCGACTACCGTTTATGCTCAACCTCTCCACCCTCACCACGACGAAATACCCGGTGATCAGTTCCCTCGCTCGTTTCGACGGCTCCAACGACAACGTCACTATCTGCGGCCAACCCTTCCAAGCCCGTCTCACCTCCACGGTGGAATTCTGAGTCCGGTTCTGCGCGACGCGCGGCGCGTCATTTCTGGAATCGCAAGAATCTGCCGGGCGCCGCCGATCCCCCGAACGCGGGCACCGCGTAGTCATCAAGACCCCAACCTGCCTATAACTAACATACAACGGGCGCGATTACTCCCTGCTGAAATTTTTTAGTACCAGAACTCCCGTGTTTTCAAAGCAAGAAACAGAGGTCTCAGTTTTAAGAGTGGGGAGATCCCGCATGGATGGGCGGCCTGCGTGGATACGCGGTGTTCGGCGCGTTCATGCGCGAGTCAATATTTGAGCGAACGGCGGCGTTCGGCAGTCGCGACTTGTCCCCGCGAAACGAACGACCATGGTCGCGCTCCGATGAGATTGCCCCTGCTTTTCGCCTTCGCCGCTCTCGCCTGCGTCCCACCCGCCATCGCCGCATCCGCGCCCGGCGTGAAATCCGCCACGAATGTGTTGTTCATCATTTCCGACGACCTGACCGCGACCGCGCTGTCGTGCTACGGAAATACGGTTTGCAAAACGCCCCACATTGATCGCCTGGCGTCGCAAGGCACCCGCTTCACCCGCACGTATTGCCAGGCCACCTACTGCGGGCCCTCCCGCGCCTCCCTCATGTCCGGCTATTACCCACACGCGACGGGCGTGCTGGGCTACACCAGTCCGCGTCAGGCCATCGGTGACCGCGCAACGTGGGCGCAGCATTTCAAGAACGCGGGATACTACACTGCGCGCGTCAGCAAGATCTACCATATGGGGGTGCCGGGCGGAGTTGAGGAAGGTCTTGATGCCCGCATCCACGACGGCGGAAACGGCGCCGACGATGCGCTGTCGTGGACAGAACGGTTTAACAGCCTCGGCCCGGAATGGAAGGCGGCGGGCGCCGGCGAAACGCTCGAGGGAAATCCCGATGGCAGGAAGCCGGTCGTGGGTGGAAACACCTTCGTCGTGGTTGAGGCCGAGGGCGATGACCTCGCCCACTCCGATGGCCGGACGGCGGCCAAGGCCGTCGACTTGATCGAAAAGCACGCCGGCCAACCGTTCTTCCTCGCGGTCGGTTTCGTGCGCCCGCACGTCCCTTTCGTCGCGCCCAAGGCCTATTTTGCGCCGTTCCTGCCCTACGAGAAACTAGAGCTGCCGCCGAAGGTGGCGGGCGATTGGGACGACATTCCGAAGGCCGGCATCAACTATAAGACCAGTGTGAACATGAAAATGGACATTCGCCGGCAAAAGAAGGCGCTCGGCGGATATTATGCCTGCGTCGCCTACATGGATGCGCAAGTGGGCAAGGTGCTCGCCGCGCTGGAAAAATCCGGCCAGGCGGACAACACGATTGTGATCTTCACCAGCGACCACGGTTATCATCTCGGCGAGCACGATTTCTGGGCGAAGGTCAGCCTGCGCGATGAGTCTTCGAAGGTGCCGCTCATCATCCGCGTCCCGGGCAAGAAACCGGCGGTCTGCGATTCGCTGATCGAATTGCTCGATCTCTATCCCACGGTCGCGAGCCTCTGCGGCCTCGCAGTGCCCGCCCGCCTCCAAGGAAAAAACATTGCCCCGATGTTTGATAATCCGCGGTACCGCGTGCGGGAGACGGCATTCAGCGTAGCTCCGTCCAGCAAGGGATTTCTGCTGCGGGATGACCGCTGGGCCTACCTGCAATACAACGAGGACGCCTCGAATGGCATTGAGCTCTTCGATGTGGCGAAAGATCCGCAGCAGTTCACCAATCTCGCCGCCCAGCCCGAGTTCGCGGCGGTGGTGACCGGGTTCAAGGCGACGCTCGCCGCGAAACTACGGGCCGTGCGCGACAACGATCTGAAACGAGAGTGATCGGGCTGGTCCGCTGCGGTCGGGGTCTTTCCGAGGGCGCAGGCGCCGACGCGGGGGTGCGGCGGCGCCTGCTGGCTGCATGGATTCGCAGGAGTTCGTAGGGTCGGTGGAGAAGAGGTTGGCCTGCTCGGAGGTGGGTCAGAATGTGCCCTTGATCCCGATGGTCCAGAGCGAGCCGAAGTCTTGGCGCTGGCGAAGCTGGGCGGATTCGAGGGTGTTGGGGCCGGCGATTTCGAGATCGTCGGAGGGCTTGTTGATGTTTCGCAGATTGGCGAAGAGCGCGAAGTTTCGGCGGATGGAGTATTCGCCGGTCAGGTCGATGTATCAATCGTTGCATAAGTTCGTGCATAACTTTGATTGAACTGCGTATTCGGCGCTCATGGCCCAGAAAAAGAAAGCGAAAACAAAATTTACGCCGCGCGAGTAGCAAAGGTATGAGAAGCGGCGGGCGGCACAGCTCTGAACCGACCGGTTTTTCCCGCCTAGAAAGTTGCCGAAGAGGGGTAGGAAAATTTTATTGGTAGAAAAATTTCCCAAACCACGGAAATTCTTCCAATCACGGGTTCTCATTTCACGTTCCGTCCTCCCCGGATCACGGCGCCTCGGACGAGGCTGAATGACCAAATCAACCTCTGAAGATTCGGTTTTTCTCAGAGAAATTTTCCTACCAGCCAAATCTCCCTGCCTCAATTTATGAAACGGCTGAGAGTCTGGCCGAAACACCGCTGGGATCAGTTTCTGCGTTACGTCCAGTATCACTACGAATCGGATAAAAAGCGGAAGCTGGGAAAAAGAAATCCATCGAGCGTCGATCGAACTTGTGCACGAACTTATGCAAGGATTGGTAGGAGCGTTTCGAGCCCCACGTGTAGGTGCCGGCTTCGAGGCTGCGACCGTTGACGACGCCCTGACGTTGGCGGCCGAGGTAGTTCCAATTCATGCGGAGATTGTAGGCCGGGCGCGAGAGGCTGAGGCCCCAACTGCCGCCCCGCGGAATGAAGCCGGAGAAATTACCGCCGGTATCGTTGGCGGTGCGTTGGGCGCTGCCATTGGCGTAGAACTGAACGCCACGGGCCCAAGGCGGGAGGAAGGTGAGCGCTTGCCGGTAGTTAACGTTGAGGCCTTCGAGGCGGACGGCGTTCGGGAGGTTCTGTTGGGTGGCGACCCGATAGGGACCGTAGGCGACGGGATCGAGTCCGTAGAGCGAGAGGAATTCCGGCGTGGCTTCGAGCACGGTGCTGCCAAAGAAATTCCGTATGTCGGTTGTCTCTGCTGGCCTGTCGGAAATCTAAGCCCGTCTTGACGGTGAGCGGCCAGCGTCCGTGGAAATCGCGGCTGGCATTGGCGAAGGCGGTGCGGTGCTGGCTGACCGAGCGTTGGGGCGTGGAGCTCGCGGTGCTCAAGGCGTAACTGCCCAGATCGTAGGGATCGACCGTAGCGCCGGTGATGCCGTCGGTCACCTTGATCTGGCCGGGGCGGAGATAAAAAATCTCGTCGAACGAAACCGTCACGCCGGTGCGGCGGGCGAGGGTCGCGTTGAAGTAGCCTTGGTCGAGGTCGCGAAAGCGATTCGAGGCCCGCGAATAGCCGAGGCCGACTTCGCTTTTCCACATTGGGCCATCATGGCGGTAGGTCAGCGTGGGCATGATCGTGGTGCTCAGGCGATCGCGAGCGTTGGTCGCCTGCAGCACTTCGCCGGCGCCCGCGAAGCCGTGGGTGGAGGTCGGGGAAAATTGTCCGACGAGGACGCGGTTCACGGTGGACGTCATGTTCCGCTGGTTGTAGCAGGAGTGAAACGTGCCGTATTGGAACGCGAACGTGAGGCGATCGCTGCGGCTCAGGCGGTAGTCAAGCGTGGCACCGAGCGGCGTACGGTCGCGGCCGGTCGTGCTGTCGCGCACCAGATAGTCGGACAAGTAAGGCCGGTCCGGGATGGTGTCGGGGAGCGTCGTACCGTTGGTGGCGGCGCCGCCCCCGCGCCACGTGTTTTGCATGGAGGGCTCGGAGGAGTATAGGGCGGAGGCGCCGCCGGAAATCGTGAAGCCGATTTTTTGTTTTCGGGCACGATCCAGGAAAATTCGAAACCGGGCTGAACCTTGCGCGTGCGCTCGGCGCGAGGGCCGGGGGTCTTGTTGAAGTCGCGGGCATTGTCGCGCATGATGACGTAGACGCTGCTGGAGAACATCGGCCGCGAGCGCTTGAAGGCGCTGCGGGGGAGGAGATTCACGGAGCTGGCGAGGGCGGAGCCAGGCGACTCGGGCGTCGGCGAAAACGAGGCCGCGACGCGGGCCATACTGTTAATCGAAATGGAATTGAGTTCGACGTTGCGGCCGGTGCCGGAGACTTCGGGCGTGGCGAGGCTGAAGCCGCCGACGGTGACGGGGACGTTGGCTGAGGAGACGCCGTCCATGGAGATTTCGCGCGGATCGCCGCCGCGGTAGCTCATGGTGATGCTGGGAAGAAGTTTGAGGAATTCGCCGATGTTGCCGTCGGGCACGAGGCCGAATTCATCGGCGGTGACGACGTTGACCATGTTGGCGGCGAAGCGTTGTTCGTTGATCGCGATGGCGGAGCCGTTGGTCTCGCGGGTGTCGGAGACGACGAAGGATCCGAGCTTCACGACGTCGTTGGCGCGGGCGGACTGCGCGGTCGCGACGGTGAGATTGACGTCCTGCTCGACGAGCCCGCCGCCGGAGAGTGTGACCGGAATCTGCTGAGGCTGGAGGCCGGTGTAGAAAACCTCGAGGAGGGCCGTCGGGCCGGGTACGCGGTCAAGGCGGTAGGTGCCGGAGTCGTCGGTGAAGGTGACGAGGTCGGTGCCCTTGACGGTTACATGAGCGTTGTTGAGGTATTGGCCACTCGCGGAATATTGCACGCGGCCGGTGATGGTGGCGGGGGCGACGGCGCCGACTGCTGCGAGCGGCGGTGTGGTTTGCGCGCACAGCGCTGGTGCTGAGGCGGCGAATACGACCAGAGTGATGAGCGAGCGAGCGGGGAGACGATAGCGTGGGGTATTCATAAAGCGGGGGCACTGAAGAGCGCGCGATCACCGCATGGAGCGGTGACAGAGGGGAAGGACCGCCAGTCGAGGTAAACCTCGGCAGGGGTGAAAAAGGTCAAGCGGTGCGGTGTCGAAAGAGCAACCGCGGTCGCCATCCAAGGCCGGTCGATGCAGCACGTGGGGCGATGAGGGGGATCAAAACGATGATTTGATTCCGAGGGTAAAGTTGGCCCCAAAGGCGTTTTCGTTGGTCAGGCGGGCCCAGTTGGGCAGGTTGGCGGATTCGCGGGAATTGGTGCGCGCCGCGTTGAAGACGTTGGTGCCGGACGCGAAGAGCGAGACGCGCTTGGTCAGCCGGTATTCGGCGGTGGCGTCGAACAGGCTGCGCTCCTCGACGAAGGATTGGCCGGGTTGTCCGGCGAGGGTGGTGACGGCCCCATCCAAGCGGCCTTCGAAATTCCAGCCAAAGCCGAGGCGCAGTTTGGTGGACTGGTAGTTGAGCCAGACGGACGCCTTTTGCCGATGCATGGAGCCCCAGCCGCCGCGTTGGCCGTCGGGGTCGGAGAGGTTGAGCGAACCGCGCAGGCTGAAGCCGCGCGCCCACCGGGGGAGCACCGGATCCAGCGCATGGCGCATTTCAAATTCCCAGCCGGAGACGATCGCCTTGCCGGCGTTGAACGACGTGGCGGCGGCCCAGCCGACGTAGTCCGGGTCCAGGCCCACGGAGGCGGCCTCGGCGGGGGTTTCGAGCAATTCGGTGCGGGAGATGATAAAATCGGTGATGAATTTCCGGTAGTAACCCACCGCCACGTAGCCCTGCTTCAGGTAGTATTCGATGCGGCCGTCGTAGTTATCGGCGCCCCAGGGCTTCAGCTGCGGATTGCGGATCGTCACGGTGCCCAGCGTGCCGAGGGAGGGGTCGGTGTTGTTGCTGGGGTTGATGGTCGTGGAGGGGAGGAGGCTCGTCGCGAAATCTGGTTTCGCCTTGGTGCTGGCCCAGGCGGTTTTGAAGATCAGGTTTTCGGTCAGGTTCCACGAGGCGTGGAGGCTGGGGTAGTAGCCCGATTGCGAGGCGGCGCCCCGCGAACCATTGCGGTGATAGATGAGTTTCGCCTCGGAGAGACTGCCCGCGGCGCCGGCTTCGGGTTTGCGCACGCGCTGGCCGTTGACGAGCACGAAGGAGCCGTTGGCGTTGGTCTGAAACACGGCGGTGGGTGTTTGCAGGAAGCCGCGGCCGGAGCCCTCGGTTTCTTCGATCCGGACCCCGCCGACGAGACCGAGGCGGTTGGTGAAAAGCCGCGACTCGCCCATGAGATAGACGGCCCGCATCGTCTCGGTGAGCTGGTTCACGCTCTCCGCGCTGCGTCGGTAGGAGATCGCTTCTTCGTAACGGAAATACTCCGGGTGGGCTTTGAAGAGATTATAGTATTTCTCCATGCTAAGGTGCTCGACCGGGGGGTAGCCGTTCTCGGCGTCCGGGGCCTTGGCGTAGTGGTCGGCGGCGATCACGCCGGCACTGTCGTCCGCGCTGGCGGCGATGCCATCGCGGCCGAGGAACGTCCAGGTGTTGGCATCCATTTTTTTGCGGTCGCGCTTTTCTTGTTTGTAATTCGCGCCCAGCTCGAGGGAGAGCGGGAAGCGGGTGTCGAAATCGCGTTTGATCTTCAGGTAGGACGATTGCACGTCGCCCTGGATCAGGCGCGGGCGGGAGGTCGCGGTGCGGAGAGTGTAGCTGGAGGCGCTGTTCCAATCGACGAGGTTGCCCTGAGCGTTGCGCACTTCGATCCGGCCGGGCAGCCGCCAGTTCAAGTCGAGGAAACTGACCGTGACTCCGGTGATGCTCGGGTTGCGGCCGTCGAGATCCGAGGCGGAGGCGAAGAAGCCGTTCTCGGTGTCCTTGAACTCGGAGACGGAGCGGGAGGCGTTGACCGCGCCTTCGATCTGCCAGGAGCGGGCGCGCCACTTGGCGATCAGGCCGAAGTTGGTGTTGGTCGCGTATTCGTCGCGCCAAGCCTCGAAGGGATTGACGTAGCTCATGGTGCCGGTGCCGGTCGCGCCGAGGACGCGCGTGCTGTCGTTGAAAATCGTGGCGCCGGTGGCCGCGGTGAAGCGGACATCCGCGCGATGCAGAGAGTTGAGACGCGTGTAGGACGCGAAAGGGGTGAGCGTCAGGTTGCGAAAGGGACGCCAGTCCACGCGCAAGCTGACCGGGATGCGTTGGCGCCGGGAGTAGGACTGGTGCAGCAGCGCCGAGGTCATCGCGGGATTGTGGATGCTGGGCTGGCCGGCCACAGGGTTGGCCGTGGTCGCGGCGTTGCCGAGATTGTAGCCGGGGACGGCGTAGTGCCACGGCATCATCACGTCGCTGTAGCCGGCGGCAAAGGTGTAGCCGAGGTTCTTGCTGATCGGGTCCACGATGCTGAAATCAAAACTAGGCCGGACCTTGCGGGTGTTTTCGTCGCCGGGGCCGCCGGTCTTGTTGAACGTGAGGTCATAGCTGTTCGTGTTGATCGAGCCCTTCACGTTGATTTCGCGCCGGGCGTATTCGAAAGCGGTGCGGCGGACCATGTTGATCGAGCCGCCCATGGCGTTGGCGCTGTCGGAGGGCAGTGGGACTTTGCGCACTTCGATGCGGGCGATGCCGACCGTGCTCGATTGGGTGAGGCGCGGGGCGCGGGTGTTCTCGCGCTCGTCGGCGAACACCGAGGCTTCGCCGAGGCCGTCTGAGGTGACCTCGGTCTTGTCGGAAGAGAGGCCGCGCACTGTGAGGCGAATGATGTCGCTGCCCTGATACTCGATGCCGACGCCGGGAAGATATTTCACGAATTCGCCGATGTTGTTCTGCGCGATTTCGCCGAGTTCGTCGACCGAGGTGACGTTTTTCAGATTGCGCGAATAGCGTTGTTCGTTGGCCGCGATCGATTCCGCGTCGGTCTCGCGCGCGGCGCTGACGCGAAATTCGTCGAGCTTGACCGCCGCGCCGTCAGCGGCGCCGAGGGAGACGTCGAGTTCGGCCCGCTGGCCGGAAACGAGCATCACGGTCGCCTCCTTGGCCGGTAGATTCGTGAACGAAACGACGAGCGTCACGGGCCCGGGGGCGAGACCGTCGAGGAAATAGACGCCGGCAGAATCCGTGAACGTCTGCAGCGCGGTGCCCTTGACGGCGACGCGGGCGTTGTTGACGAAGCGGGCTGTGGCCTGATTCAGCACGCGACCCGTGAGGCTCGCCCGGGCGACGGAGGCATCCGCGGCCGGGGGCGGGGGCGTTTGTGCGCTGAGCCCGTGAGCGGCGGCGGCAATCATCAACAGCGCGGCGAACGAGCGAGTGGCGAGATGCTGACGGGCGTTTCTCATGGAGTGGGGGCGCTGGAAAGAAAGGAGTTCACCGCGGTGAGCGGCGACGGTTGGGGTGGGTGCGGCTGGGAATCTCCGCCGGGAAAATGACCATCCAGCAGCCAGCGTGGTGCAAGGTATTTGAGCGCCAGAGCACCCGCGTGCAGGCAGAGCCGAAGACGATCGCCGGGCGCAGCCTAAGAGAGCAAAGCGCCTTGAGGCTGTGCCGGCGGCACGTTCGCCACCTTTCCGGGATTGGCGTTCGGCAAAGGGCTCGTGGGAGGCGAATCACGACCGGCTCGAGGGGAAAATTCGAGACCGCGTTGTCGAAGGGTCGGGCTCTGATCCTGCGCGGAAAAACGCGGCCAAGCCGCCGGCGTCAGCCGCCGGAGCGACGAGCTTTCTCGATGGCGGCTTGCAGCGCGCCGACCCGCTCCTGCGTCAACGGGTAGGTGCGCAGGAGAAAGATGCCCGTCAACGTGCCGACGGCCGGGATTGCACAGAACAGCACGCGCATCCACATGACCGTGCCGGCCGGCTGGTCGTTGCCGAGCGCGGCGTCGAAACCGGTCACGTTGAGCACGAGGCCGGCGAGGATAAACGAGAGCGAGACGCCCATCTTTGTGATCCACGAATTCGCGGACGCGATCAGACCCTCGCGGCGACGACCGGTGAGTGATTCGTCATAGTCGACGATGTCGGCCGTCATCGAGTTCACGAGCACGAGATACGCGGCGAGTCCGGGCGCGTGCAGCAGTGCGGTGGCGAGTTGGAGATACGGCAGGGCTGGCGTGTAGAGGACCCACTTGAGGCAGGCGGAAACGCAGACCATGCCGAGTGCGATCATGATCGCGCGGTGCTTGCCGACGCGGCGGGCGAGCCACATGACGCCGGGGATGGACAGCAGCGCGATGAGGTTAAACGTCGTGCCCCAGATGCCCATCATCGTCGCGGCGGCCACCTTGTCGCCGGCGAAGATGTGGTAGATGTTGATGTAGAGACCGAGGCTCGAAACGGTGTAGAGCGACATCATCGTGACGAGGCATGCGGCGGAGAAAACGAGCAGCACGCGGTTCGAAAGGACGACCTTCATCGCCTGGAGAAAGGGCTCCGGTTTCTGCCGGGCTACGACGGCGTCGAGCGGCGGCTCCTTGAGCGTGAGTGCCGGGATGAGGCAAACGATCATCACGATCGTGCCGCAGATGCAGCCCACGACACGCACGCCCTCGAGCGTGTTTTGAAACACGGCAAGCTGGCACAATGGATAGAGCCAGCCGGTGCAAAATCCGACAACCTTGTGCGTGACGCCGGCCCATGCGAATAGCCGCGTGCGCTCGTGATAGTTGCCAGCGAGCGTGATGCCGAGAGCGTTCCACGGCACGGTGAAGAGCGTGGTGCCGGTGAAGAACGCGAGGATCGTGAAGAGGAACCAGCCGAAATAAAACGTCTCGCTCGCCTCGCGCGGCAACCACCACATCGCCGCGAAACTCGCCCCCGTCAGAATAGCGCCGGCAACCATGAAAGGCCGGCGCCGGCCCCACCGCGTTCGGGCATTGTCGGACCAGTTTCCGACGAGCGGGTCCGACACGGCGTCCCAGAGCCGCGCGATCGCGAGCACGACACCGATGAATACCGGGTTGAGCCCGAGCCCGAGGTTGAAGATCGGGTTGGCGAGGTATTGCGGCGCGGTGTTGGCGAACTGCTGCAGGCCGCCGCCGACGGAGAAGATCGCGGCGTCGCGCACGGGGAGCGGTGGCGTCGGCGCAGGTGCGAGGGTCGCCGGGGCGGGCG
>SYGN01000004.1 GCA_005799525.1 Opitutaceae bacterium | reverse complement strand
TCGTCGGCGCAGGCCGCACCGAACTCGCCCGCATCCTCTTTGGCCTTACGCCCGCCGACGCTGGCGAGATCCTCCTCCACGGCCAGCCCATCGCGCTCCACTCGCCCCAAGACGCCATCGCCCACGGCATCGCCTACGTCCCCGAAGACCGCCGCCGCCACGGCGTCGTGCTCGATCTGCCCATCGCGCACAACATGACGATGGCCATCCATCGCCGCCTCTTCCCGACGACGTGGCTCCGCTTCGGCGCCGAACGCTCGCTCGCTCTCGACTACATCCGCGACCTCGCCGTGAAATGCGTCGGCCCCGACGCCCCCGGCGGCAGCCTCTCCGGCGGCAACCAACAAAAAGTTTCCCTTGCCCGCTGGCTCGCGACCAAGCCCCGCGTTCTCATGCTCGACGAGCCGACCCAAGGCGTGGACGTCGGCGCGAAAAGTGAGATTCACAAAATCGTCCGCCAGCTCGCTAAAGAAGGCCTCGCCGTCCTCCTCATTTCCAGTGATCTCCCCGAAGTCCTCGGCATGAGCGACCGCCTCGGCGTCATGCGCGGCGGCACCCTCGCCGCGATTTTTCCCGGCGGCACCGACCCGCACGACGTCATGGCCGCCGCCCTCGGCACCACTGAGAAAGGGGCCGAATGAAACGTTACTTCCGCGAACTGTCCGTCCTCGGTGCGCTCGCCGCAGTCCTCGTCGGCATGGCGATTTTCGCACCCGCGTTTTTCTCGCCGCAACCGCTCCTCTCGCTGCTGACGCGCGAAGCTCCGACCCTCGTCGTCGCCTGCGGCATGGCCTGCGTCATCATCACGCGGCAAATCGACATCTCGGTCGGTTCGATGTTTTCCGTGTGCAGCGTGTGCGCCGGACTCCTCGCCGCCCGCGGCTGGCCGCTCCTGCTCGTCCTCCCCACCTCCATCGCGCTCGGCACGCTGCTCGGTGCAGTCAACGGCCTCCTCATCGCCGGCCTGCGCCTGCCGTCCATCGTCGTCACGCTCGCGACCATGGTCACGCTTCGCCAAGGCCTCAACCTCGTGCGCCAGGGTGAATTCGTAAATCTCCCCGACAGCATCCAATGGTTCGGTCTCAGCCAAATGGCCGGCCAACTCGTCCTCGTGGGCGCCTCCGTCGTCTTCCTCGTGGCGCTGGCACTCGCGATGCGGCACTTGGCCGCTGGCCGTTTCGTTTACGCTGTCGGCACCGATGCCGAGGCCGCGCGGCTCGCGGGTATTCGCCCGCAGCTCGTCACATTTCTCGTTTTTGGATTCATCGGTGCCCTGACCGGCCTCGCCGCCATGATGAATCTCGCCCAGTCGCCCCAAGTGCAGCCGCTCGGTGGCGCTGGCCTCGAACTCAAGGTGATCGCCGCCGTCGTCGTGGGCGGCGTCGCGATCTCCGGTGGACGAGGCAATCTCTGGGGTGCCTTCGCTGGCCTGCTCCTTCTCGCGTGCGTCTCCCCCGCCCTGATACATCTCCGCATCGAAGCCTATTGGGAAAAGGCTATCCAAGGCGCCATCATCCTCCTCGCCGTCGTCGCCGACGGCCTCAGAACGAGAAAACTAAACCGCTAATCTCCGCTATTCGGCGCTAATTTATGAAACCAGAAATCTACAAAGACGACGGCTACAAAACGATGGGGGCTGCATTCGGGATCTACAACGAACCCGGCTACGGACTGAGCGAAGAAATCTATCAAGAATGCCTGGAGATCGAATTGAAAATACGCGGGATCGCCTACCAATCGAAACAAGAACTCCGCTGTTTCTACAAACACCGTGAACTCAAGAAACGTTACGTCCCGGACCTGTTCGTCTTTGGCTGTCTGATCGCCGAACTCAAAGCCGTTTCTGTGCTCGCTCCCGAACACGAGACCCAGCTGATCAACTATCTCCGACTCACGCGCCAACCGGTCGGATATCTCATCAACTTCGGCCACAACGACGGCTTGCAGCGGCAACGCGTCATCCTCTCCGAATTCATCCCCTCTCCGTGATTAGCGCCGATTAGCAAAAATTAGCGGTTCACTATGTCTGCTTCTCCCGGCACCAGAAATCCCCGCGACTGGAAAGCCATTCTCACCCGTCACGAGATGCTGCTGCTCTACGTGCTCATCGCCGAGTGGTTGTTCTTCTATTTCGCGGGCACCACGACCAACCGCCGCGGCGTGATCGTCGGCTTCGGCACGCTCGACCGCCAATTCGACATCCTCCGCCATTCCTGCGAAATCGGCCTCCTCGCCCTCGCCCTCACCCCCGTCATCATCACCGCCGGCATCGACCTCTCCGTCGGCTCGCTCCTCGGTCTCAGCGCGATTATTTTCGGACAACTCTGGCACGACGCCGGGCTTCCGATCCCTCTCGCCGTCGCCTTTACGCTCGTGCTCGGCGCGCTCGCCGGCGGCCTCAACGCCCTCCTCATCACCACGCTCCGCTTGCCGCCGCTGATCGTCACGCTCGGCACCTACTCACTCTACCGCGGACTCGCCGAAGCCATCACGCGCGGCTCTGTCACTTACACGAATTTCCCCGAGGGCTTTCTCTTCGTTGGCCAAGAGCGCTGGCTCGGCCTGCCGACCCAAGCGTGGATCTTTTTCGCCGTCGCCGCCGCGGTCTGGTTGCTCATGCACCGCACGACGTTCGGCCGCGCGTTCCGCGCCATCGGCCTCTCGCCCGAGGGCGCGCGCTACGCCGGCCTCCCCGTCGGCCGCCGCGTCGCGCTCGTTTACGTCCTCGCCGGCCTCATCGCCGCCCTCGCCGCGATCATTTACACCGCGCGCCTCGGCCAGGCCAAAGCCGACGCCGGCACCGGCTACGAACTCTTCGCCATCACTGCCGTCGTCCTCGGCGGCACGAGCATCTTCGGCGGCACCGGCTCCGTCCACGGCACGCTCCTCGGCGTCGCCGCCATCGCCGTCCTCAAAAACGGTCTCGCCTGCCTCCCCGTCGTCATGCGCATGAACGCCGCTGAAGAAATGTCCGGCCTCCTCACCGGCGCCTTGCTCCTCCTCGCCCTCACCGCGAGCGTCTTGCCAAAAATCTTGTCTAACTTCCGCGCCCGCCACCACGCTCCCGCCCCATAGCTTCCCCGCACCATGCCCCTTCCCCTTCCCCTTTCCCTTTCACTCCCACTTCCCCACCCATGAAAAAAATCCATCTCCACCTCTGCACCGCCGGCGCCGTGCTGCTCGCCTCCCTCGTCACCGCGACCGCCGCCGACTCCAAACTCGTCGTCGCGATGCTCCCGAAGTCCAAGGGCAACGCCTACTTCATCTCCTGCAAGGTAGGCGCCGACAAAGCCGCTAAGGAACTCGGAATCCAGCTCCTCTTTGACGGCCCGACTGATTCCAACGCCGCCAAACAAAACGAGATCGTTGAAAACTGGGTCACTCTCGGGGTGGATGTGATCGCCGTCGCCGCCGAAAATAAAGAGGGCATCTCCACCGCTCTCCGCAAAGCCCAGAAGGCGGGCATAAAGGTCCTCACCTTCGACGCCGACGCGATGACCGACGCCCGCTCCTTTTTCGTCAACCAAGCCACCCCCGAGGGTATCGGCCACGGTCTCATGGACGAAGCCGCTCGCCTGACCAACAGCGAGGGCGAGTTCGCCATGATCGTCGCCTCCCTCACCGCCGCCAACCAGCGCGAGTGGCAGAAACACATTGAAGGCCGCCTCAAAGAAAAATACCCGCAGATGAAGCTCGTCGCCGTCCGCCCGTGCGACGACCTCAAGGACAAAGCCCAGTCCGAGGCCACCGCCCTCATCAGCGCGAATCCGAAATTGAAACTCATTATGGCCATCTGCTCCCCCGGCGTCCCCGGCGCCGCCGAGGCCGTCAAACAGGCCGGTCTGACCGGAAAAGTGAAAGTCATGGGCCTCGGTCTCCCGAACGAAAACAAACGTTACGTCCACGCCGGCGTCACCGATAGCATCATCCTCTGGAACACCGGTGACCTCGGCTACCTCGCCATCTACGCCGGCGTGGCCCTTGCGAAAGACGAACTCAAGAAGGGTGCCAACACCTTCAAGGCCGGCTCGCTCGGCACCTTCACCATCGCCGGCGATAACATTCTCCTCGGCAAGCCCTTCATTTTTAACAAGGCCAACATCGACCAGTTCGACTTCTGATACCAAGGTCATTGGAGTTTTTCACTGCTGGTAGCTGCGAGCGTGGGCGAGTGGTGTTCGACGAGCGTCCAAATCTCACGCGACGTTGGTCTGAGCCGCCACTCAGTACACCGGCGAGCGCAACCTTAGCTCCAGCCCGGGCGTCCTGCTCTGATTATGTCCCTCCGTCCCCACTACGTCCGCACCTTGGTTTTGCTCGCGCTCGCGCTACTGGGGACCGCGCCCCCGCTTTCCGCCGGCGTCCTGGGCTTCGGCGCGCCGAAGGACACCGATGTCAACGTCGTCGTCGACATGACGGAAGCCGGCCGCAAGGTCGCGCCACCCACGAAAGAAAAACCCGCGTTCTACTTCCCCGTGCTCGCCGGTTATCGTGAGGCCGGTTCACTCGTCGCCGGCGAGAAAACCCCGCCCCAAAACAACGTCGCCAAGCTCCTCGCGAAAGCCCTCGCCGCGCAGCACTACTACGTCATGGGCACGACGACGACGGTGCCCACGGTCATTCTCGTGTTTCATTGGGGCTACATGAATCCACAAATCGACGACACCGGGGACGACGAGAATCGCCAGCAGATATTTTGGAATCAAAAAGAGATGCTCGCCCTCGTCGCCGGCAACACCGTCAAGAACGTCGGGGCCTTTGGCTCCGACCGTGACAACATCCTCCAAAACATGCGCGACGACCGCTACTTTGTGATCGTGTCCGCCTACGATTTCGAAGCTGGGAGGGGAAAAAAGAAAGTCCTCCTCTGGCAGGCGAAGATGAGCACGCCCTCGAACCGCGTCTCCCTCGCTGAAGTCATCCCTTCGATGATTACCGCCGGCGGCCCGCGCTTCGGCCGCGAGACGAGACTCCCTGAATCCGTCACCGCACCGCTGGCCAAAGAAGGCAAAGTCGACATCGGCAACGCCGTCGTTGTGCCCGACGCGCCCGACAAGGCGAAGCAGCCCGAGCCAGCAAAAAAATAGCCCAGTGCTTCAGCCGGTTCTGGCCGGGTGTCGCGACCGCGACCGTCTGCGAACGTCCGTCCGCCGCCATGCGCTTTCTTTCCAAATCAAAACTCATCGCGTTTCGCCAATGTCCGAAACGCCTCTGGCTGGAAATTCATCGGCCAGAACTGCGCGAAGATTCCGCCGACACGCTGGCGAGTTTCCAAGTCGGCTATAAAGTGGACGACATCGCACGACGCGTCTATGATCCCGAGGAGAAAGGGCACGTCGTCGATGTAAAAACGGAGGGCTTCGACGCAGCCTTCGCTCGCTCCGCGCGGTTGCTGGCCGATTCCGCGGACCCGATTTTCGAGGCCGGCTTTTAGCCCGGAGGCGGACTGGCGTTTGCAGATGTGATGCTGCCAGAGATTGAAAACGGTGAACGTGCTTGGCGGATGGTGGAGGTGAAGTCGTCCACCAGTGTAAAGGACTATCACCGTGAGGACGTCGCCGTGCAGACCTTCATCGCTCAGGCTGCGGGCGTCACAGTGAAGTCGGTCGCGTTGGCGTGCATCGAAAGCTCTTGGGTTTATCCGGGAGAAAAAGACTACCGGGGCCTGTTGGCCGAGACCGACCTGTCGGCGGAAACGTTTGCGCGATCGGACGAGGTCAGCGGTTGGATGGCCGAGGCTCAACGCGTGGCGGCTCAGCCCGCCGAGCCTGCGGTCGGCGTTGGGACTCACTGCCACGTCCCGTTTGCTTGCGGATTCTGCAATTGCTGCAACCGGGCCAACCCACCGAGCGAGTATCCGGGAGATTGGCTACCCCGGTTCTCGACCGCGCAACGCCGGCGACTGGCAGAACAGGGCATCCCTGACCTGCGCGCCCTGCCCGACGAACACCTCAACGCCAAGCAGTCCCTCGTCAAAAAGCACACGTTGAACAAAACCGTTTTCTTCGACGCGGTGGGCGCGGCCGCCGATCTCACCCCCCACGGCAGCCCGGCCACCTTCCTCGATTTCGAGACGATCCAGTTTGCGGTGCCCGTTTGGAAAGGCACGCGTCCCTACCAGCCAATCCCTTTTCGATTCAGCCTCCCTACGCTCTCGACGGACGGTCAATTATCCCAAAGCGCCTTCCTCGATCTCACGGGCCGTGATCCCTCCGCATCATTCGCCGAGGCGTTAATCGCGGCCTGCGGTGCGATCGGCCCAGTCTTCGTGTGCAGCGCAAACTTTGAGACTAGCCGCATCACCGAACTGGCGCAGCGATTTCCTCACTTGGCGAGTCCGCTGTCAGCCATCAACGCACGGGTCGTCGATCTGCTCCCGATCGCACGCAACCGCTACTACCAACCGTCGCAACAAGGCAGCTGGAGCATCAAGGCGGTGCTGCCCGCAGCCGTCCCCGAATTGAGTTACAACGCACTCGCTGGCGTAAAGCATGGGGCCATGGCCATCGCCGCCTACTGCGAGGCCATTCGGCCTGACACTACGTCAACACGCAAAAAAGAGATTACCCAACAGCTCCTCGCCTATTGCCGACTCGACACGTTTGCCATGGTGAGACTCTGGCAATGCTTCAACGGACGCAATGAACCGGCGCTCAGCGATGTTTCGCCAGCCCCTCACCCGGTCAGGCCCGGCATCGGCAGCGACGCGGTGCGCGACGGCATCGGGGCATAGTCGGGCCGCACCAAATCGGGCAACAGCTCGGCGACCTTCACGCCCGCGCCGGTTTGCAGGCTGCGGTTCGCCGAGATGCCCACGGCAATGGAGCACGCCCCGCCCGTTCATCCGCCGCGCGGATATATTTGTCGACCGCCGGATTCGGCAGAAAAATATCGTCCAACATCAGGCGGTCGCCGCCGCCGTGATAACCCGCGGCACTCCACGGCACGATCGTCCGCGCCTCGCCGCGCCGGGGAATCACCCGGATCGTCACGCCACCATCGGCGATGCCGCCCTGCACGGTCTCCGTGCCGTTGACATAAACCGACTCGACCATCGAGCGCTCGATCCGTCCTTGGGTGCCGTTAAACACCACCGTGTAGCCCTCCCACGCGTTAAATGTGTTCAGCGAAAGCTCAGCGTCGCACCCGTGGCGTAGGTCACGAGCGCGTTCATCGTGTCTTCAATGTCGATGTCGTCGCGAAAAACGCAGCGGTCGCGAAAACTGCCATCGTGCCCCTCCTGATCGACGTAGAACGCTTTCAACGAGGTGCTCGCCGAAAGATCGAGCGCGAAGCCACACTGCGACTTCTCCGGACACGTGCGGCATCGCTCGTGCAGCCCCGTCAGGCCCATCCGCCGCGCCGTTGCGGCCGTGTAGAATTCCCGCTTGCCCGTCGCCATCACGGACACCGGCATCGCGCCGAGCCACCAATTCACGAGGTCGAAATGGTGCGTGGACTTGTGAACAAACAGGTCACCCCAGTTTTCCTTTTTGCTATGCCGCCGTCGAAAATAATCCGCGCCGTGGTGCGTGTTGAGCAGCCAGTGAAAGTCCACCGAGAGCACGTCGCCGATCGCACCGCTCATCAGCAAATCCTTCACCTGCGAGCGCGGCGGCGAGTAGCGGTAATTGAACGTGACGCGACAACTCCGGCCTGTACGGCGGTGCGTTGCCAGCACGCGACGACACTTCTCCGCTTCCGTCGTCATCGGCTTTTCCGTGATCACATCGCATCCCGCCTCCATCGCCCAGATCAAGTAATCATGGTGCGTCGCATCGACGGTCCTGACGATCACCGTGTCCGGCGTCGCCTCGGTCAACATCCGCCTAAAATCTGCGGCCAAATATCCGGGAGGAACCGTCGCGCCATTCTTCGCCGAACGCCGCCGAGCCCGGTCGACGCGACCGGCGTTGACATCACAGAGGCCTACCAACTGGGCGGTCGCCGCGCGGGTCTTTTAAATCCCATCCTGATACAGTTCGTGGCGCGAACCGAGACCCACGATTGCATAGCGGCGACGCACGGAAGACTGCGCGGCTGGCTGCGGTGTGGAGAAAGCAGACATGAAGGAAACAGACGGATCATTCTGGGACGAAAAATAAATTGGGACACGGGTCCGGCGCAGCGGGCAAGCCCCCATTTGCAACGGACCAATCGACGACGTTTGAAACCTGCGGGGGTCGCGACACCGGGCAACCGCATTGCTTGCCTGACAGTTCAGGCGCGGACAACCCCACGGACATTATTCAAAGAAAAATCCCGCGCCGAAGAAGGCGCGGGATCGAGAAAAGGGAACGAACAGTCGCGGTTACTTGGCGCGAGCAGCCGCCCATTCGCGCTTCTGCACCGCGCCGTCGCGACCGGGGCTCTCGATGGTGCCCGAGAGCTTGTCGCCCTCGAGCTTGGCCTCGTATTTCGAGACCCGCTTATTGCCGTTGAACTCCGTCGTCACGGTAAACGTCACCGTGCCAGCCTTGAAGGATGCGTCGCTGATCGCGGCCTCGGGGATCGTATTTTCGCCCATCTGCCAACTTTGGAGCGCGCCCGTCAGCTTGCCGTCCTTGTGTTCAAGTTTCATCGAACGCTGAGAGGCTGGATTGTCGCCGCGGCCGGGCTGGGTCCATTTCCACGTGCCGGTGGGCGAAGCGTCGGCCGCGATGGCAGCGACGGTGATAAAACAAGCGGCGAAAAACGCCGCGAGGAATTTGAGGGGGGATTTCAAAGGTATGTTTTCGGGATTGAGGGGAACAGACGGATCAAACGTCCCGACGTTGCGCCCCCCCACTCGTCACCCACAAGTTCTCCGACAACGGACTGTCCACCCCTTCCTCGGCCGAACCCGCCTGCTCGCTGCGATCTAAACCTCAGAACGCAACTGCTGCAGCAGCGCCTGGATATAGCCGAAACAAAACGCGAAGGCCTTCTGCCCGCCGACATCGCCGACGATCTGCGGCACATGGTCGGGCATGATCATGCCGTCGAACCCGATCTCGCGATAAGCCCGCAGGGCCCGCGGCATGTCGACGTCGCCATCGTCGGGCATCACTTCTGAAAACTTGAGGAAACCGCCGCGGATATTGCGGAAGTGCACGTTGAAGATTTTCCCCCGGCTACCGAAATACCGGATCACGTCGTGAATCTCCTCGCCGGGTTTCTGCAGCATCTCGGAGACCGTGCCCTGACAAAAGTTCAGTCCGTGATACGGACTCGCCGAAGTCTCGACGAACCGCTTCAGCCCATCGACGGAGCCCAGCACCGTCTCAACGCCGCGCCAACCCTGGCCTTTCGGCATGCCTGGATCTTGGGGATGCAGCGCGATCTTCACCTTCGCCTCCTCGGCGACGGGCACCACGCGCTTCAGAAAATATTCGATCCGATCCCAATAGATCTGCTCGGTGATCCGCCCGGCCTCCGTGAGCGGCGGCTCCTGCTTGCCGATCGCATAGTCAAACGTGCTCAAACTCGCACCGCCGCGCCCCGTCGTCCGCTCCGTGCGCACGACGCCGATGAACGTAAGATTGTATTTCACCATCGGGATGCCCGCTTGGCCGGCGCGGCGAATCATGGTGCAAATATCTTCGATCGCCTGATCACGCGCCGGATCTTTGGCGAGCAGGATCTCCGGCATCTCCGCTCTGGCAATCGGGGCGGAGGACATGGGCAACGGCACACAATCGAGAGAGATTCCAAACGACTCGACGTGCTTCCGCAGGCGGCCAAGCGCCTCAAGACTCCACGCTTTCTCAACTTCGCGCCCGAGGTTTCCGCTGCAGATACTCGTCACGCCAAACGCCGCGAGCGCCCGCAGCGTCATCTCCGTGTGGTCGTGCTGGTGGCCTGCCTTCATCAGAACCGGCCGACGCCGTCCGGGCGTCGCCGCCGCGGCCGCGGTCGCCGCGTGCGCAGTGCCGCTCAGGCTCAGCGCCGCGGCACCGACCGAGGCGGTAGACATAAATCGACGCCGACCCATGGGAGCGGCCGACGTGAGCGGTGACAGGGCTGGAGGCAAGCAGGGGTCGTTCATGCGCGAGGGAAACGGTGCGACCGCGGGGCCGGGTTGCGAGGAGATTCCCCCGGTCGGATGCCATTGGAAGTGAAGTCAGCCGAGGCGATGTCGGCGTCGCAGGGGCGTCTCGCCCGTGAGCGAGCGGGGCATCTTGCCCGTCGTTGCCGAACTCATGGGTCTGACTGGGAATCCGCCAAGCACCGACTTGACAAGCGGCTTCTCCTTGGGCTTTTTCGCGGTCGACCCATGAACCTTAGCGGCACGGCGCTCGTTTTAAATCTCGCCCACCTCCCCGTGGTCGCAGTCTCCGTCGTATCCGTATCCGCCGTTACCAGCGCGCCGAGAGGGTTCTAAACGTCAAAATGACTTTAGCCCCTCCGGTGCCACACCGGAGAGGCTTTTTTTTGGCCTCAGCGGTGTGATCACGGGAGCGGGCGCCACACCGCCATGCCAACACCCCCCATTGAAGCCACCTGGAATCCAGGCTTGTTTGAACCGCCGCCGCTCCGCCCGCGCGCCGAGTTGCCCACCCTGCCCCGACCATCATCGGGCGCGGCCCGGCATGATTTTCTCGTGCCAATCCTTTGGCCCGACGTCGATGCCGTGACCAGCTCGCGCCCGGAACCTAGCGAACACCGCCGCGGCCTCGATCCCGACAGCATGTTCTGGAGCCCAGCGTCGCACGGCGGCGACGTTGCGTGAATCCACCCCAGCGTTTCACGCGCCTCAATCGTGCAATCCGCGATAAGTTTTCTCGCCCGCCGTCACCGCCAAAGGCAGCCGATTTTCCTTCGGCGGTAGCGGACACGTCGCAAACGGCGTGAACGCACAGGGCGGGTTCTCCGCGCGGTTGAAATCAAGCACGACCACGCCATCCTGCGGAGCCTCGGCGTAAACAAACCGCGCTGCGGCATAGGTCTCTTGGCCACTCGTCGCGTCCGCGATCACAAAAAATAATGGCTCGCCCGGTCCCTCCTCAATGGCGAGCAGCTCAACGGTTTTACCATCGCGCACAAACACCGCCTTGCCCGGCACGAGCGCCGGCGACGTCTGGCCGAGCATATTCACGAGCGGAATCATCCGCGATTTCTCGAAAGCCACCCAGCGCGCCTCAATCCGCCACGACGGATCGACGGGAAAATAGTTCAACCCCACGAATTGCGTCCGCCGCGCCGCCGCACTGTCCCGCACCCGCAAGGCCATTTTTCCGCCGCGTTCGATCACAAAAAAACTCACCGTGCCAGCAGTGACCAGCGTCGGGTTCACCGCGCCCGCACCGGGGAGCAGGTCACCGGAGCCAACCAGCTGCCCGGCGATCTTCGCGTCCAACCCGGATGCGATTTCGAACCGCACCTTGCCGTCTGCCGCGACCGTCGCGACGCCGAATCGGGCCGGACCTTGCGCCAACACGACGTCGTTGCGCTGGTCGCTGCCGACCGTATTGGGCCCCGTCTGTAGAAAATGCAGCCCGATCAGCGAAAGCCAACCGTCCGGCTTCGTGAGCTCCGCGACCCGCACGGCGCGCCAAGCCTCGATCGCCTCCCGATAACGCTCTCCGGTTGCCGCAAGGGTAGCGGATTGGACAAAGAGCGCGGCCAACAGGCTGGCGAGAATGTTTATTTTCATAGGTGGCACCTCACTCACCGGCTCGCCGCCATCAGCCGGTCCAGCACTTCCGCGTTGCGCAGCGTCTCGATGAGCGTGAACTGCGGCGCGCGTTCTTGCAGAATCGCCTCCGCGAAATCCTCCACCTCGTGCCGGTAGCGGTCGCTCGCCGCGACGGGGATTTCGCGGCGCTCCTCCCCGACCGTCAGCGTGAGCGCGCCTGCGGGGCCCAAGAACGTATCCGGGATTTCCAGCACACCCAGCGTACCGGTGATTTCTGCACGCACGCGCTGGTGCGCGTTGAAGCCGCATTGCGCCGTCGCGAGCAGACCGGACGGATATTTTAACACCGCGGATAAATTCACGTCGATGCCGCCCGCACGCACGCATTCGACCGCGACCGCTTCCGGCAACCCGCCCGCACCCGGCGCGCCGCCCGCCATCGCGTCGGCGACCATCCCGATGAAGTTTACCGGGTAGCAACCCACATCGTAGAGCGCCCCGCCGCCGAGCTCCGGCCGGAGTTTGATCGACGCCGGATTCGCGAGCAGGAAACGAAACGTCGCGTCCACCTGTTTGATTTCACCGAGCACGCCGCTGCGGATCACCGCCAGCACCGCGCGCGTCCGCGCCGTGTAGCGATACATGAACGCCTCCATCAGCCGCACGCCGTTTGCCGCACACGCCGCGATCATCTCCCGACACTCGGCGGCGTTCAGCGCGACGGGTTTCTCGACGAGCACATGCTTGCCGTGCTCCGCCGCGCGGATCGTCCACTCGCGGTGCAACGCATTCGGCAACGGAATATAGACCGCGTCCACGTCCGGGTCTCGGAGCAGGCCCTGGTCGCCGTGAAACGTCTTCGCCACGCTGGGAAACTGCGCCCGTGCCGCCACGAGCTTCGCGCCGTCACGCGACGCCAGGGCGTGGAATTCCGAGTTCTCCGCGCGCAAGATCGCCGGGATAATTTCCACGCGCGCGATGCGCGCATAGCCGAGGACGCCCCAGCGGATTTTGCGCTTTTGCAGGTTCATGGTTTTGAAAAATCTTCGATCGGCGATTTACCCGCCACAGTGAGACCTCACGCCTTCACGGCGTCGGGCCAAAAATCCCGCACCACCTGCACCCAAGCCCCAGCCATCAGCGCCACCCGCTCGAAAAACGCGATGCCCACCACCACGCGCTTGCCCGACGCCACCACCCATTCGCAACTCCCCGCTCCCCAACGGCAGCGTGGAAAAGATAAAATCTCGCACCAGCTGGCGCGGTGACGAAGCACTCATGCGCGCAGCCTTCCACACGCCCGCCACGCAAAGCGAGCCCGCAACGTCTCCCACACTCGCAAAAAAAGAAACGGAACCCGGGAGAATATCCGTGAGTCTTCGCCTTCCGTGAGCCAACGTCCCCTCTCGATGAAACTTTGGGTGAGACTAATCGCGGGCGGACGGCTGGCCCTTCTAACCGCCATCACCAGCGTCGCCACCGCCGCGGACACCCCACCGCCGACCCGTTTCTCCCAATCCCTCACGAGTGCCGACCGCACCGCCACCGGTCTCGACCGGCTCTCTTCCGACGAAATTGCCGTCATTGACGCCTTGATTCGCCGCGATCTCGCAACTCAGTCCGCCCCCCGGCGCGCCGACGCCCCGGCTCTGCCCGGTCGGTTTTCGCACCGTCTCACCGGTGACGAACGCCGCAACGCCGGCTTGGCCGCATTGACCGCAACCGAACTGCTCAAACTCGACAGCCTCGCCGACCGCAACGCGGCCAGTCTCCTCAGCCGCACTTTCCTCGCGCCACCGGCCTTTGTCCCCTTGAGCATCCGCGCGCGGGTGGCCGAAGCCAAGGCGACCGGCCCCGAAATCCACGGCTCATTCACGCTCGGGATGGGGTTTGGCAAAGGCTACAGCGAACGCTTCGGCGGCATGACGCTCACCTACGAAGACCCCGCACGAAACCTCGCGATCAGTTTCAGCTACCTGGAATCTCACGTGAAAGGTGCCGGCCCCTTCTATTCGCGCGACCCGCTTTACGACGCGAATCGCATCCCACGCTTCGGCATCGAGCGGGAGCCGTGAACTGACCGCAGCCGAGTACGCAGGCAGCGCAGCGCGCGGCCTCAGCGGGCGGCGCGGCGTCTTCAGCCTCGCTTTGCTACCCGCCCACCCAGTAGGACTGCCTCGTGGCTACTACCCCCACCGGACTCGATCGACCCATTCGCGGACAAGCCTGCCCCTGCGGCAGCAGCAAACTCTTCGACGCCTGCTGCGAACCGGTGCTGACGCGCCAACGTCCCGCCGCTACTGCCGAAGAGCTCATGCGCTCGCGCTTCACGGCTCACGTCGCCAACGATAACCGCTACCTCCACGACACCTACGCACCCACCGCGAAGCTGCCCTACGCTGAGGAAACTGGTGAGACGCCCGTGCGTTGGACGAAGCTCGTCGTACACTCCCACGAACTGGGTAAACAACCGGACACGGCCTTCGTCGAATTTTCCGCCTACTACACCAGAGCGGACCAAGAGGGTGTTTTGGAAGAGAAATCCGAGTTCCATCGCATCGACGGCCAATGGATCTTCACGCGCCCGATCCGCCAAGGTCCCGCCCCGGCCAAGGCCGCAGTAAAAGTCGGCCGCAACGAACCGTGCCCCTGCGGCAGCGGCCAGAAATACAAGCAGTGCTGTCTCGGAAAAGCGTAAGGGCCGCGGTGAATTCTTGCAGCCTCGGGGGTGGGCACCACAGCGCGATCCTTGACGCACCTAGCCGGAACCACGGGTCCGAGGCGCCGCCCCCCAGCCGGCGGCGCCCGCCCGCTCAGAACGTGCCCTTCAGGCCGATGGTCCACAGCGAACCGAAGTCCTCGCGGGAGTTCAGCTGCGCGTGTTCAGGGGTATTCGGACCGCGACGCTCGGTGTCTTCCGTGGCATCGTTCAGGTTGCGCATGCTCGCGAAAATGCGGATGCGCCGCGTCAGGTTATACTCACCGCTCAGGTCGATGTAGAGTCGCTTCGATTGCCACGTGTAGGTACCGGCTTCAATGCTGCGCGGCGACTCGGCAATATAGGTCCCGCGACGGCGGCCCCGGTAGTTCCAATTCATCCGCACGTTGAATTTCGGCCGCGACAGGCTCACGCCCCAATTGTAGATGCGCGGCTGGTAATTCGAAAAACTCCTCGTCGAGTCACCCACGGCCCGCTGCGCACTCATGTTGGCAAAGACCTGCACGCCCCGAGCCCACTGTGGCAAAAAGGTGAGCGACTGCTTGTAGTCGAACTCGGTGCCTTCCATCCGCACGCGACCGGGCGCGTTGAAATTGGTGGTGACGTAATACGGGAGGAAGGTCTCTTCATCGAGGTCGTAGAGCGACAGAAATTCCGGTGTCGCCGCAAAAACCGTCGAGGCGAACAGATTTTCGAAGTCGCGGCGGAAGGCTCCGATCGAGATCTGGCCGACCCGTTGAAAATAATACTCGAAGCGGACCTTCATCGTGTTCGCGCTCCATGCTTTGATCCCCGCATTGTTCACGCTGATGCGGTTGCTCGTCGGGCTCCCGGGCAATTCCGTATCGGGCAAGGTCAGGCCACCGGCATATTGGTCGAAATTGGGCCGGCCGACCGACTGATAAAGCGATCCGCGCGCAATCAGGTTTTCCGCAAGATTGTAGCTGGCGTTGAGGCTCGGGAAAAAGCGGAGGTACTCCTTCTTCGTTTGCTGCCCGCGGTCGATGTAGGTGAGCTGGGAAACGGCGAGCGCGTTCGACAGCGCCGCGCCGCCGGCGGGATCGGGCAGCGTCGTCGGCTGGATCAACGTCGGCGCCGGGATCCGGTTCACCCCGGTGCCGGTGAAGATAATGTTTCCGTTCCCGTCCCGCTGCGGAATGACGTCCCCGTTGGCGTCCCGGCGATAGTTGCCTGTCGGGTCGCTGAGGAAGCCGGACGCCGTGACGTTGGTCTGCTCCGACCGAACCCCGCCGACGATCTTCAAACGTCCGCCAAACAGCGCCAGATCCCCGCGGAGGTAGGCGGCCGAAATCACCTCGGCCGCATACTTGGAGCGCCCCACCGCGTTGCGATATTCGGCATTCGGATCCCGCGTGAAATAGTCGGGGTTGGCCTGATAGAGCTCCCACAGGTCGTAGTTGCTCGGATATTGCACCTGCGGGAAGCCCCACGGGGCGAACCGCTGCGAGAAAATCTCGTCGAGCACAAGGCCCGCGCCGTCGTCGCTGCCCGGCACGGCCACCGTGCCGCTCGGCGTGGTGGTGCGGATCTTGTCCTTGCCGACAAACGTGTAGCCTACGCTCGTGCCGCGGATATCGCGGATGGACTGGCGGAGCTCGGCCCCGGTCTTGAGCGCCAGCGGGACATTGAACAAGCGAAAGTCGCGGCCGAGATTGCCCCGGACCCCTCGCTGGACGTCGGCGGTTTCCCACGTGTCGCTCGTGCCGCTGTTGATCACGTAACTGGAAAGACTGTACGGATCGACCACGGCGCCCGTGAGGCCGTCTTTCACCGAAATTTTCCCGGGCCGCAGGTAGGTGATCTCGCTGAACGCCACGGTGACATTGGTGCGCTGCGTACTGGTGCCGTTGAAGTAACCCTTGTCGATGTCCCGGTAGTGATTGCTCGAGTGGGAATAGCTGGCACCGACATCGGCTTTCCAGAGCGGGCCGTTGTGGCGCCACACCAGCGTGGGCATGTAGGTCGTGCCGGCCTTCTGTCGGGCACCGCTGTTCACGGTGATCGAGCCCTGCCCCACGTCGCCGTTGGTCGTGCGGGTATCGAAATTACCCGGCAATACGCGGGAAATCGCGAAGTTCAGATTCCGATTGTTAAACTCGGCATCGAAATACGCGTATTGAAACGAAAACGAGATCATGTCGTTCCGCGACAATTTGAAATCCATCGTTGCCCCCATCGAGTCGCGCGTCGTGAGCTTGGTGCCGTCACGCACCTGATAATTGGTCAGATATGGCGTGTCGGGTGTGGTGTCGGGCAGCGCCCCGGGCACGGTTACTCCGGCCACTGTCACCGGTGCACTGGTGGCCTGACCGGCGCCACGCCACGTGTTCGCGAAGTAATCCTGCATCGTGTATTGGGAGGAATGGCCGCCGGAGAGCGTGAAGCCGAAGCGTTTGTTCACTGGCACGACCCACGAGAAATCGAACCCCGGATGAATTTTGTAGGTCTCGTCGCGCGTCGGCCCTGGCGTCTTTTTCAACTCCTTCTCCGCATCACGAAACATCCAATAGGTGCTCCAATTGAGCACCGGCTTCGAACGTTCGAAGGCTCCGCGCGGCACCATGTTCACGCCGCCCGCCAGCGCGGATCCGGGCGACTCCGGCGTGGGCGAATGATAGACTTCGATGCGCGCGATGTTGTTGATCGAAACCTGCTCGAGCTCGACCGTGCGGCTCGTTCCCGAAGACGCCGCACTGGACAAACTGAAGCCGCCAATGGTCACCGGCACGTTATTCGATGGCGCGCCACCAAGCGAGATCGTGCGCGCGTCCCCCCCGCCGTAGTCCATGCTAATGCCCGGAATAAATTTCAGAAACTCGCCGACGTTGCCCTCCGCCACGTGGCCGAACTCGTCCGCCGAAACGACGTTGACCATGTTGGAAGCAAAGCGCTGCTCGTTGATCGCGATCGCGGCGCCATCCATCTCCTTCGAGGCCCCGACCTTAAACTCGGAGAGTTTCACCACCCCGGTATCCTTGTCTTTGACCGAGGACTTGAGCGTCGCATCGAGACTGAAGTCACGTTGCACGGTGGTGCCGTCGGCCACGACGACCGTCTCGGTTTGCATATCTAAACCCGTGAAAAATACGCGCACCTTTACCGCGCCCACCGGCACGCCCGAGAAGCGATACTGGCCCGAAGAATCGGTGAATGTCTCGATCCCGGTGCCCTCGATCGTGAGGCGCGCCTTCTCAAGATATTCGCCGTTGCGGGTGTTGAGGACGCGGCCCTCGATCGTGCCCCTCGCGGTCGCTTGGGCCAATGCCGGTGACGCGGTTAGACACACGATGAGAACAAATAGACTGAAGCGGAGAGCCGCCAATGAAGGATATTTCATAAGGGGAAAGGGCCGGGAACCGGCCGAGAGCAGGATTAGTTCAAGAGTTGGGGGATCGCTCAAATTGCCGACAAGCAAAATCATTATTTCGAGCCTTGACCAAAAAACTCCGGTTTTATTGTCGCCGAAATCCCACCCGCCTGTTCCCTGCTAGCTCCACCGCTTGAACACCCCGCCTCAATCCATCGCCGTGATCGACGGTTCCCTTTGCCAACTCACCCGCGAGGGCGTCCGCGCCGCCGCGCACGCGCCGCTCGCGACCGCCGTCGTCGAGTTTTGTCGCGGACCGCGCTGCTACTATGTGCGGGAGCATCCCCACGGCCTGCTCCCAGGGATTCCCAACCTTTACTGCCTCGACCGCGAACTGCGCTTACAATGGCTGGCCGAATGGCCCCTGACCGACGATCCCTGCGCAGCCATCGCCGAGGTTGCCGGCGACGTGTTGACCGTCGTATCCAAACACGGCGTGCAGGTACGGATCGACGCGCACACCGGTCGGTTGCTCACCCACCCAAGGGGTAATCCGGCGGCCGGCCGGCCAGAGATCAACGCCATCGCCCCGTAAACGCGGCTGAGATTACCTGCGCTCCGCTCACCCAGCGCCGTCTGCCACGTCCCCGCCGACACCAGCGGCCATCCCACGGCAAAACCCATAAGCGGGGCGAACGTCGTCCAGACGTTCACCGTACCAGCGAGGTCGCACCTGATTGTATCGCCCGCTTTCGGCAGCGCGGGCGTCCTCGCCCAACCCGCGCGCCGTGATTCACGAAGACGTCAAATGCCACTGCCGACACAGCGGACAAAGGTAAGCTTCCCGCTGGCGAGCGAGCCCCAGCACGAGCGCCGCATCCAGTGCGTCGCCCTGTGAGCGATAGCGGCGCTTGCGCACACACATCCTCTGCCGCTCGTCGCGGGTGGGTTTCTTCATGGCTCGCGACGAGCCAGACGCTGCGTGGTACGACTCAAATCAGCTCCACTTTGCCGGGGATCGGCACTGGCGTGAAGAGCCCGGGTCCGGGTCCGGGGTTCTTGGGGAAGATGTCGAGCTTCGACCCTTCCATGAGCCACTGCCATTTGATCTCGCGTCCGGTGTAGGCCGCCATGCGCCCGCCGATAGCCGTCAGGGTGCTATAGGCGACTTGCTCGCCTTCATTGAGCGCCAAGCCTTGGCGGATGCTATTAATGAGATCGGTGTGCTCGACGACGTAGGGGTTAGGATTCTCTCCCGCATACGTGAACGCTTTCGCGCCCTTGATCGTGCCCTTGTCGCAATCGGACATGCCCTTGGTCCCGACGATACGTTCGGCGATCCGGGTGGTCGATTTCGGCGTGTGGCGGCACATGCTGGTGACGCGCGCGCCGTTGGCATATTCCATCTCGACGGCGAAGTGGTCCCAGATATTTCCGGGGAGACTGCCGCGATTCTGGCGCCCGCCCATGCCGTAAAATTTTACCGGCGGCCCGCCGAAAGCCCAGTTGACCACGTCGAGATTGTGCAGGTGTTGCTCAACGATCTGGTCGCCGCAAAGCCAGTCCCAGTGATACCAATTCCAGCACTGCCACTCGAAGTCGCTCAGCTTGGCGAGGTCCGGATACTTCGGGTCATTCTTCTCGCGGAACCAGATGCCGTCACCGTTCCAATAGCAATTGCCGGCCACGAGCTCGCCGATGTCGCCGCCCTGAATGCGCTTCATCGTCTCGAGGTAACTCGGCTGGTGCCGACGCTGGGTGCCGGCGATCACGGTGAGTTTCTTTGCCTTCGCCAAACGTGCGCTCTCGATGACCGAGCGAACCCCCACGGGATCGACCGCCACCGGTTTCTCGATGAACACGTGTTTCCCAGCGGCGACCGCTGCCGCAAAATGCAGCGGGCGGAAACCGGGCGGTGTCGCCAAGATCACCATGTCGATATCGGCCGCGAGGACTTTTTGGTAGGCATCGAAACCCGAGAACCCCTGCGCCTTCGGGATATTCAGCTTCTTTTTCGCCGATTCGACCTGCCACGGGAACAAGTCGCCCAGCGCCACGATCTCGACGCCCGGCGCCGAATCGAGGCAGTTCTGCGCGGCACCGGGGCCGCGGCCACCGCAACCGACGACGCCGACGCGGATTCGGTCGGAACCGGCGACCGCACCATAAATCCGGGGAGCACTCAGCCCCGACAACACGGCGGCACCGGTGGTGACCGCGGACATTTTCATAAAATCGCGACGCGAGACAGCAGGCACAGACGGAGCATTCATTGGGATTGGCTTTGGCGGTTAACTGAATTTTAGGGGAATGGTGCGGCGCAATAGCCGCACCAGCTCCTAGGAAAACTGTTCACACCACCCAAAGCGAGCTCAGTCTGAGCTTCGGTTGTCGAATGCCGCGTATTTTTTGCCGTCCCTGCCGCAGAGGCGACTCACTTGTCCGCGGACTCGTGGCGCAGAACCTTCGCCTCGATAAAAAAGGGCCCCGCTGGCACTACGCTCGAAAGAAATACGAGTGCCGTGCGCCGCCAAGGCCAGTCGCGTTCGGTCGCGACCTGCATCGCAGCCGCGAGATACAGCAAAAACAAAATCCCATGCGCCATCCCGACGACCCGCACGGCATCCGGCCAGCCCGCGAAATATTTCAAGGGCATGGCAATGATCAAGAGCACGAGAAAGGAGACCCCCTCCCACAGACCAATGACGCGGAGGCGCCCGAGCGGTGTCTTGAGTGATTTCATGGGACACAATTCCCGCGACGAAGACCGGCGCTGTCGAGATTTTCGCGACTGACCAAGCGCGCCACCCTACTTCCGTTCGGCCAGCATCTCGTCAATAAACTTCAAGATCTCCAGCCGCCCCTGCTTGGTCTTCGACGAGCTCGTAAATATCCGGGGAAACTCCGCCCGACCCGCAAACACGGTGTTCATAAAAAACGCCACATTGGACTGCACCTTGGTGGCCGAGAGCTTATCCGCCTTCGTGAAAATCAATGCGAAGGGCCGCACCGTGCCCTGCAGCCATGCGAGAAACTCCCGGTCGATTTTCTGCGGCTCCAACCGCGAGTCGATCAACACAAACACCCACCGCAGCTTCTCCCGCTGCTCGATGTAGTCCGCCACGGCTTCATTGAATTCCGCCCGCTTGTCTTTGCTCACGTGGGCATAGCCGTAGCCGGGCAAATCCACGATATTCCACGAGCCGTTGATGCGGAAAAAATTGATCAACTTAGTTTTTCCGGGCGTCACCGAAACCTTGGCCAGTGCATTGCGCTCCGTGAGCAAATTGATGATCGACGATTTACCGACATTGGACCGGCCAATGAAAGCAAACTCTGGAAACGGTGAATTGGGACACTCTTTAATGTTCGGCGCACTGCGGTCGAATTCGGAGGATTTGATCTTCATCCACCGACGCTGACGATCCCGCGACGTTTATCACCCAAAATCCTTCGCTCGCCTGCGGCTGATTCTACTCCTTACTCCCTCCCCCACTCCAAAACCGCCCATCCGAAACCATGTCTCGTCTCAATTTCAGGCTCGATAAGGAAGCCTCCGGTTCGAAAGCGCGCGCGGCCACCTACCAAACTCTGCACGGCGAAGTGCAAACGCCGCTCTTCATGCCCGTCGGCACTCAGGCCACCGTGAAGAGCCAAACGGTCGAGACCCTCAAGGCAACCGGCGCCAACATCGTCCTCGCCAACACCTATCACCTCCTCCTCCGTCCCGGCCCCGAGGTGTTCAAAAAATTCGGCGGTATCCATAATTTTATGAAATGGGACCGGCCCGTGCTCACCGACTCCGGCGGCTTTCAAATCTTCTCCCTCCAATCCGAACGCGCGATGGAAGAGGAAGGCGCCCATTTCAAGAGTTACGTCGATGGCAAGACGCTCCTCCTCTCGCCGGAATCGAGCATCGCCATGCAGAAGGCCATCGGCAGCGACATCATGATGGTGCTTGATCAATGTATCCCCTCGACCGCCGGCCACCCGCAAGCCGAAGCCGCGATGTTGCTCACCCACCGCTGGGCCGAGCGCTCCCTCCGCGCCCGTGGTGATTCGAAACAAGCCCTCTTCGGCATCGTGCAAGGCGCCTGCCACCATGATCTCCGCCAAAAGAGCGCCGAGTTCCTGCGCACGCTCGGCTTCGACGGTCTCGCCATCGGCGGCCTCGCTGTCGGGGAGACCCACGCCGAGCGCTACGAGTTCACCGGCTTCGTCACCGATCACCTCCCGAAAGACGTTCCGCGCTATCTCATGGGCGTCGGTACGCCCATCGATCTCCTCGAAGCGGTCCATCGCGGCGTGGACATGTTTGACTGTATCATTCCCACCCAACTCGCCCAACGCGGCGCGGTCTTCACGTCGCAGGGAAAACTCCAGCTGACGCGCTCCGTGCACAAATTTTCGGAACAGCCCATCGACGCCCACTGTGACTGCCACGCATGCAAAAACTATTCGCGCGGCTACCTCCACCATCTCACGAAAACCAGCGAGAACCTCGGCTGGCACCTCCTCGGTATCCACAATCTCGCGTTCTATCATCGCCTCATGCGCGCTATGCGCGCCCACATTTTGCGCGACGACTTCGCGGCGTTTTATGAAAAGATGCGCGTCGAACTCGTGCGCACCGACGAGGAGAACCCGAGTCACCCCACGAAACAAACGCATTTCCCCCGGCCACAAAATCTCGGCGACTACGACATCGTCACCGGCCCGCAAGGTTTCTCCAGCATCCGCCAGCTCAGTTCCGGCGAGGTCATGCACTCGGTGAACCGTCCGAGTGACGAAGCGCAAAAACTCTACGTCGACCAATCCTGCCTCGCCACCCGCTTGCTCGCCCGCGGCGCGAGCGTCCCACCTGCGGGCTCGCCCGCATGCCCAGCGCGCACCGAGCGCGAACTCGTCCTCTGGGATGTCGGCCTCGGGGCCGCGTCCAACGCGATGGCTGCGATCGCGTGTTTCGAAAAAACGCTCGCCGAGCACGGCCCCGCTGCGCTGCGCCCGCTGCGCATCGTGAGCTTTGAGCGCGACCTCGATCCGCTCCGCCTCGCGCTCCGTGAGCCCGGAAAATTCCCGCATATCCGCCACGCCGCCCCGCACGCGCTGGTCAGCCACCGCCGATGGCACGACGCCTCCCGCCTGCTCCACTGGGAACTGCACCACGGGGATTTCCTCGCCTTCCTCGAATCGTCCCCCGTGCCCGAGCTTATTTTCTACGACCCGTTTTCATCTAAAACCGATTCGCCTCTCTGGACCCCCGCCGTCTTTGCGCGGCTCTTCACCCACTGCGCACCGCAGTCCGCTGAACTCTATACCTACTCCGCTGCGACGTCCGTGCGCGTCACGTTGCTGAGCACCGGCTGGATCGTCGCCGAGGGCGCGGGCTCCGGCCCGAAATCAACCACGACCGCCGCGTTCAACCGCGCCGACGGCGCGAGCGCCCACCCCTCCGCCCTGCCGCTACTCGGCGCCGAGTGGCTCGCCCGCTGGCACCGCAGCAGCTCGAAATTTCCCGCCACGCTCGCCGAATCCGAGCGCCTCGCGTTCGAGCACCGCATCGCAGCCCTCCCACAATTCTCCACTCAACCTCACTGATGCAGTCGAAAGTAGCCGACGACGTGAGGAGGCTGAATGCCCGGTGAATCGCTTGCGCCGGCCTCGTTACCTCGGCAGCTACGGGGTTCATCGGCTTTCGATAGCACGAGTTCTGCCTAGAGCGCCCAACTCCGCTCGCCAGGGCCGAGCTTCACTGAACCCTTATAACCGCCTGGCACCGGCAAGTACCGCAGCGCCTGCGTCGCGCCCGGCTTCGACGTGAAATAACCGAGCAGCGTCAGCTCTTTGATCATCCGCCACGGTGCCGCCGCGCGCGCCTCGTACCCGGCCAGCACCTTTTCGCGCTCCGCCACGCTCAAGACCCCGAGGGCGCGCGAAAAATCCTGCTGGCTCACCGCCTGAATTTCCTTCAACCCGCGCCGCAACATCTCGGCCGCTCCCGCTGGGAAACACGCCGTCGCCTGCACGATCATGAAACGCCCGATCCCTACCGCGCCCGCTCCGGGCGAATCCGCCGTGGCCGGAATGATCGTATCGCCGATGAGCGTGAGCAATGTTTCCTCGTCCTCGCTCCAGCCCGCGGGCAACGCCAACGCGGCCCACGTGCGCGCGGGCAGGCTCGCCCAAAGCGCGGCCACGCCGGCCCACCTCGCGGATTGCCGGATCGCTTCCCGCCTGTTCATCGCACCCTCGTCCGCAGCTCGCGTGCTTCGCTGCTTCATAAATTCCCCTTCTTCAGCTCGGCGACGGCGTAGTGCGCCGCCCGCGCCGCCAGCGCCATGAAGGTGAGCGAGGGATTTTGCGTCCCCGTCGACGCCATACTCGCACCGTCGGTCACGAACACGTTCGCGCAGGCGTGCAATTGATTCCAGCGGTTGAGCAACGAGGCCTGCGGATCTTTGCCCATCCGCACGCCGCCCATCTCGTGAATGTCGAGCCCGGGGTTTTGTTTGGAATCGTTCTTCCGGATAATCTTCGCCCCCGCCGCCAAGAGCATTTCTTCCCCGCGCGCGTGAAAATCTTTGAGCACTTTTTCGTCGTTGTCGTGGTAGCCGATCGCCGTGACCAACTGGGGCACGCCCCACTCGTCTTTCGCCTCGGCCGACAGGCGCACGTGATTTTCTTTCCGCGGCACCGTCTCGCCCTGCATCATCATCGAAATCGCCCACGGACCCGGCCGCGTGATGCGCGCTTTGAAATCCGCGCCGACGCCATTTGCGCCGTTGCCCTGCTGCCAACCGCTGCGTGACGCGCCGAAGAACACCATGTAGCCGCGTTGAAAATCCAACGCGGCCTCCTGTTTCCGCACATTGCGAAAATTCGGCATCATGAGCTGCGTCGGCCGTCGGCCCGAATAATACGAGTCGGCAAACCCATCCATCGCTGCGCTGATGCTCCCGCGGTAATTGTGAAACGCGACATACTTCCCGAGCAGCCCACTGTCGTTGCCGAGTCCCGTCGGGAAACGTTTCGATTTCGAGTTCAGCAAAATGAGATTTGTATTGAGGGACGCCGCATTGACAAAGATCACGCGCGCAAAAAATTCTGTCGCCTGCTTCGTCTGCGCGTCCACCACCCGCACGCCGCGCGCCTTGCCCGTCGCCTCATCGTAGAGAATCGACTCGACCACCGAGTGCGGTCGCAACGTGAGTTTCCCCGTGCGCGCCGCTGCCGGGAGGGTCGACGAGTTTGAACTAAAATACGCACCAAACGGACACCCCCGATAGCAGAGGTTGCGCGCCTGACACTGACCGCGGCCGGCCGCGTAGTGCTCCGGCTTCGGCACGGTGAGATGCGCGCAACGACCCTGGATCACGTGCCGCCCCGCAAACGCCGTCATGATTTTCCCCTGCGCATGCTTCTCCACGTCGTTCATCTCCCACGCGGGTAAAAACTCGCCGTCAGGCAGCGTCTCGAGACCGTCGTAGTTACCACTGATGCCAGCGAATTTCTCCACGTGCGAATACCACGGGGCGAGATCGTCGTAGCCGATGGGCCAATCGGCGATGCCATCGCGCACCGCCCCTTCGAAATCGAATTTACTCCAACGCTGCGTCTGCCGCGCCCAGATGAGCGACTTGCCGCCGACCTGGTAGCCGCGAATCCAATCATACGGTTTTTCCTGCACGTAAGGGTGCTCTTTATCCTTCACGAAAAAATGCGCCGTCGCCGCGTCGAAGGCATAGCATTTTTTGGCGATGGGATTTTCGCTGACGACAGTCTGCGGCAGTTTCCCGCGATACGGAAAATCCCACGGGTTCTTCAACGCGGTCGGATAATCTTCGAGGTGCTTGACGTCACGCCCGCGCTCGAGGACGAGCGTGCGCAGTCCCGCCTCGCACAATTCCTTCGCCGCCCAACCGCCGCTGATGCCGGAGCCAATGACAATCGCATCAAAGGTATTTGCCTGCGCGCCGACGGTAGTGGGGTGATTCGCCATCGACTGAAAGCGAATCGCACGGCGCCGAGAGTTCAAGGCTGCACTGCGCGTGGCAGACGCACCTCGCGATCCGCCCAAGAAAAAGGGCCGAGCGCACCGCGCCCGGCCCTGCGCAGAAAAATCTATGCCTTCGACTCAGAACGCCACCGAGGTCGTGAACGCGATCTTACGGGGATCGAGGAACGTGTAGTTCTGGTTGACCGTACCGGTGAACTGATTGGTGGCCTGACCCAGTTCGCGATAGGCCCCGTAGGCGCTGAAGAGCAAGTCGTCCTTGTCGGTGAGATTCGCCACGTTGATTTGGAAGCGCCAGCTCTGTTTCCCGATGCGTCGCGTGTAGGACGCGTTCATGTCCTGTACGAAATAGGCGGTGGAGTAGAGATAGGCGAACGCGGCGGCCTTGTTTTGATCGGGGTTGGCGGTCGCGCCGATGGGGAGGTTGAACAGAATGTTCGGATTCATCGTGCCCACCTTGCGTGGACCGCGGCCGCTGATGGCCCAGCCGGCGCTCCAGCCAGCGAGCTTGCTCTGGCGGGAGAACGAGTAGTTGGCGTTGAACGAACCGGTCCACTTATTAGTGCCGTTGTTCACCGTGCCGGGCGCGACGCCCGCGAGGTTGTTCTGGAGCGAGAGGATGTTGTTGCGGATCTGCGTCGCATTATCGGCTGTGAGGACGTCGCCTTTGTCGTTGCGGAGATCGGCGGCCCACTTGGTCCAAATCGGCAAGAAGTTTTCGATGTAGCCCTGAGTGACGGGGCGGACCGCGATCGAGCGGGTCGTGGGGAGGGCGTAATTCGTAATGAGCCGCAGACCCTTGAAGTTCGTGGTGGCCTGAAACTCGTAGCCCTTGGCGCCGATGGCCTCGACGTCGCGGAACGACATCGCGGTGAGGGTGGTGTTCGTGCTGTAGGAATTACCAGAGTTGTTCCAGATCGCGTTGAGGTTGCCGGTTGGCGCAGATCCGTTAATGCGGTCGATCTGCACCCCGTCGTAGCGGCGCACCTCTGCGGAGATTGCGCCGTCGAGCAGGTTGAAGCGCACGCCGAAGGCACGCTCGTTGCCCGTGGTGGCACCGAAGCCTTTGCCGTTGGTGGTGCCGTCGACGTTCCAGCCGACAATCTTGGCCGCGCCCGAAGTGGGCGGGGCGAAGTTCTGCGAATAGTTGTAGAAGAGGCCGGCGTGCTGGCCCTTGTCGAGCCACACGACGCTGCCGACATTGGAGGTGATCGGCTTGGCCTTACCGATGTTGTGCGCGCCGACGACGACGCCGACGCCGGGGACGAAGCCGCCGAAGCGCTGGAGGCCGTTGGCGTCGATCGCGGAAGGCGTGCCGGCGGCGGACGCGCCGATGTTGCCGATCTGGTCGTTGAGCTGATTGTCGTAACGCGTGCCGAGCACGAGGGAAACGCGCTCGTCGAAGAAGGAAGTCGCGGCCACGAGTTGGGCATACTTGATGTCCTTGAACTCGATCGAGGCGAAGCCGCTTTGCACGTAGGCGTAGGTAAAACCGGCCGTGGGCGCGGGCAAAAAGGTGCTGCCGTATTTGCCGGGCTCATCGACGTAGTAGCGGTAGCGGAGGGTGTTTTCGGCGGCGGTCCAGTTCTGATTCGGGCCATCGACGCGGGCGGGAATCAGGCCGCGGGCCTCGAAGCGTTCCTTGCGCTCGCCGAAAATCGCGGAGAACTGGCCCTTGCCCTTGAGAGGCAGGCGGGTCTTCCACGTGAGCAGACTGCGGATCTCGTGCACGTAGTTCTCCTGGTAGCTGCGGTTGGGGGTCGCTTCGCCATAGGCAACGCCGACCTTGGGATTGACGGCGCCGTTCGGCAGGAAGCGGTTGATGTCGAGCTGGAGCGTACCGACCGAAGCTTGCGAGCGGGTGATGCGGTCGTTGTTGTAATTGTAATACGAAAGCTGGGCCGAGAGACTATCGGTGATCCGATGATCGAGGTAGGCGCTGTAGATCTGAAATTTGATGCGGGCGTTGGTGTCGTTGGCGCCGAGGTGGAATTCGCGGCTGGGCAACTTGGCGTTGGTGCGGATACCGATGAGATCAGTGCGGACCTCGGGCTGGAGCAGGTAGCCGTGGCCTGTCGAGCGGAAGGTTTGGCTGGCGCCCGGGAGGTCCAGACAGATCCTGACCCACCTGGGCATCAAGAAAGACGGGGGTAGCAGTAGGATTTTGGGGCTGAGGTGAGGGGCGCGTTTTGCGAGGATTGCGGCAGGGGTGAGATTGCCCCGCGAGCGGTTTTTGCGGGCGAAGTTGAAGAAGTGTTGGTAGGTGGTGACGGCGGCGAGGAAGTGAGCGGGGTTGGAGAATGATTCGAGGTCGAAGAACTCGGGTTCGACGGTGGCGTGGCTGCTTTCGACGTCGGCGTTG
>SYGN01000270.1 GCA_005799525.1 Opitutaceae bacterium | reverse complement strand
GCGCGTCTGGCCGGAGCTACCGAGGTCGCCGTAGCCGAGATCGTCAGCGAGGATGACGATGATGTTGGGTGGGCGCGCGGCGGTGGTGGCGGCGAGTGCGCCGGGCACGATGGCGGCGGCCAGAGCGAAGAGGGCGGCGGGCAAGAGGCGGTGGAAACAGCGGGTCATGGTGCAGTGGCCGCGCGGGAGGAGTCGGCGAGGGTCGGGAGGCCTTTGAGCCAGCCGAGGGACGCGAGGAATTTGTCGGCTTCGATCAGAGTGCGGGTCCGGTAAGGGTCTTGGTTGAAGAAGCCGTGGGGTTGGCCGTCGTAGTAAAACGTGTCGCAGCGGACGCCGGCGGTTTTCATGGCGGCTTGGAAACGTTCAAGGGTCGCGACGGGGATGAGGTTGTCCTTGCGGCCGAGGAATACGATCGTAGGTGGATCATCGGCCGTGATGTTGTGCGCGGGAGAAAATTCTTTGACGCGTCCGCCGACGCGGGCCTGACCCCAACCGCCGACGGGGCCGTTATCGAAGACCGGATTAAAGAGGACGAGGGCGGCGGGGCGCGGGGAGATTTTCAGGTCATCGCCGGGATCGTCGTGGCCTGCGACCATGCCAACGAAGGCCGCGAGGTGGCCGCCGGCCGAGCCGCCGCCGGCGCCGATGCGCGCGGGGTCGATCCCGAATTCGGCGGCGTGGGTGCGGACCCAGCGCAGGGCGGACTTCGCGTCCTGCACGCAGATGACGGGCGGCGCCTGGTCGGTTTTGTCGAGGAGGCGGTATTCGACTTGCACACACACGAGGCCGCGCGAGGCGAGGTAGGTGGATTGGGTGTTGAACTGGGTGGGCGCGCCGCCGGTCCAGCCGCCGCCGTGGAAGAGCACGAGGGCCGGACGGCGGTCGGCGGGTTGGGCGTCGGGGGGCGAGACGACGAAGAGTTTCAGGGCGCGGTCGCCGGCGCGTTTGTAGACGTGGGCGGTGCCGACGGGGGCCTCGGCGGCGGGGGCGGACGGCGGGAGGAAGAGTGCGACGAGCGCGGGAACGAGGAAGGCGAGGAGACGCCGTGAACCAAAACGACGGAGCAACGTCGTCGCGTGGAGCGGGGCAGGAGCAGGCGTGCGCGGGAGCATGGGAGAGTGCGTGCGGGGGTTTGCGTGGGCGTCGATAAGCGGAGCGGGCAGTTAGAGGGGATAGGCGCAATCGTTCAGAGATCCTCGATGCGGGCCTGCTTCTTGCCGGCCTTTTTGCCGGCGCCTTTTTGTTTGGCCCCGTTTCGTTCGTCGGCTTCGGCGACGACGGCCTTCATGTAGGCTTCGCGGGCGGCGGGATCGTGACGTGCGCGGAAAACGGCGAGCATGGGGTCGCGGGTTTGCACCATCCACGCATCGAGCTTGGCGATGAGGGTGTCGCGTGGAGCGCGATGGGCGGGATCGGCGACGAGATTTTTCAGGGCGTCCGGATCGGTGGCGTAGTTGAAAAGTTCCTCCGGCACGCGGTGCTCGAAGAGGTCGAGACGCGCGGCGACGGCGGGATCGGTCTGGGCGAGCGTGACCATGCGACGGTACGTGACGGTGCCCTTGGTGGCGGTGGCCATGGCGCGGGTGCCGTTGGACCAGGGGTTGAAAAGATACGCATAGTCTTTGGTGATGATCGTGCGCATGGGGTGGCGGTTGCCGCCGGAGTTTTCGTTGTATTCGGCGACGACAAAGTCGCGGCCGGTCTGCGTCTCGCCGCGGAGGACGGGGGCGAAGCTGCGGCCGTCGAAGCCGGCGGGGGCGGGGATGCCGGTGATTTCGAGGAGTGTGGGCAGGAGATCGACGGCGGAGACGAGGTGGTGGTCGTCGACGGTGGCGGGCTGGGTGACGCCGGGCCAGCGGATCATCAGCGGGGTGCGCGTGCTGTGGAAATAGAGCTGCGTCTTAGCGAAGGGCAGGGGCATGCCGTGATCGGAGAGGAAAATGATGAGCGTGCGGGCGTCTTCGCCGGACTCGGAGAGGGCGCGGAAAATGGCGCCGAGGGCATCGTCGCCGCGGCGGACGGTGGAGTAGTAGAGGGCGAGCTCCTCGCGGATTTTCGGGTCGTCGGGGAGGAAGCCGGGTACGGGAATCTCGGCGGGGGTATAGACGCGGCTGGGTTTGTTGACCTCGGGTTTACCGTCCTCGTTGTAGAAGGGTTTGTGTGGATCGGAGATGTTGAGATTGAAGCAAAACGGTTTGCCGGCCTGCTTCGCGCGCGCGATGCCGTGTTTGGTCGAGAGGTAATACGACTCGGGATTTTTCGGGTGCGCGGCGGTGCCGTCGGGGAGCGTGTCGAGAATGAGGTCCCAGCCGGGGTAGGGCGTGTAGGGGGTGGAGTGGTTCACCTTGCCCCGGATGCCGGTGAAATATCCGGCAGCCTTCATGAGGTCGGACATCACGGGGTAGCCCGGATCGCGGACTTCATAAAAACCTTCGACGCGATTGTTGTGAGGATAACGGCCGGAGAACATCACGTTGCGCGACGGCATGCAGTTGCCGACCTGCACGAACGCGTGGGCGAAACGCAGGCTCTGCGCGGCGAGGCGATCCATGTTGGGCGTGAGATCGCGGGGCTTCGCGCCGTAGACGCCGACGGAGTCGCAGCTCATGTCGTCGGTGGTGATGAGGAGGACGTTGAGGCGCTCGGCGGCGGCGTGCCCGAACGTGGCGGCAGTGAGGAAGGCGCAGGCGAGGAGGAGCGCGCGGCGGACGACAGTGGAAATCGGGGGCATGGAGCAGACGGGGGATGGTGAGAGGGGAAGAAGCGGAGGCGGAGAGGGGGAGAGGAGGCGCGGCCTCGGTTGGGGCCGACGGCTGAGTGAGGCGATCCCAGTGATGGATCGCCGCGTCGCTTCGCTCCTCGCGATGACAAGGTCGGTCGGGCTTACGCGAGCTCCCAGCCTTTGCGATACGCGCGGCGAATGAGGGGCGCTGCTTCGGGGGCGTTCTTCGCGACCATTTTTTTTGCGTCCCACTCCACCCGCTTGCCGAGGCGCAGGGCGACGTTGCCGAGGAGGACGGTTTCGCTGAAAGGGCCCGACGAAGCGAAGCTGGAGAGTGCGGGTGTGCCGGTCTTGATGGCGCTGAGCCACTCGACGTAAGGGCCGCCGCCGTCTTCGCCTTTGCCTTCCTGCGTACCACCGGGGACGCGGGCGATGGTCTTGGGCGGAGCAGGGAAATCGGTGCCGAGCGCGTCGGGTTTGAAGACCCAATCCTGTCGCGAGCGGCCAAAGAACATCCGGCCCTTTTCGCCAACGAGCATGAGATCGAAGCGGCGAAACAGATGATCCGCCGTGGGGAAATCACTTTTCCACAACGCCTCGGGCGGGGTGTTGACGTAGACGCCTTCTTTGCCGACGACACCGTCATACCACATGAATTTGACGGGGCCACCGAGGATGCTCGTCGGAAATTGATAGGTGATGGTCGAGCGATTGGGCGCAGCGATGGCGGTACCACCTTCGTGCCAGCTATCGACGGTGGTGGGGGCGGTGAGACCGAGCGCCCAGTAGGGCATGTCCATGATGTGGCAACCCATGTCGCCGAGCGCGCCGGCGCCGAAATCCCAATAGCCGCGCCAGTTGAACGGCGCGATGGCCGGGCTGTAATCACGAAACGGCGCGGGCCCGATCCATTGGTCCCAATCGAGGCCCTGCGGCACTGGCTCGGCCTTGGGCCACGCCTTCATGCCCTGCGGCCAGATCGGACGGTTGGTCCACGCGTGGACCTCGGTGACGCGGCCGAGGACGCCGGCACGGATGAGCTCGACGCCGCGACGGATGGGTTCGCCGGCGTGGGCTTGGTTGCCCATTTGAGTTTGGACCTTGGTTTGAATCGCGACCTCGGCGAGGCGGCGCGCTTCCCAAATGGAATGGGCGATGGGCTTCTGGCAGTAAACGTGTTTGCCTTTGCGCATCGCGAGCATCGACGCGTGGAAGTGGTGATGGTCGGGCGTCGAGACGGTGACGGCGTCGATCCCGTTCATCGTGGCGATCATCTCGCGATAGTCGGTGAAGAGCTTCGCCTCCGGAAAACGGTCGAGCATGGTGTCGCCCGCCTTGGCCTTTTTCTTGCGGCTGAGTTCGGGATTGCGCGGGTTGGCCACGTCGCAGAGTGCGACGATCGTGGCGCCGCCGGCGGCGACGGCCAGGAGATCAGACTGACCCTTGCCACTGATGCCAATCGCGCCGACTTGGATGCGGTCATTGGCGCCGCGTGCGGACGCGGGGAGGATGTGGAAGCCAAGCGTGGCAACGGCAGAAGCGCGGAGGAAATCGCGGCGGGAGGGTTGGGGGCGAGTCATGGGGAAATGGTTTGAGCGAGAGCGAGGGAGTGAGGGAGGGGAGCTGTGGTGGTAGGACGGGAGATGCGGTTCGGAAGATTCATGGGCGGGGAGGGTTGGGGTGCAATCGGCTTTTCGGGAGCGGTGGGCCTTGGGCGGACGAAGACGGATAGTTATGCATGGCTGGTCAATGGATACGAGGCGTGCGGTGGCGGCAACGGACTGAGCGGTGAGTGTGCTGTCGTCACGGGGAACGGCGGGAGCGGCGCGAATGGGCGGGGGAGGACGCGGTAACAGAGAGTTTTTCCGGGTGTTTTAGTTGGCGGGACGTTTTCGTGAGCGGGATCTTGCTTACGCGGCGGGGGTGAAAAAGGATGGGGGATGAAATATCGAATCGGGTCGTTCGTCGTTTTGGGTTTGGCCACGGTAGTTTTGCTGGCCGCGGAGTCCGCCAAAAGGGCGATCACGCATGAAGATCTGTGGCTGATGTCGCGTGTGGGCGCGCCGGTGCCGAGTCCGGACGGGAAGTGGGCGGTATTTTCGGTGACGCAGCCGGCTTACGAGGCGAAGGACACGTCGGCGGATCTGTGGCTCGTGCCACTCGACGGCAGCGCGCCGGCGCGGCAGCTCACGCAGACGAAGGCGTCCGAGAGCGGGGCGGTGTGGAGCCCGGACGCGACGCGCGTCGCGTTTTCTTCGAAACGTGACGGCGACGAGGTGGCGCAGATCTATGTGCTCGATGTGCTGCGCGGCGGGGAAGCGGAGCGCGTGACGTCCCTCTCGACGGGCGCGCGGGCACCGCAGTGGAGTCCTGACGGGCAGCAGATTCTTTTTGTGAGCGAAGTGTTTCCCGGCGCCGCCGACGACGAAGCGAACAAGCAAGCAGCGAAGGCGGTGAAGAATCGGAAATACAACGCGCGCGTCTACGAGGGATTTCCGATCAAGTATTGGGACCGTTGGCTCGACGGGAAGCAGGCGCATCTCTTTGTGCAGGAGGCGAAGGCCGGAGCGAAGGCGCGCGATTTGTTGGCGGGCACGAAGCTGGCGGCGCTGCGGGGTTTCGGCGGCACCGAAGGCGAGACCGGCGAGACGTTGCCGGCAACGTGGATGCCGGACGGGAAAGGCGCGGTGTTTGTTGCGCGCACGACGCGCGACCGGGCGGCCTATGCGCCGACGCCCACGCAATTGTTCGCGGTGGCGCTGAGCGGCGGCGAGCCGACGCAGTTGACGGACGGCCCAGACAGTTTCGACGATCCGGTTTTTCAGCCGGACGGCAAAGGACTCCTCGTGGGCCACAGAGCGGGGGGCGACGGCAAGACTTACCATCACCAGCGCATGGTGGCGTATCCGTGGCCGTTTGACGGGAAGCGGCGAGTCGCGCTGACCGAGAAACTGGATTTGTCGGTCGTAAAATTTGTCGCGAGTGCCGACAGCCGGACGGTGTTTTTCACGGCTGAAGCGGGCGACCGGACAAAGTTGTTTTCCGTGCCGATGACGGGAGGCGCGGTCAAGGCGTGGGACGTGCCGAAGGACGGCTGCGTGAGCGGGCTGGCGCGGGGTGGTGCGGTGCTGGTGGCGAATGTCGATAGCGCGGCGCGACCGCCCGAGGTGGCGCGCCTTGATGTGGCCGCAGGTTCGTATCAGGTTCTCACGCACTTCAACGATGCCAAGGTGGCGCAACTTGATTTGCCGGCGGTGGAGCGGTTTCAGTTTACGAGTGCGAAAGGGCGGCCGATTGCCAACCTGCTGGTCAAGCCGGCGGGTTTTGGCGCGAAGGAAAAATATCCGTTGCTCGTCGTCATGCACGGCGGCCCGGCCCCGCAGTTCAAAGACACCTGGGGGCTGCGTTGGAACTACCACCTGCTCGCGGCGCCGGGCTACGTGCTCGTACTGACGAATTATTCGGGCTCGTCGGGCTACACGGAAGCGTTTGGGCAAGCGATTCAACTGGATCCGCTCAAGACGCCGGGGGACGAGATCAATCAAGGGGCCGACGAGGCGATTAGGCGGTATGCGTTTATCGACGGTTCGCGGCAGGCGGCTGCCGGGGCGAGCTACGGCGGCCATCTGGCAAACTGGATGGAAGCGACGACGACGCGCTACAAATGCCTGATCGCACACGCCGGCCTCGTGACGCACGCGACGCAATGGTCAACGAGCGACAGCATTTATCATCGTGAGGTGGGGAACGGCGGGCCGGTCTGGGAGCAGAATCCGGTCTGGCGCGAGCAGAGCCCGACGAGCTACGTGGGCAACCACGCGAAGGGTACGGGCTGGGTGACGCCGATGCTGGTGACAGTGGGCGAACAAGATTTCCGCGTGCCGCTGAACAACTCACTGGAGAACTGGACGTATCTTCAGCGCCTCCAAGTGCCGAGCAAGCTGATCACGTTTCCGGAGGAAAATCACTGGATTCTCCGCGGGGAGAACAGCCGGTTTTGGTTTGGAGAAGTCCACGCGTGGCTGGCGAAGTATTTGCAGTGAGGCGTGGGCGCGACGCGCGGGCCGAAGGCGATTCTCTTCGGCCCAGGCGCACCGGGGGGAGTGCTGAATTTACGCACCCGCCAGCGCACGACGAACCAATCATCTCGGAGGCGTTCCCGCGAGGTCTGGGCGAACCGTTCCGATAACGTCGCCGCCGAAACCGGATCAACGTCACCCACGTCCGCGACGTCCGCGCGATCACTGCGACGAAGCTCGACCTCGCCACGGTGACGGGCGCGCAATGCGAGTGTCGGGCCTATCGCGAAAGTCCGCGTGTGGTGGCAGGGCAAAGTTTGGCCAAGGCCTGCCGGGCTATTTCTCCCTGCGCGACGCCGGGGTGGCAGCCGGCGGGGTGTTGGGTGCAACTGTTTCGGTCGTGCGATTTTTCAGGTCGAACCGGTCGCCAGCCGCGAGGAGGACGTAGGGCTTTTCGGAGGACACGGGAGTACGGGTGTTGTCGTGGATGGCGACCTGCCCCTTGCCGATGACTTCAAACCGGTCCCGGGTGACGATGATGGCGGTGCCTTCGGAAAGACCGAGGCCGATCATGGCGGGAAATTTTTTGATGACGGGAATGAGGTCATCCCAGCGGTTGCGGGTGTCGACGTGTTGATCAATGGCGGAGCGGCGGAGGAAGGCGAAGCCGTGTTGATGCTCGGGCTCAGGGGCCATCATAATGCTCGGGCCGGCTACTGCTCCGCGCACGAGGTAGTCGCCCTGAATCGTCGCTCCGGCCGAAGTGCCGCCGATCACGCCGCCCCGCGCCAGCAGGGCGTGAAATTCCCGGACGGTGAGCGTGTTCGCATAGGAATCCACGAGGTGCCATTGCCGGCCGCCGTTAAACCACACTCCGCTGGCCTCGCGCAGTGGTTGGGTGAAGTCCGCCGTGTCGGCGATCTGGGGATCGTGGGTATGCAACAGGGTGACACGGGTGAGGCCAAATTGCCGTCGCCACGTCGCGAGCACGGATTCCTCCGCGTAGGCGATGAGCTGCCCATCGCTGCGCCGATTACCACCGGCGGTCGGTACGATGACGATCTTGGCGTCGGGTCCGCCGGCGCGAGCGATGAAACGTTCCACGATGCCGGTGTCGCGCAGATCGCCTCCGCCCGCGATCACGAGCGTCCCGCGGGGAGGTCCGTAGTCCGTCGTGCCCTCGGTTGGACGGGGCACGGCGGAGGTTGGCGCGACGGCCGCGCCTCCAGACGTCAGCGTGAAGAGGAAAATCGCCGCGAAACGGACGGCACGGTGAGTGGTCGCGTTTCCGTGGGTGATATTGAAAACTGAATACGGACCGATCATGGGGAGGTAGCGCGTTGGGGGTAGGAACGCGACGGGAGGGAAGTCGCGGGGGCCCCTGCGGCGAGCCCAGCGTGAGGGGAGTAAGGTGATGGCTCGGCCCCCGACGCCACTCTCTGCGCGCTGACCCACCTACGAACGTGGCAGCGGGTCAACGAGCCGCAGGTTAGTCGACGAAGAGTTCGCTGATCGACCACATCGAGTCGACGCGCTCAGCGGTGTTTTTGATCGTCACGTAGCGGCCGCGGGTGCCTTCGGGAAGGTCGATGATCGTGCGATTGGGTTTACCGGCGCCGGAGACGAGGACGTTGCCTGGTTTTGCGAGATCGTCGGTGACGAACACTTCGTAGCGCTCGGGGAATTCACCGGTGCGGCCGGTTTGGTCGAGGGTGAGGCGATGCAGCGGGCGGGCTTGTTTGAAATCGATCTCGACCCATTGGCCGGGAGTCACGGGTCCGCGCCATTGGGTCGCGGTTCTGCCGTCGAAGAGATTCTTGGCCGAGCTTTCGCTGTCAGAGGCGCGCACCTGGGGCGGGCCGGCGAGGTTGGCGGCGATGCACTGGGCGGCGGTTTTTGCGGCCGCGGTGAGGGCCGGCTCCGACTGAAGTTTTTCGACGAGGGCGAGGGCGGGTTTGTCGGCGGCCCGATTGAGCAGGATCACGAGTTTTTTGCGGGCGGCAGCGTCGGTGGTGGCGCCGAGCAGTTGGGTCACGAGTGAGGACTCCGCGGCCGTCCAGACTTCGCGAGTACGCTCGAAGTAACGGAAGGCGGCCTGATTGGCGGCGGAGCGGGCGGAGGCGACCGTGGCTTTTGCGGCGACCATGACGAGAGACGGTTGGGCGGAACGGTCGGACCAGCGGGCGAGGGCGGCGGCGGCGGCGTCCGCGACGGCGGCGTTGGCGCCGAGGGCGAGGCGGGCCGCGCATTCGGCGCTTTCTTTGCCGCCGAGACGACCGAGCACGGGGAGGAGTCCAACGACTGTGGCGGGTGCGGCTTTTTCCAGCGCGACGTAAATCGGGAGGGCACGCTTGGCCGTATCCGGATTGCGGAGAGTAATGCTGACGAGGGAGCGCAGGGCGCGGGTCTGCTCCGTGGCGTCGGTCGCACCGGCGGCCCACTCGAGGATGAGACCCTGATCGGAAACGGGGGCGAGCTCACCGAGGGAGCCGACGGCGGCGGTGCGGATGGTGGCGTCGGGGTCTTGGCGGCTTTGGTGCAGGAAGGGCAGGCCTTCAGTGAGATTGCGCGAGGCGATTTGCTCGATGAAGAGGGCGCGTTTTTGAGCCGGTCCTTTTTCAGCGCCAGCGAGGACGGCAGCGGAGACGCCGGGGCCGTTGAGACGGGCGAGGCTGGCGCGGGCGAGCTTGGCGTCGTCGAAGTTGTCGCTGGAGCCGAGCGTGGCGAGAAGGGTCACGAGCGACGTATCGCCGGGCAGGTCGCCGAGGGCATTGATCGCAGCGGTGCGCACGGTGGCGGCGGTGTGTTGGGTGGCGGCGACGATCGCTGCGGTGGTGGTGGCATCCGGCCGGCGGGCCAAAGCGGTGATCACGGCGGCCTGGGTCGGTGCGTCCCATGTAGGGAGTTGGGCGGCGAGTGCTGCAGTGAGGCCCGATGCGCGGGAGCTGAAGATCGCTTCGAGGGCGACCTGTTTGGGTGTCCAATCCGTGCCGGCGAGAACCGCGATGATGCGCGGGGCGGCTGAGGAGGGTTCGAGATCGAGGAGGCCGCGGAGCGCGCTGGCGCGTTGATGCGGGGCTGCGCGGGTCTCGCCCTGGAGTTCGGTGAGGAGGGCGACACATTCGGCGTTGGGCAACGTCCGCGCGAGGGTGAGTTTGGCTTCGAACAGGCTGGCGACGGTCGCGGGTGCGGAGCGGAGTGCGGCCAGTGCGGCGGCAGTGCCAATCTGACCGAGGGCGGTGGCGCTGGCTTTGGCGGTGGCGGGGTCTTTGTCGCCGAGCAGAGCGGCGAGGGCGGCGACGGCGGAGACGGGCGCGCGGGCGGTGAGTGTTTGGATAATGCCGAGGCGGATACGACCGGTGGTCTTTGCCACGGCGTCGACCAGCAAGGTATCAACGGCGGCACCGGGGGTGCGCTCGAGGGTGAGACGGGCGATGTCGGTTTCGCGGTCGTCGACCAGCATTGCCTTGAGCAGCTCAAGGGCACTGGCGCTGGGCACACCGGTGGCGGCCCAGACGGTGCCGAGGCGCTGACAGGCGGCTTGACGGGCCGCGATTGAAGCGTCGGTGCGACGGAGGAGGGCAACGAGGCGCGCCTGCATCGCGGCGAGTTTCTGGAGGTCGGTGCCGGCGGCGTTGAGGTCGCGGTCGAGGGCGGCGAGGGCGGATTGGTCTCCCGAGTAGTCCAAGTCCTGTAATGGAATGGCGGTGACGCGCAGAGCGGGTTCGCTGGAGGCCGTTGCGGAGGCCGCTGGGGAGGTCGCGGTGGTGTTACAGCCGGCGGTGAAGAGCGTGAGGGACGCGCCGATCAGGACGGAAGGTGGGTTGAAAAATGGGATGCGCATGGGCAAAGCGTTTGAGTGGCGTTCAGAGGAGCGCGTAGGGTGCGCGGCGGGGCCGGTCGAGCATGCTCGCGGCCATAGGGTCGCCGATGATCTCTTCTTTGACGGGATCCCAACGGATGGCGCGGCCGAGATTTTCGGCGATGCCGGAGAGGTGACACACGCTGGCGGTGCGGTGACCGATCTCGACATCGGTGATGGGGCGTTGGCGGCTGCGCACGCACGAGAAGAAGTCGCTGTGGTGGCTGTCGCTCACGTAGAGGTGGATCTCTTCGCTCCGCAGGCGGCGGGTGGCGAGGGAGGACGGCGTGGTTTCAAACTCGGCGTTGCGGGAGACGCCGATGGTTCCCTTGGTACCGGTGAACTCGATCATGAATTTTTGCCCGTCCTCGTAACGTTCCACGCGGACACCGTTGGCGTAAATGTGGGTCTGATAGGGAGCGCCCTCAAAGCCCTTAGGGATGAACTGCACGGGGCCGGAGTCATCCATGCCGAGCGCCCATTGGATGATGTCGAAGTGATGGGCGCCCCAGTCGCCGTTTTTGCGGGCCCCATATTCCCAGAAGCAGCGCCAGCCGCCGCCGTAATTGCCGAGAATGCGTTTCTCGTTGTAAGGCCGCCACGGTGTCGGGCCGAGCCAGCGATCATAGTCGAGGTCGGGCGGGATGGGTTGGGCGGGGAGCGGGAGGGCTGGTGGAAATTCGCCGAGCTTGGTGCGAATGCGGGTGATATCGCCGATGAGGCCGTTGCGGACGAGTTCGGCGGCTTTGCGGAACGAGACCTCGGAACGCTGCTGCATGCCGGATTGGAAAATCCGACCGTGTCGGCGGGCGGTGTCGACCAGCATGCGACCCTCGCGCAGCGTGAGTGTGATGGGTTTTTCCACGTAAACGTCCTTGCCGGCGAGCATGGCGGCGCGGGCGATGGGAGCGTGCCAGTGATCGGGGGTGGTGACGAAGACGACGTCGATGTCGTCGCGGGCGATGAGGTCCTCAAACTTGGCGTAGATCTCCACGCCTTTGTAGGTGCCCTTGTCTTTGTCGGCGGCGTAGGACTTTTCGATGCGGTCGCGGGCCTTCACCGCTTTGCTGCGCCAGGCGTCGGAGACCGCGAGGATGCGGCAATCCTCACGGCCGAGCAAGGTGCCGATGTGACTGCTGCAAATAAGCCCATTGCCGACGAGGCCGACCGTGAGGCGGTTGCTCGGGGCGTTTTTCCCGAAGAGGGAGGAGGGGAAAATATTTGGGGCGACGGCGTAGGCGAAAATGCCGGCGAGACCGCGCTGGAGGACGGCGCGGCGCGTGAGGGGAGTGGTCTGAGGATAAGACATGAAGTGAGGGGATGAAATACAAAGGGGAGGCGGATACGACCGGACCGAAAGGGACGGCGCACTGGCTGGCGAATGCAGGCTGCGGATGGCTGGCCAATCAGGGCGAGAAGACCACGGTTGCCGAGGAAAAACTGTGCGCAGTGGCCTCGCCGTGACTCGCTCGAGGGGGCGACGGCCGCCGCCGTGATGGGTCCGGCAGCGGTTTTGTCTCTCCTTTTGCAGAGCGGTCGCGCACGGTGAGGAATGGAAAAACTTCGTTTCACTGAACTGGGCCTTTCGGCCGACATCCTGAAGGCCATCGACAAGATGGGATTCGAGGAAGCTTCGCCGATTCAGTCGGCCGTCATTCCGACGATTATGGCGGGGCGCGATGTGGTGGGCCAATCGTCCACGGGGTCGGGCAAGACGGTCGCGTTTGCGATCCCGGCGATCGAAAAAGTGGATCCGAAGATCCGTGCGGTGCAGGTGCTGATCTTGTGTCCGACGCGTGAACTCGCGGTGCAAGTCGCGGAGGAGACCGGGAAGATCGCCTTGTTCAAGCGCGGGGTGATGGGCGTGCCGATTTACGGCGGGCAGAGCTACGAGCGGCAGTTTCGGGCGCTGGATGCGGGCGCGCAGGTGGTGATCGGGACGCCGGGTCGCGTGATGGACCACATGGAGCGCGGCTCTATGAAGCTGGATAAACTGAAGATCGTGATTCTCGACGAGACGGATCGCATGCTCGACATGGGCTTCCGCGACGACATCGAGCACATCTTGAAATCGGTGCCGGCGACGCGGCAGCTACTGTTTTTCTCGGCGACGATTCCGCGGGCGATTCAGGATCTGATCGGCCGATATTCGAAAGATCCGGCGTGGATCAAGATCGACTCGGTCGCGCAGAACGCGCCGCAGGTCGAGCAGACGTATTTCGAAGTGGACCGGCGTTCGAAGATCGAGGCGCTCACGCGGCTGATCGACGTGAATGATTTCCGCTACGGCATTATTTTTTGCAGCACCAAGATTATGGTGGACGACTTGGATGAGCACCTGCACGCGCGGGGCTATATGACGGACCGGTTGCACGGGGATATTTCCCAAGCGCAGCGTGACCGCGTGATGGACAAATTTCGCCGGCGAGGCTTCGAGTTTCTCGTGGCGACCGACGTGGCGGCGCGCGGGCTTGACGTCGATGACCTTGAGGTGGTGTTCAACTTTGACCTGCCGAATGATGCGGAAGACTACACGCATCGCATCGGGCGCACGGGACGCGCGGGCCGCAAGGGCCAAGCGTTCACCTTCGTGAGCGGACAAGAGATCTACAAACTCCAAAGTATGGTGCGCTGGGCGAAGCTGGATATTCGGCGCGGCAAGATACCGTCCATGGACGAAGTGGAAGAGGCACGCACGAGTGTGTTCTTTGAGAAAATTCGCGCGACGCTGGACGAGAAAAAATTCAAGCCGCACGACCGCATGATCGACCGACTGCTCGATCAGGGCTACGCGAGCACGGACATTTGCTCGGCGTTGATCAGCATGTTACAGGGAGCGACCGGCGGGGCTCCGTCAGGGCCGGCGAAGGCGTCCGCTGCACCGGCGAAGCCGGCGTTTGGCGCCGCGAGTGCTCCCACGCCGGTAGTGAAACCGGCGATGGCTGCGCCCGCCCCGACGCCCAAGAGTGCGAAGCCGGTACCCGTGTGGGCGAAGCCGGTGGCTCACGTGAAACCAAAGGCGGTGCACGCGGCTCGGATTGTGGAAGCAGCGAAGGTTGCGGAAGCGCCGGCGGCGATTGCGGCTCCGGCACCGGCGGTTCCCGAAGCCGACGAGCCCGACGAGGCTCCAGCGCGTAAATCTAAATACGAGCGTCCGGCGCGGACGGGACGTGAGCCGGGGATGAAAACGATTTTTCTCAACGTCGGCCGCAAGCAATTGGTCACGCCGGCGGACATTGTGGGCAAAATTGCGGGGGTCACGCGCCTGCCGGCCAACGTCGTCGGCGCGATGGACATTCACCAACGGCACACGCTCGTGGATGTGGCGGAGCCCGAGGCGGAGCTGATCGTGCGCAAGCTCGGGCGGATTATGCTCAAAGGGGTGTCACTGGAGCCAGCGATGGCGGGGCCGGAACATGCGAAGGCCGCGGACTGAGCGAGAGCGGAGCGGGGGTTTTCCAACCGCCGTGGATGGGCGCTGGGGAAAGCGCTCCTCCGTTCGGAGTCGTCGCGAAAACGGGTGAGCAGCGTTGCAACGTTGCCGTGACAGCGGCCCGCGCCCTTGACAGTGCGGGGCGTGCGCCACTATTGCCCTCAGCTCGTGGATATCGCCCTTGATCAGTCGGTCTTGGTCTTAAACCGCCTCTGGCAGGCGGTAAATGTCATCGGCGCTCGGCGCGCTTTTGGACTTTTGGCGCGGGGCCATGCGCAAGTGGTGCATCACCACGACGACGATTTTCGGACGTATGCATTGCTGGATTGGATGGATTTCTCGGTCGCCAATCCGCCGCTGGTTCCCCTTGAGGCCGTGCACACGCCGAACCGCGTGATCCGGTTGCCGCGGGTGATCCTGCTTTCATTTTTCGACCGGCTGCCGTGCAAGGAATTGAAACTGACGCGCAACAATGTCTTCGAGCGGGACAAGATCACGTGCCAGTATTGCTCGCGCATTTTGCCCCGCGAACAGCTCAATTTGGATCACGTGATTCCGCGCGCCTATGGCGGGAAAACGACGTGGGAAAATATCGTGTGTTCGTGCATCAAGTGCAATTCGCGCAAGGCTAACCGCCTGCCGCACGAGGCGCACATGCGGTTGATCCGGAAGCCCGTGAAGCCGAAGTGGCGCCCGGTGATCTCGCTCGTGCTCGGCAACCAGCAGCATCACGAAGTGTGGAAAGACTTTCTCGACGTCGCGTATTGGAACGTGGAGTTGGAGGAGTGAGGCGCGGCTCGCTGGAGCGAGCGTGCGCAGTTGAGCCGCGGAATATTCGGTGAGCGAGGGTCAGCGAGCTGAGGCGGAGTGAGCGTTCGCTTGGGAAATTCACGCTTGAATTTACGACCAGACGTTGATGGGGCGGGCGCGGTCGTTTACGGAGAGGCGAGGATGTGTTCCCCGGTGCGGAAGGCGAGTGCCATGATGGTGAGCGCGGGGTTGAAGCCGCCGTTGGTGACGTGGAGCGAGCCGTCGCAGACGAAGAGGTGGTCGTGGCCGTGCACGCGGCCGAACGGATCCGTCACGCCGTCGCGGGGATCGGCGCTCATCCGGCACGTGCCCGCTTGGTGTTGGCCGGCGCTGAATTTCTTTTCTACGGGCCAGCTCCAGACGCGCTCGGCACCGCTGGCGCGCAGCCACTCCTCGGCGCGTGCGCGCATGAACTCAGCGGTGCGAACGGTCTCGGGGTGCGTCGTCCCGCTGAGGCGGGCGACGGGGAGGCCGAAGGTGTCGCGCACCGCGGGGTCGAGCGCGACGCGGGAATCGGGCGAGGGGATTTCCTGCACCGGACTGCGCACATCGATGCCGCGGCGGAAGAGGTCGCGCATGGCGCGTTTGTTGGCGAGCCCCCAGCGCGGCGTGTCGGGAGGCAGCGATTGTCGCCAAAAGATGAGCGGGAGTTTTACGAAGTCGTTGGCGAGCATCGCACCGCCGATGATGCCGGGATTGCCGTGATTAAATTGAGTCGTGGCGACGGAGACGCCGGGGCCGAGCAGGGACGGTTCGACGTCGGGCGGGAGGAGGCCGTAGGCGATGGGATAAGAGTGGCCTTGGACGTGGCGGCCGAGGTGGTCGCTGTGGTTGCCCAGGCCGTGGGGCTGAAGTGGAGACGCGGAGAGCAGCAGTAGGCGCGCGGACTCGATGGCGCCGCTGGAAACGATGATCGTCCGGGCGCGAGCGGTGCGGCGCTCCAGCGTCGCGGAGTCGGTCGTGGTCGGCGCGAAATATTCGACTCCGATGGCCTGGCCGGAGTTGTCAGTGATAATCCGTGACGCGTGAGCGCGGGTGACGAGGGTGCAACGGCCGGAGGCGAGCGCGCGGGGGAGGAGGGTGTTGTGCGAACCATTTTTCGCGTCGGTGGGGCAGGCGAAGCCAATGCACTGGGCGCACTGGATACAGGCGCCGCGGCCGAGGTAGGGGCGGGTGTTGACGGCGAGCGGCGGAGTAAAGGTGCGCCAGCCGAGGCGATCGGCCCCGCGGGCAAGCCACTCGGCCGATGGCGAACGCGGGACGGGCGGCAGCGGAAAATCACGGGCCCGCGGGGCATGGGTGGTGCCGGCGTGATCGCCGGCGACGCCGATTTCGTGCTCGGCGCGCTCGTAGAAAGGGGCGAGGTCAGCGTAGCCAATCGGCCAGTCAGCGAGGGAGCTGCCGTCGGGCACGCCGTAACGCGTGGCCATGCGGAAATCGTCGGAGTGAAAGCGCCACGCTTGCATGCCCCACACACGCGCACCGCCGCCGACGGTGAAGGCGTTGAGTTGATAGCGTGCGTCGTGGGGGAGCACGGTGTGTGGGTCGCCCGCTGCGTCGATGAAGACCCGCGGATGCCTGGCGGGTTCGGGCGTGGTGTTGTCGCCGTAAAGCGTCAGGCGATGGTTGCGGAGGTGGTCGCCGGGAATCGCGGAGTCGGCGAGGGCGCGACCGCGTTCGAGGAGCAGCACGCGGCGCCCGCCCTCGGCGAGCACCCCGGCTAAAATGCCGCCGGCGAGGCCGGTCCCGACGATGATGACGTCGTGGTCCGAGGTCATGGGGCCGCACGTTCTGGGGTGGTGCGGGGTGCGTATCCAAGCATACCCCACGAAGCAGCGTCGCGGTTGCCGCCGTTGGCCGGATCGGCGTAAAAACCTTCGTGGGCGAGCTCAACGAGGCGATGGAACCACGGGGCGGCAGGCAGTTGGGGCGGCCATGGGGTCATCGGTCGAGCGGCTGCGAGGTCGGCGAGGAGCGCGTCTTGCTGCGTCGGAAGGAGCGTGGCGAACGTCTGATGGGCGCCGTGGCAGGCGACGGTTTCGGCGTCGAGTTGGGTTAAGCCGAGGAGGAGGGCGTGTGCTTCCTCGGTGCAGTCGCCCAGCAAGTGGCGGAGAACGTAGGTGTCGGTGCCGGCGGTCAGAGCCCCGGGAAAATCGTCCGCCGGGATGATACGGTCGAGTAGGGAGCGCAGAGCGGTGAGTTGAGGCGGCGTCAGCGACATCGGGGCGAGTCACTCTGAAACCGCAGGGTGCCGTGCGCCAAGCGCGGAAAAACGCAGGCCGGTTTTGCGACCGGCTTGGTGGGAGCAATTAATCAGAAAGCGTGCAGCTCGCGGCGGCGTTCGACGGCGAGGGCGGCGACGTCGCTCAAGGGAGGACGCACGTGGAGCGGCGGGGCTTTGAAGAAGTGTCGGTCGGGTTGGTTCCAGCAGAAGTCGTCGCGCGAAGTCACGGCCACCCCAGCGAGCGGCTCGGTGGGAATCGACGGACGGACGAAGGGAATGGGGCGGTGCATTTGGGGGCGTTTGACCAGGGAGCCGAGAAGAAGTGCCGACGGTTTCGGCAGAAAAGCATTTCGTCAGGTGGATTTACGCTCGCGCCGGTCTTTGGCTCGGAAATTTACGAAGAACGGTAGATCGCTGCTGTGCTGATGCTGGGTGGGGAGGGTGGGCGCGCAGAAGACGGGTCAGTTCATATGCACATCGGAGGTCGTCGCGATGTGGATCGTCTCGCTATCGCGCTGGGTCGGAGCGGGGTGGAGGCGGAAGAGCTGAAAAGGGTGGTTGATCGGGGTAATGTGGGGGCGGATTGGTCAGGGATACATCGGCACGTTCGCCTCAGGGATTAAGCGGAGATTAAGCTGGGAATTCACCTGAGGCCTGGGAGCTGAGGGCTGAGACACGCGACGACACGCCTGAAAACACGCTTCACCGTTTGGTTTTGCACTCGGCACTGAGCTGTCGACGGCATCGGCCTCTCTAAGCCTCTCGAGGACACACGTTGCAAAGATCAG
>SYGN01000269.1 GCA_005799525.1 Opitutaceae bacterium | reverse complement strand
GCGACGCGCGGCGCGGTTCGATCACTATCGGCGGGAGTCATGTCGAAGGAAACGTGGGCGGCCGCACGCTTCGCGTCAATCCGCCTGCTGTGACTGGGCGGTGCGCGCTGCCGTCGTGGCGTGCTGGCTTTCAGCTGAGCCTTGCGCGGGAGGTCGGAACGTTGCGAGGGTGTGGCATGAACCGGTCTTTACGTGTGCTTGTCGCCGGAGGTTCGCTGGCTTTGGTTTCGCTGCTGGCCGCCGCGCCGAATCCCGCGATTACCGACGAAACCAAAGTCCCGCCTTACACCTTGCCCGAACCGCTGGTCTGCGCCGACGGGACGCCGGTGCGCACGGTGGCCATGTGGGAGGCCAAACGGCGGCCGGAGCTGCGGGGACTTTTTACCCGCGAAGTCTACGGACGCACGCCGGCCAGTCTGCCCGCCGCGCTACGGTTCGAGGTGACGGCGGTGGACCGCGGCGCGCTCGGCGGGACCGCCACTCGGAAAGAAGTCACCGTGTGGTTTGCGGCGAAGGCCGACGGGGCGCGGATGCACCTGCTCATTTATCAACCCAACGGCAGGAAGACGCCCGCACCGGTGTTCCTCGGGTTGAATTTTTTTGGCAATCACTCCGTGCACGCCGATCCGGGTATTCGTTTGGCGTCACCATTTATTTATTACGACGCGGACCGTTACCGACCGGCTGCGCCGGGCACCCCGGTGAAGTCGGAGCAACGCGGGGTCCACGCGGAAAAATGGCAGATCGAAGCCGTGCTGGCGCGCGGCTTCGCGACGGCGACGGTCTGGTGTCACGATCTCTGTCCCGACCGGGTCGGTGGTTTGGGCGAGAATGTCCCCGCACTCTTTGCGACAGGTGGTGCTGAGCAGCGGGCTGGTGACGCGTGGGGCGCGATGGGGGCGTGGGCGTGGGGGCTCAGTCGCGCGATGGACTACCTGGCGACAGATCCCGAGCTCGATGCTCGGCGCGTGGCGGTGCATGGCTTTTCCCGGCTCGGTAAAGCCGCCCTTTGGGCGGCGGCGCAGGACGAGCGATTTGCGATGCTTGTTTCCATGGGGAGCGGTTGCGGGGGTGCGGCGTTGAGCAAGCGAATCTACGGCGAAACGGTGGCGATCATTAACGATAAGTTCCCTCACTGGTTCGCGAAAAACTTCCGGCGTTACAATGATCGTGAATCCGAGTTGCCTGTGGACCAACACCAGTTGCTTGCCCTCATCGCGCCGCGCCCACTCTACGTCGCCAGCGCCCACGGCGACTCGTGGAGCGACCCGCGCGGGGAGTTTCTGGGCGCGCAAGGAGCCGAGCCGGTCTACGCGCTCTATGGAAAAAAAGGGCTCGGGGTGAACGCCATGCCGGGCCTCGACACGCCGGTCGGAGCGACCATCGGCTATCACAATCGCACGGGAAAACACGACGTCACGGCTTATGATTGGGCGCAGTTTCTGAATTTCGCCGAGCGCTGTTGGCCGCGCTGACGCGCTCCGCGTTGCGTGTGGCAATGGCCGGCCCGCGTCACGGAACGGGCGATACGACCGGCTGCGACCGCGATGCCCCGTTGCGCATCGTGGCCAAGATCCCGCGCCTGCCCAACCGGGGGAAATCATCCACGGTGTTGCTGGGGCGGCGGTGAAGCGGACGCTGCTTCCGCCGGAGATGCCGGTGAGATTTATGGGTGTGGTCGGGGCCGGGCAGGTGCCGCCGTGGCCCCGCTGATCGTCGCCGGTCGTGGGGATTTTTCGGCGAGTCCGTCCTTCCCAATCCGACTCGTTCCTGTCAGCTGGTGTTCGTCGTTGGCTGGATCCGCAGCCACGGCGTCGAAATCCCCTCTATGAAACACCTCTTCTTCAAAATGCCGGGCGCCTTGGTGGTGTGTGGCGTGGTCGCGTGCTTGGTGCCCGCTTGCTCGTCCAACCAGACGATTGCGCTCCGCGGTGCCGCCCAATTTGACGGGTCGCACGTCCATACTCGCACACTCCGCAAGTTCGAGGAACTCGTGAAACAGTACTACGGCAAGCCGATCACGTTTGAGCTCTACCTCAACAGTGAGCTCGGCCTCGAGAAGGACTTCTTCGCCTACATGAGCCAGGGAATCTCGGTGGACTACGCCCTCGTCTCGCCTTCGCACATGTCCACGTTTTCAAAAAGTGCGCCGCTGATGGACATGCCGTTTCTGTTCCGCGATGCCGCGCATTGGAACACGGTGCTGGAGGGCGATGCGCTCAAGCCCGTCGCCGCTGAAGTGGCCGCCAAGGCGGACGTGATGCTGCTCGGCTACGCCGGGGGCGGCACCCGCAACCTGATCGTCAACAAACCCGTGACCAATCTAGCCGAGCTGCGGGGGCTGGCGCTCCGGGTGATGGGCGCGCCGATCCAAACCCGGATCTTTCAGGCCCTCCACGCCGCGCCCACCGTGATTGCCTACAACGAAATCTACAATGCGGTGCAAACGGGTGTGATCGCGGGTGCGGAAAACGAAGCGGCCGGCATCGCGCAGATGAAGTTCTACGAAGTCGGCCCGGAGATTTCGCTGACCCAGCACGCTATCACCGTGCGCCCGGTTTGTATGAGCGGAAAAACCTTCCGGCGTCTGCCGGAGGATTTGCAGGCCGCCATCCTCCGCGCGGGGCGGGAGGCGGGCGCCTGGGGGCGGCAGGCGGAATTGAGCGAAGACGCGGCGATCCTCGCCAAACTGAAGGCGGAAGGAAAACTGCGGACGCATGTGTTCACGCAGCGCGACGAACTGATGCGGCTCGCCGAGCCGGTGAAGGCGGCTTACGCGCAGGAAATCGGCGCGGTTGACGTGTTTGCCCGCATCAATGCGGTAAAGTGACTTGCCGTCGATCGCCTGCACCGCAGCCTCCGCCGCGCCCCATGACGAAATTTCTGGCAGGATACCATCGGCTCCTCACTACGGTTCTGACCGTGCTGATGGGGCTGTTGATCATCCCGGTAACGCTGCAGATTCTGTCCCGCTACACCGGACTCATCCCGCGCTATATCTGGACCGAGGAGGCCGCGCGTTTCTGTTTCGTCTGGATTATCATGATCGGCTCGATGATCGCCGTGCGGGATCGCTCGCATTTCGATGTGGATCTGCTGCCGCACCCGAAAACGCCGCGGCAAAAAGGCATCGCCGGACTCGTCGTGCATCTCACGATGCTCGTGATGGCCGTCGTCTTCATTTGCTACGGCTACGACTTCGCGAAATTCGGCGCGATCCAGTCGTCCGAGATGAGCGGAATCAATATGCTGAGCATCTACATCGCGTTCCCTCTCGCCGGCGTCACGTGGGCGCTTTTCCTCGGGGAAAATATCGCGGCTGATGTTCGCCTGCTCCGCCAACCTGCAACGGAGTCATCCGCATGAGCCCGGGCGAAGTTTCACTGCTGATGTTCGGCGTCTTTGCCGTGCTGATCGTGGTCCGGATACCCGTGTCGTTTGCGCTCGGGTTGGCGTGCCTCCCGGTCCTGCTCATCGACAACCGTCTGACCCCGGTGGTTTTGATCAGCGAGATGTGGAAATCGTATAATTCGTTTATTTTGCTGTCGGTGCCGTTCTTCGTGCTATCGGCCAATTTGATGAACGCCGCTCGGATCACGGAGCGGTTGGTGACCCTCGCGCGGGCGACGGTCGGCCACCTGCCGGGCGGCTTGGGCCAGATCAACGTCGTGGTCAGCATGCTCTTCGCGGGCGTGTCCGGGTCGTCCACCGCGGAGGCGGCGGGCATCGGATCGCTGATGATTCCGGCGATGAAAAAGCAGGGCTATGACACCTCGTTCACGGTGGCGATCACGGCCTGCGCGGCGACGATGGGGGTGATTATTCCTCCGAGCATTCTGATGGTGGTGTGGGGCGGGTTGATGTCGGTCTCGATCGGCGCGATGTTCCTCGCGGGGGTCGTGCCCGGCGTGATGATCGGCCTGTTTCTGATGGGCACGGTGTATGTTTACGCCAAGGTGCGCCGCTACCCGGTGGCCCAACGCGCCTCAGCCAAGGAATTTTTCTCCGCGTTGCGCGGCGCGATTTTAGCGCTGATTATGCCCGCCATTATCGTGGGCGGAATCGTCGGCGGGTTCTTCACGCCGACGGAGGCGTCGGTCATCGCGGTGCTTTATGCTGCGGCGTTGGGCGGTGTGGTTTACCGCACGCTCGGCCGGAAGGAATTTCGGGCGGTGCTCCACGAGTCGGCGCGGCTGTCGGCGGTTTCGTTGTTCTGCATTGGCACGGCGTCGGCGTTTGGGTGGTTGCTCGCCTATTACCGGGTGCCCCAAGCCTTCGTCGGTGCTTTGTCCGGCTGGGCGACTGGACCGATTTCGGCGGGGCTCTTGATCGCGTTGGCGTTTCTGATCATCGGATGCTTCATCGATGCCATTCCGGCCATTATCATTATGGGCACGATTTTGCTGCCGCTGGCGCAGAATGCGGGCATGCACCCGATCCACTTCGCGCTGATCGGCGTGATCTCGCTGGCCTTCGGTTTGGTGACGCCGCCCT
>SYGN01000268.1 GCA_005799525.1 Opitutaceae bacterium | reverse complement strand
GTTCAACCTCACCCAGTTCCGCGACAAGCACCAGCCGAACAAGGGCAAGCACAAGGACGAGAAGTTCGTCTGCGGCGACATGAACACCTCGATCATCAAGACGCAGCTCGGCCGGACCATCATGATCCAGCACGACGTCGTCAGCCCCCGCCCCTACTCGCGCATCAACGCCCTCTGCGGCACCAAGGCCACCTTCTTCGGCTACCCCGGCCGCCTGGCCGTCGACGCGGACAGCGGCCACCCGCTGCTCAAGGGCGCCAAGGTCAACAGCCACGAGTGGACCTTCGAGAAGGAGAAGCTCACGGCCTTCATGAAGGAGAACCAGCACCCGCTCATCCGCAAGATCGGCGAGCTCGGCAAGAAGATTGGCGGCCACGGCGGCATGGATTTCGTGATGAACTGCCGCATGCTCGACTGCCTGCGCCAGGGCATCACCCCGGACATGACCGTGTACGACGCCGCGGACTGGTCCTCGATCCTCGAGCTCTCCGCCCGCTCCGTGAAGGACGGCAGCATGCCCATCCAGTGCCCCGACTTCACCCGCGGCGGTTGGAAGACCATCGCGCCCCTCGGTATCGTCTCGTAAGCGATCCGCCAGTCGTCCTGACGGACCCGGCCACTCGGCCGGGTCTTTTGTTTGCGGGTTGCCTGACGTTGGGGCGCGACAAAGACTGCAGCCATGGGCTCTCACGCCACACTCGCGACCTGGACGGCCGGTTTTGTGACCCATTCGTGCGAAGAGACCGAGCGGGCGGCTGAGGCGTTCGCGGCCTTGCTACCCTCGGATACGGTGCTGGCGCTCGAAGGCGATCTCGGCGCGGGCAAGACGACCTTCGTGCGCGGCCTGGTCCGCGGCCTCGGTGTCACGGGCGATATCACCAGCCCGTCCTTCGCCCTCCTCAACGTCTACGAGGGCAAGCGTCAGATCTTCCATGTCGCCGCCTATCGGCTGACGCAGCCGGAGGCCTTTGATGACCTGTTGATTTGGGATCTGGCCAAGTCGCCTTGGAACGTGCTCGTGGAGTGGCCGCAGAAAGTCGCGGCGCGGCTCCCCGCAGCACGTTGGCAAATGAAAACCACTGATAGGAAACTGGATTGGCATGGGGGAGGGGTTTTAACGCGGCCGCCAAGCGCTGGAACGCGCAGCCCCGCGTGAAGGAACTCATCGCCCAGTGGAAGCAAGTCGAAGAGAGCTGGAAGACGCAGGACGACGAAGCCAACGCGGCTATCGTGCCGCAAATGGAAGCGATGTGGAAGGAAGCCATCGGACTCATGCGCGCTGAAGTCGAGAAGTCCGCCCGCGAAGCCGCCGCCGGCGTCAAGTAGTCGCGAAACGCGCGAGCTCGGCGCGGACTTCCGTCAGTACCGCCTGGATGCGGGCAAAGCCGTCGTGCCGCTCCCCGGTGGACTCGTCCATATGGAGGTCGCGCCGCACTTCGATCATCAACGACTGCACCCGCGGCTCTGTGCCGAAGAAACGATTGGGCACGATCGCGCCGCTGAACGGGATGTCGACGCCGACGACGAAGCCCTGCGCGCGGAAGAATGCCTCCGTCAACGCCTGGAGTTCTGGCGACGTGTGGCCTGGCTGAGTGCCGATACCGATTTCCAGCGGCGCCGAGAAACCGACCTGCGTCGGTAACTGTCCGGTCGGGAAAGAATGCGCGTCAAGGATCACGCAACGGCCGAAGCGCGCGAGTCGCTCCGCTGCGGCTTCGTCGAGCCGACGATGGTGCGGCCAGTAATAGTGGTCGAGCAGCTCCGCACGTCGCTCCGGCGAGAGCGTGCGCAAAGACCTTCCGTCACAGGTCTGCACATACGTCGCGCCCATACCGACGGCCGCGCATCGCTCCAGGCGATCATCGGCAAAACGTTCGACATCGACCACCAAGCGAGAGACTTCCGCACGTACAATCTCATCGGCGGGCACCCCTTCGGCGTAAAGCGCCGCCGTGTGCCAGTCGGTCAGCCGGAGTTGTTCCTGGCTAAGGTCAGCGGCCGAAATCAGGTAATCCGCACGGTCTGCGGGCGGAATCACGGTCGAATCATGCGGAAGATGCAGCAAAACAGGGGTCATGCCTAGCAGTGTGCCAAGATTAAGGAGAGATTAAGACTTGTATCATTGATGAAGAGTGTTATAACAAGATTTTAAATCTTGCAACTGTGATGGGAATCTGGGGTTTTAAATACTGATAGGAAACTGGATTGGCATGGGGGAGGGGTTTTACAACTTCGCCGGATCGATGACAGCGTGGCGGATGCGCTGGCGTTTCCACGTGTAGGTGATGTGCACGCGGCCGTCGCTCGTCTGGATGATCGCGGGATAAGAATACTCGCCGGGTTGATCTTCGAGGGTGACGACATCTTTCCACTCCCGACCATCGCGGGAGACGGCGACCGCAAGCGGGGTGCGGCCCTTTGGCACGGGGTTATAGACCATGAGATGGCGACCGTCTTTCAACGTGACGGCATCCGTACCGGAATTGGGATTGGCGAGCGAGAGCAGCGACATCTCGCCCCAGGATTTACCGGCGTTGTCGGACGAGACAGTGAACACCTTGCCCTGCCGCGTGCGGCCGACGGCCTGGAGTTTCGCGCCGCCGAGGCCATCGTGAAACAAAATGCTTGGCTGAATCGCGCCGACGGCGAGGCCGTCGTTGAGGAACGGCGTCTTGGCCCACGTCGCGCCGCCGTCGGAGCTGCGCTCGAAATAGACGCGCCACTTGCTCGGCTTCTCGTCGGTCTCGTCGCTCGTGGGCGAGAGGATCGTGCCGTCGGCGAGTTGGACGGGTTTGTTTTTGATCGGGCCGTAAATGCCGTCGGGCAGTCGACGCGCGGCGCCCCAGGTCTTACCGCCGTCGGTCGAGGTGCGGAGTTCGCCCCACCACGTCTGCGGCGATGGACCGACCTTGTAGAAGAGCATGAGCGGCGCTTTGCTGCGCGGCTGAAAGAGAACGGGATTCCACGTCGGGTGACGCTTGGTGGCGGATTGGACGCCGTTGGCCACTTCGCCGCCGGGCGTCCAAGTCTTCTTCGCGGTGTCGTAGTGCGAAACCCAAATGCCGACGTCGGGATTTTTTTCGGCGGTGCCACCGAACCACGCGGCGACGATGCCACCTTGGGCCGTCTCGACAATCGTCGAGGCGTGGCAGGAAGGATAGGAGGCTTTTTTGTAGATGAATTCGTGCGTGAGGAGCGCGGGCGAGGCAGCGACGCATCCGAGCGCGGTGCCGGCGAAGAGAGCGAGAGCGGGGAGGAGTTTCATGGGTGGCGGGTTGAGATTACGTGGGGGTGGTCGCGGCCGTGGATTCTTCCTTGGCGGGTCGAATCATGATCACGATAACGATGGAGAAGAGCGCGACACCAGCGAAGGCACCGAAAATGAGGTTCAGCGGCACGTGACGGTCGCGCAGCGCGCCGAAGGCCCAGTCGCCGAAGCCGCCGCAGCTGATGCTCACGAGGTTCATGATGCCATAGCCCGTCGCGCGCCACTCAGGCCGCGCGATCTGGCAGAGGATCGGCATATTGTTGCAGTCGAAGAAACCCCAGCCGAGGCCGAAGACGATCAGGCCCATGATGGCGAAGGTGAGGGTCGGCGCGTTGCCGACGCCGAACAGTGCGGGCAGAAACAACGCCATGCCGATCGCGCTCGCATAGATCCGCCCGCGATTCGTGGTCTTCATCCAACGGTCCGCGAGCGTACCGCCGATCAGGACGCCGACGATCGAGGCAAGTTGGACGTAGAGAATCGCGCTCACGCCGGCCTTGCCCTGTCCGAGAGAGAATTTCTCGCGCAGAATCTCCGGCATCCAGTCGCGCACCACCCAACCGGCGATCGCAGGCAGCGTGAAGTAAGCGACGAGCAAGAGAAAATTACGGTTACCCAGTAGTCCACGGATCACGCCGGTCTTGGCGGCGGCCGTCTCCTCTACCGTGGGTGCACTGCGCACCGGATCGCGCATCGCAGCGACGAGCGGGATGGCGTAAATCACGCCGATCATGCCGCAGGTCGTAAACATCCAACGCCAGCCGTGGTCCGGCGAATCCGCCATGTAGCCGGCGAAGCCACCGAGGATCTGGCCGACGTAAATGCCCGCCTGATGCAGTCCGACCGCCCGCGAGCGCGTGGGCCCAAGGTGGTATTCAGAAATCAAGGCCAGTGCGGCCGGAATGTAGAAGGCCTCGCTGATACCCATGAGCGCACGGGCGGTCATCAGCTCGTTAAAGGTGGAAACGTGACCCGTCCACCACGTAACCATCGACCACACGAGCAAACTGCCACCGATCACGTAGCGTTTACTGAAGCGATCCGCAATGTAGCCGCCGAACGGGCTCAGGACGGCGTAGGTCCATTTGAAGCACCCGAGCACGAGCCCCCAATCCGCGCGGTTCGCGATGCTGGGGATGTCGTGCACCATCGAGGCCTTCATCGTGGCCATCATTTGGCGGTCGAGGTAATTCAGCAGGGCGACCGGGAAGAGGAGCGCGACGACGAACCAGGCGTAGCGCAGGGCGTTTTGGGCGGGGGGCATGAACAGAGGGTGAGGGAACGAAAGGCGGGGCTACGAGAGGGAGCGGGTGGCCGGAAAAACAGACCACCCGCAAAGCAGCAGGACGAAACACGCGCCCGTTGTCGAACCTACGCTGGCAGGGAGCGGGACGCGGTTTTGAGTCAGACGTTTCGCGGGCATGGGCGCAGATGTGGTGATCCCCCGAAAACTAGGCCACTTGCGATGTTAGTCTGAGACCCCAAAAAGGGACGCAGACTATGAAAGGCAAAAGACACACGACCGAACAGAAGATTCGCATATTGCGGGAGGCCGATGGCGGCAAGAGCATCGTGGAAGTGAGCCAGGAGCATAGTATCTCCGAGGTTACCTTCCGTCGTTGGAAAAGACAGTTTGGCCAACTCGACGTGAACGAGGCCAGGCGGATGAAGGAATTG
>SYGN01000267.1 GCA_005799525.1 Opitutaceae bacterium | reverse complement strand
CAAGGCGGGGTGGGGAGCAGCCCGAGACGGAGGGTCGGTCCCGAACGAAAGTGAACTCGATACGGCAGGTCAGACGGGCGAGCGTGCGAGCGAAACGCGAAGCCTGCCGCGCAAGCGGCAAACCGGTCACGGCACTAGCCCCAATACTGTTCAGTTAAGGATTGACGCCGTCGGGAATCGCGTCCGATAAGTGCGGGATGGCGCGGACAGCGAAGAAGATCACCAATGGGAATCGAATAGCGGAGGCCCTAAGCATTGGAGTCTTGGGACGAGCGTATCCGCGCCGGCAGATCCGGGCGATCCTGAGCAAGACGGGACGAGCAAGTGTGAGGCGGCGGGATCTGCCGATGGAGGCGGTGGTTTATTACGTGATCGCATTGGGTTTGTTTATGGAGACGAGCTACGGCGAGGTCTTGCGTTGCTTGATTGAGGGGCTCAGTTGGCTGGCCGGACAGAAACCCGCGCGAGCCGTCGGGAAGTCCGGCATCACGTTTGCGCGCCAGCGGCTTGGGGCTGGCCCGCTGGAAGCGTTGTATGGCCAGTGTCGGCCGCAAGCGACGGCCGGGACCCCGGGGGCCTTTTACAAGGACCTGCGGTTGGTGTCGGTGGATGGTAGCACGCTGGTGGTGCCGGATACCGCGGAGAACCGGGCAAGTTTCGGCAAACCCAAGAGCAGTCGGGGCGAGACCGCCTTTCCCGCGCTGCGGTTTGCGGCGTTGGTCGAAACGGGCACCCACCTGATGTTTGCCGCCGCGGTGGACCGATATAGCATTGGCGAGTCCACCGTGGCGGAGCGCTTGTTGCCGCGCCTCGAACGCGGGATGCTGCTGTTGGTGGACCGGCACTACGGCAGTTATTCATTTTTCCACAAAGCCGCGGCGACCGGAGCGCATCTCCTGGCCCGCACGCGCAGCAATGTGATCTTGCCGGTCGAGGCGGTGCTGGCAGACGGCAGCTATTTGAGCCATCTCTACGCTTCGACCAAGGCTAGGCGCCACAAGCGCGAGGGTCTGGCGGTGCGCGTCATTGAGTATCGGGTGCAACCGCCGGGCGAGACGTTCCGACTTCTGACCACACTCCTGGACGCGAGCTCCGCTCCGGCGGAACAATTGGCTGCGCTGTATCCCCAGCGCTGGGAGCACGAGGGTGTCTACGACGAATTGAAGACTCATCTGCGCGGCGGCGCCCAAGTGGTGCTGCGCAGCAAGACCGCCGAACTCGTTCGCCAGGAGTTTTTCGGTCTCATGCTCGCTCATCATGCCGTCCGCTCGTTGATGCTCGAAGCCTCGCAGCACGATGCGCTCGATCCCGATCAGCTTTCCTTCACCCACTCGGTCCATGTCGTTCGACGCAAACTGGCCCACCCGCCAGTTTTTTCCCCCTCGGCTTCGCGGCCTACATCATCAGCGACTCCTGCATCAAATCTCCACTCAACGCGCCGTTTCCAGTCGAGGTCGCCGCGTCCCACGGGGCCTGAAGCGGAAGATGTCCAATTATCCTCTGCGTCCCCGCCAGCCCACAAAACTCCGCAGAATCCAATTCAAAATCTTCCTCCTGCGGCAACGTTGCTAACTGAACAGTATTGGGGCTAGGACCGGGCGCGGGCGGGCGCTGAAGTTTGGGGCGATGACTTGCGCGAAGATTTCCGCGGCGGCCTGGCCCTCGAAGAGGACGGGGCCGTTGTATTGTTCGAGCAGGCTGGCGGTGCGTTGCGCGGTCACGCGGCGGCCGAGGTCGCGGACGGAGGCGAGGAGATCGACTTTGGGCGGCAGCGTCGCCCATAAACGCGCGACGGTGAAGGTGTGGTCGTCGAGCGGGAATCCATCGTCGGCCTGCGTGGCGGCGGAGGCCCGGAGGGTGACGAGGAATGACGAGCGCACGAGCGAACTGCCCCCGCTGTTGACATACCGGGTGGTCTCTTCGGTGGCGCCGATGCGGACACTCGAGGTGGCCACGCCGGGGGACTCGCGAAACACGGCAGAAAGTTCCCGGACGAGCGTCTCGGCTTGCGCGAGATCGATGGGTTCGCCGGGGTTGAGATCGGTGAGGGTGGAGGGCGGTTGCGCGCTGAAGTCGGGGAGGACTTCAGTGCGCGTCCTGCTTTGGAGGACGGCTTTTTCTTGGAGAGCAATTCTACGAATTGTTTGTAAGCGCGTTCCGTGGTGAGCCAGAGCTGACGACCGATGGCGTCGTAATCGTCATCCATGGGGAGATTGGCGCCGATGGGGCCGCTGCCTGAGCCGGGAGCTTAAAAATTGGTATTGTCGAGGGCGGAGTGCCGACGCGGATTTCGATGACGACAATACGATTGCGGGATTCGTTGCGTCCGAGCGCGCTGCCAAATTGGGCGGCGACGCTCTGGCTGCGGGCCTCTTGGACGCGGTAGGAAATGAAGTAGGGTTTCTCGAGGTTCTCCAATTGAAGTTGAGCCATGGAGCGGGCGAGCTCGTCGCGCATGGCGCGCATGACGGGGTCCTGGGCGTCACCGGCCATCGTAAACGCGAGCGCGGGCAGAACGGCGACGAGTGCGAGGACGACGCGGCGGAGGGAGCGGCCGCGCGACGCGAGACGTGAAGAGGGGAATTTCATGAACGTCATGGTGGGGCGGTTCAGGATTTGCCAACGGGGTCGGAGAAAATGGGGAGGCGCTCCTGGGATTTCTCCTTTTTCTGCACCTCGACCTGCGAGAGCAGCAGGCTCGGGGACACGGCGGAGACGGGCACCCAGCCGGATTCGGCACCGCGCACGCCGTTGAAGATGTCGGGCGCGTTGTCGGCGGCGGTGATTTTGCTGAAAGCCGAGAGGGGTGTGCCGGTGAAATCCGCGCCGCGGAAGAGTTCTTCGCGATCGTCGGGAAAGATCCGATCCACCATAATCGGTTGGACGTTGAAGGCGTTGGGTGACGTGCGGCCGGTGATGGCGAAGCCGCCCTAAATATCGTCGAAGAGGAGGCCGTAGGGTTTCTTCTGTTCGAAGACGAGCTTGCGCAGTTCCTCTTTCAGGACGGCGGGTGAGACGGATTTCGTGGTTTCGACGATCAGGTTGGATTGGCGTGAGACGACGGAGGCACCGGTGGCCTTACGGCCGTGGCCGTTGGAGGTGGGGAAGCCGTCGATCGGAATTCGCGCCATGAGAAAACCGGTGAACACGCCGGACTCGATGAGTGGCACGCGCTGAGCTTTCACGCCCTGGTTGTCGTAGAGGTAGTGGCCGCCGAGTTCGGTGGCGCCATATTTTGGGCGGGCAGGATCGCAGTAAACGTTGAACGTCTCGGGTAGTAATTTTTGGCCGAGCATTTTCTTGAAGGTTTGACCTTCGTCGGCGCGTTTCTGGCGGTGGCCCTCGATGGGGTGGCCGGGGAGGCCGGCGATGGTTGAAGGGTAGCGCGGGTCGGCGTCGGCTACGGTGACGTTGCTGATGAGCACGCGGCGGATGGCGCCGATGGGCGTGCCCGCGGGGCCACGGGCGCGGTTGCCGAGGCGGAGGAAGATCGGGGCGTTTACGATGTCGCGCATCGTGATATTCGTGATCGTGATGTCGTCGATCACGCCGCCGTCCACGGTTTCGAGCGCGAGGCCGCGGCTACGCTCGGAGGTGCAGTAGGAGATGGTGATATTTTTGAAACCGCCGTTGGACTCGGTGCCGAATTTGATGCGGCCGGTGGGGCCGTCGCGGTCGGCGGCGCTCTCCATCGTGCGTTTGTAGGTGCCGTCGAAGAAGGTGCCGGCGTCGAAGCCGGTGACGGAGCAATTCGCGATCGTGACATTCTCGCAGGCGCGGGCGAAGCCGAGGGCGAAGGAGGATTTGAGGACGATGGCGTCGTCGCCGGGGGCGTTGACGCTGCAATCGGCAATGCGGACATGGCGGCAAGCGTCGATGTCGAAGCCGTCGCGGTTGGTATCCACCTTGACGTTATCGAGAGTGAGGTGATCGACGCCGTTGGCGAGGAGCGCGAAGTGACCGCACAGCAGGAGCGAGATGTCGCGGAGGGTGACGTTACGGCAATTTTTCAGGGCGATGGCCTTGTTGCCCGGAATGGGCGCGATGGCTGCGGGTGTGGGTGTGGCCGGCGCGGGCGGTGGGACGGTGGCCGACGCGGGCGGGGCCGCGGCCGGGGCGACGGAACCATTTGGTCCGCTGCCGCCCGCTCCGAGCCCGCCCCGCCCGCCGCCGTAGCTCGCATTGCGGACGAGTCCCGTGGAGCCGTCGATGCGGCCGGGACCGATAATGGCGAAGTTTTCGAGATTCTCGCCCCAGATGAGGCTGTTGTGCCAGTGGCTGTGGCCGAAGTCCTGATACTGATGCTGGTCGCCCCATTCGTTGGGCTCGGGGGCGTCGTAGCCGCCGAGCGCGGCCGACGGCGTGGCGGCGAGGAGCGTGGCGCCGGCATCGAGGTGGAGGGGGAGGTTGCTTTTGAGGCGGATGGAAAAACTCAGGTAGGTGCCGGCGGGAAAACGCACGGTGCCGCCACCGGCGGCGGACGCGGCGGCGATGGCGCGATTGATGGCTGCAGTGTCGAGGGTCTGGCCATCGCTGGTGGCACCGTGGGCGCGCACGTCAAACTCGGTGGCGAGGGCGCGTGTGAACAGGAGGGCGAGTAGGAGACCCCGTCGGATGCCGAAGTTCGAGGTGGGGGTCGGGGAAAACATGGCTGGGACGGTGGGGCCCAGCGCGGCGCTACTGCAACGGCTCGCGCAGCTGACCGTCCGACGGGAATGACTCAGGTGCACTAAAGCCGTGGCGTGTAGCCGTGGCTTACCGAGGTGCCGTTGCGCGGCCGAAAAATACGGCGTGGAGGCAAGCGCGAGGCCGACTTCGATCACCAGCTGCGCGACGCGAGTGTACGGCTTTCGATCGCCGAAGTGCTGCTGCGCCTCCTGATTCAACGCGCAGTGGCGAGCGTAAAACCGGACGCACGCTGAACCCGGCGTGGCCGAAGCAGGGAAACGATCCGCACGGCACATGGGCAAACAACCGGTCCGTGCAAAGACCTGCCTGAATTTAGGCCAGGATTGATCGTGCTGGTGTGCGCCTTTGCCTTTGCCCTAATACGGTGGCGTGCGTCGCCTAGCGCGGCACGTAAATTTTATTCCGCATGAACTTTCTCCGCTCCTTCGTCACCCTGTTCGCCGTTGTCCTGCTTGCCGCGCCCGGCGCTTCCGCCGCTGATCGCGCGCAGGCGTTGCCGCGCAGTGCGCCGGAGAAACAAGGCGTATCATCCCCGGCGTTACTCGGTTTTATCGACGAGGCGGAGACTAAGATCAACGCGCTGCACAGCGTGATGATCGTGCGCCACGGTCACGTGATCGCGGAAGGCTGGTGGGCACCGTATGCGGCGGAGGAGCCGCATCAGATGTTTTCGCTGAGCAAGAGTTTTACGTCCACGGCGGTGGGGCTGGCGGTGGCGGAGGGGAAATTAAGCGTGGACGATCCGGTGTTGAAATTCGTCCCGGAGGAGGCGCCGGCGAAGCCGAGCACGAATCTGAAGGCGATGCGGCTGCGCGATCTGCTCACGATGGCGGCGGGCCATCACGCGGAGGACCTGCAGGGATTTTCGCTTACAACGGACGAGAGCGTCGTGAAGCGTTTTCTGGCGCTGCCGGTGGCGCACAAGCCGGGGACGTTTTTCGCCTACAGCACGGTGGCGACTTACCTGCAGTCGGCGATGGTGCAGAAAGTCACCGGGCAGAGTGTGTTGGAGTATCTGCGGCCGCGGTTGTTTGAGCCGCTGGGGATCGAAAATCCGGCGTGGGAGCAGAGCAAACAAGGCGTGTCGCAGGGGGGCACGGGCCTGAGCATCCGCACGGAGGACATCGCAAAATTTGGCCAACTCTATCTGCAGAAAGGAAGGTGGAACGGGAAACAGCTCGTGCCGGCCTCGTGGGTGGAAACGGCGACGGCCCGATGGATGTCAAACGGGAGCAACCTGGCGAGTGACTGGGAGCAGGGCTACGGGTTTCAGTTTTGGCGTTGTCGCTTCGGTGTGATTCGCGGTGACGGAGCGCATGGGCAGTTTTGTATCGTGATGCCCGAGCTCGATGCGGTGGTGGCGATCACGGCGGGCACGAAGGATTTGCAGGGTGTGCTGAACGTCGTGTGGGCGAAGTTGCTGCCGGCGCTGCAGGCGAAGACGAGCGGAGCGTTGGCGGCGGATGCGGGGGTGGAAGGGATGCTGCGGGCGAGGCTCGCGGGGCTCGCGTTGAAAGCGCCGGTGGCCGTCGCGGGTGAGCGTTTGCCGATCGCCGGGAAAGTGGCGGGGAAACGGTTTGTATTTCCGAAAAATCCGCAGGCCACGGAGAGCATCACACTGACGCCCGCAGTGGGTGATCCGACGGCGACGGAGTTTGTCGGGACGACGGGAGGCGTGGAGCAGCGCGTCACCGTCGCGGGCGGCAGGTGGGTGAAGGGCGAACGCAAGGGCGGACCGGCGCCGGGCCCGGTGGCGGTGAGTGGGGCGTGGACGGAGGCGGATACCTTCACGCTGGATGTCGTGCGGTATCGCACGCCGTTTGTGGCGCGCTACCATCTGAAATTTTCGGGCGACGGCGAAACGGTGACGCTGGAGACGGTGATGAATGTGGGACCGACGCCACCGCCCGTGGTGGGGCGGCGCGAGTAGGCGGGGGAGGGCGGGGTCGGGGGCGAGAGTTTGGGGGTAAACGTTAGCGGTCGATGAAAGAGGGCGGTTGGGAAGCCGCCGCTCGTGCGTCCGGCATGGGCATGAACTAAACATATGAAACGAAATGTTCGGAAACAGTGACAATAACCGTAGCGAAGGACAAGGCGGGTGCCGCGAGGCACTCAGCACGAAAGCAGTCTGGAGCGAAGGCACGACCGCAGGAACACGAACAGGCAGTGAGGCCGAGATGCGGGCGATGAGCGTGCGGGAGAACGCGAAATCCAACCGTCACCGAAAGACGCATCTGGTAGAGCCTGACGGCGCGGGCCGAGAGTTCATGCACCTTACCCGGGGAGATCT
>SYGN01000266.1 GCA_005799525.1 Opitutaceae bacterium | reverse complement strand
TGCGGCGGGCGCGTGATGCGCGGCGTGCTCGGCGGCATGGAGCAGAGCGTGCCACTGCGGGCTCGCGGCAAGAATCGTCAGCAACAGCACCAACACCGTGCTCGCCAGCGCGGTGAGGCGCGTGAGGAGGGGGAGCGTGGTATGGCGACGTGACATGGCTGCGGAAGTGAAAGGACGCAGAGTAGCAGAGTCGTCAAGCGCGGGGCTGGCGACGGGTAAACGAACGAGACGAGGGCGTCGCGTCCCCAGGCGGGACGGGCCGAAGCGTACGGATGGCGCCGGTGGTGGGCCGGGGGAAAATGGGGTCGCGCCTCGACGAGCGGGTTTTTTTGGCGGAGGGTCCGGCATGATTTACGAAATCGACGAGAATGCGAAGGCTAGGGCGACCGGGGCGGGTGGCTGGTGCCTGGAGCATTCGTATGCGCAGTTGCCCCGTTTGCTGCACGCGGCGGTGGGGCCGACGGCGGTGCGCGCGCCGCGGAAGGTGGTGTGGAATCGGAAATTGGCGGAGGAGCTGGGGCTGGACGCGGCGGCGTGGGCGAGTGCGGACGGAGCGGGCGCGGAGATCTTTTCGGGGAACGTTTTGCCGCCGGGGGCGGTGCCGCTCGCGCAGGCTTATGCGGGACACCAATACGGGCACTTCACGACGCTCGGTGACGGGCGGGCGATTTTGTTGGGTGAGCAAATCACGCCGAGTGGAGCGCGGTTTGATGTGCAGTTAAAGGGCGCGGGGCCGACGCCGTATTCGCGGAGCGGTGACGGGCGCGCGACGCTCGGAGCGATGTTGCGCGAGTATGTGATCAGTGAGGCGATGCACGCCATGGGGATTCCAACGACGAGGAGCTTGGCGGTGGTGGCGACGGGCGAGGACGTGTGGCGGCAGGACGGAGCGCGGCCGGGTGCCGTGCTGACGCGGGTGGCGGCGAGCCACATCCGCGTGGGGACGTTTGAGTGGGTGGCCGCGCGAAGGGACGAGGCGGCGTTGCGGGCGTTGGTGGATTATACGTTGCAGCGACACTATGCGAAGCTGGTTGGCGCCGAAAATCCAGCGCTTGCACTGCTGGGCGCAGTTATTGAGCGACAAGCGCGACTGATCGCGCAGTGGATGGGCGTCGGATTTGTGCACGGGGTGATGAACACGGACAATATGGCGCTCTCGGGCGAGACGATCGATTACGGTCCGTGCGCGTTTATGGAGGCTTATGATTCGGCGACGGTGTTTAGCTCGATCGACCGCGATGGGCGTTACGCTTATGGGAATCAGGCGCAGATCGCGCAGTGGAATCTGGCGCGATTGGCGGAGGCGTTGTTGACGGTGCTGCATCCGCAGGAGGAGGCGGCGGTCGCGCTGGCGAACGAGGCGCTCGGTGGTTTCGGGGAACGTTTTCAGCGTCACTGGCTCGCGGGCATGCGGAGGAAGCTGGGGTTGTTTAACGAAGAGCCGGAGGATGGGGCGTTGATCGAGGCGTTGCTGGAGTGGATGCAAGTCGCGAAGGCGGATTTCACGAATACGTTTGCGGAGCTCGAAACGCTCGGGGCGACGGAGGCGGGGCCGGGGTCTGAGTCGGGGTCGGCGAAGGAGTTCGAGGTATGGCGGGAGCGCTGGCGGGCGCGGCTCGGGCGGCAACCGCAGTCGGCGGAGGAAGCGGGGCGATTGCGGCAGGCGAATTGTCCGGCGGTGATACCGCGCAATCATCGCGTGGAGGCGGCCTTGGCGGCGGCGGAGCAGGGGAACGTGAGTGTGCTGGAGCGGTTGCTGGCGGTGTTGGCTGCGCCTTACGATTATGCGCGGCCTGCGGACGTGGCGGAGTATCGAGTGCCGGCGCCGGACGGGGGCGAAGGGTATAAGACGTTTTGTGGGACCTGAGGGGGATGGACGAGAAGCAAAAAGATTTTATTGGTAGCAAAATTTCTTGGAGCGTTTGTGAAGAAAAGATGCGGACTCGGACCGCCTGAAGGCGAAACTCCGAGCCTGGATAGGGCGGCTTGTCTTTCGTGAAATGGGTGGCCAACAATTTCGCCATGACCTCCATCCCGTTAGTTCCCCGTCGTTCGTTTCTGAAATCTGCGGTCGCGCTCGGTGCGATCGCGGCGTTGCCGCCGGTCGCGCGCGCGGCGGCGGCTGGCAAAAAAGTACCGTTCAAGATTTCGCTCGCGCAGTGGTCGCTCAATAAACGTTTCCTCAAGCGCGCCGGCGCCGAGCCGCTCGACAATCTGGAGTTTGCCAAGATCGCCCGCTCCGTGGGGATCGACGGGATCGAATACGTGAATCAGATGTTCAAGGACAAGGCAGCGGACCAAGCCTACCTCGGCGAAATGAAAAAACGTGCGGCGGGCGAAGGGGTGAAGAGCCTGCTCATCATGTGCGACAGCGAGGGAAATCTCGGAGCACCGCAGGAGCCGGCACGCGCGAAGACGGTGGAGAACCATTTGAAGTGGCTCGATGCGGCGGCGTTTCTCGGGTGTCATAGCATCCGCGTGAATGCGGCGAGCGACGCCAAGTTGTCGGCGGACGAGCAAGCGAAGCTCGCGGCCGACGGACTGCACCGGTTGTGCGTCGAGGGCGACAAGCGCGGACAGTGGGTGGTGGTGGAGAATCACGGGGGCCTTTCGTCAAACGGCAAATGGCTTACGCAGGTGATGAAGCTGGCCGACCACAAGCGCGTGGGGATTTTGCCTGATTTCGGGAATTTCTACACGGACCGGGCGAAGTCGGAGATGTATAATCCCTATCAGGGCCTGCGCGAATTTATGCCGTGGGTGAAGGAGGGGATGAGCGCGAAGTCCTACGATTGGGACACGGGTGCGGGCAAATTCTACACCGAGGACCGGCGCGAGAAGATCGAGATGACGCTGGATTTCGAGCGCCTGCTACGGATCGTGGTCGGGGCGGGCTATAGCGGCTACGTGGGCATCGAATACGAGGGCAGCAAGCACTCCGAGATCGACGGCATCAAGCGCACGAAGCAGGCGCTGGATGAGCTTTGTGCACTGCTGGCGTGAGGGCGGGCTGAGAGGCGGATGAGGGAGGGCCGCGCGTTACGGCGTGCGGTCCGGTGTGGGGCGGCTGGACGTGCGCATGGGCGGTTGGGAAACCGCCCCGCCGTTCGGAGGTGGGGTTGGGCCGAGAGTGACTCGTGTTTGGACTGGAGGGCCGGCGCTCGCCGGCGAGTCGTCACGCATGCAGTGGACGTGATTTTCGGCGAACGCATGGCGATATAACCGCACGGCGACGAGCATCGGAGCTACGGTCGGAAAGGGGCCCTCGGGAGTTTGGACGGAGGCGGTCCGCCTGCGTCCAAACTCCGTCCCGCCTCTCACGAGGCAGGCTACGCTGTCCCGCCTTTTACGTGGTGGGCTTTTCCGTCCCGCGACGAAGGGGCGGGGTGTTTAGGAAAAGGGGGGCATGAGACCGAAGGAGTCGGGTCGGGCGCTGGCGCGCGGGGAGGGAGAGCGATGGATCGCGGCGTCGCTGCGCTCCTCGCGAGGACCATTCACTGGGGGATCACGGGGGTGCCGTCGGGGGTGAGCTCGATGACCTCGTAGCCGAAGTGGGCGATCATCGGGAGGATCTTGGATTTGTCGCCGACCAGCAAAATGTTCACGGCGTCGGTCTTGATCCATTTCGCGGCGACGCGGTCGAGCTCGGATTTTTCCATCGTCGCAAGGATTTTGTTCTGCGCGTCCACGAAGTCTGCTGCGAGGTTGTCATCCATGATGCGGCGGATGAAGCCGGCTTTCTGGAGCGGGGTTTCATAGAGCAGGGCATCGCGCTGGCCGAGGGCGCTTTTCGTGAAGGTGAGCTCATCGGCGGTGATGCCGCTCTGCGCGTAGGTGTTCAGTTCTTTGAGGATTTCGGTGAGGGCACCGCCGGTGGCGTCGGCGCGGATACCGGAGCTGAACGTGAAGGTGCCGGAGTATTTGCTGGCGGAAAAACCAGTGCGGGCGCCGTAGGTCCACGCTTTTTCTTCACGGAGATTGAGGTTGAGGCGGCTGCTGAAGGCGGCGCCGAGCGGGTAGTTCATCAAGGTGGCGCGGTAGTAGTCGCCGGTGGCGTCGGATTTCAGGCCGGTGACGTAGCCAACGCGGAATTCGGTCTGCGCGGCCTTCGGGACGTCCACGAGAAAGAGGCGGGTTTTCGCGATGACGGGGGCGGCGGGAACTGCGGGGAGCTTGACGTCACGCACGGGCAAGGTGGCGAGGAAGCCGAGGCGCCTGACGATTTCCTCTTGGGTGATGTCGCCGACGACGACGAGTTTGGCGCCACGGGCGGTGATGAAGCGGGCGTGGTAATCCTCGACGTCGGCGAGCGTGAGATTTTTTACGGTTTCTTCGGTGCCGGTCGGACTGACGCCGAGGATGCTGGTGGGGCCGTGGTTGATTTTGGCGAACACCTCGGTGGCGACGAGGGCGGGCTGGGCTTTGCGGGATTTGAAGCCTTCAAGCATCTGGCGCTTGAGGCGGTCGAAGGAGGCGGAGGTGAATTTCGGGCGGAGCAGGCGTTCTGCGAGGAGCGGCAGGGTTTTGTCCACGTTCTTCTTCAGGGTTTGGACGCTGAAATTGATATCGTCGAAATCGCTGCCGACGGAGACGGAGCTACCGAGAATTTGGAGTTCGAGCTGCATCTGCTCGGCGGTGCGGTCCTGCGTATCCTCGTTCATCATGTAGGCGTAGAGCTGGGCGAGGCCGGCTTTCGCGGGGGTAGCGGCGAGACCGAGTTGGCCGCCGGGAATGGACAGCGTGAGGGCGACGGTCGGGAGCTCGCGCGACTGGGCACCGATGATTTCGGCACCGGAGGGCAACGTGGCGCGCCAGAAAGGCGGGACTTTGATGACGGGGTTGGGGCCGTTGCCGGGGAGTTTGCTGCGGTCGAAGGTGTCGGTGGCCTTGGTATATTTCAGACTCGCGTAGCCGTAGTCGGGAGCACGATACGAGGAGGAGTCGGGCTGGTGGTCGGCGGGGGCGACGACGTTGTCGGGGGCGGATTTGATGGCGATGCTGAGGATGATGGCGGGTTTGCCCTTGAGATATTTTTCGTAGACGCGCTGGACGTCAGCCTTCGTGACGGAGGTGTAGCGTTTGAGGTCGGCGGCAATCTGATTGGGCGAGCCGGTGTAGGTTTGCCAAGCGGCGAGGCTGCGGACCTTGCCGGAGACGCTTTGGAGGTTGTTGATCAGTTGGGCTTCGATCGAGCCGGTGAACTGGGCGATATCCGCCTCGGTGACGCCGCGTGTGGCGAAGGAGGCGAGGGCTTCGTCGAGGAGTTTTTTCGTGGCGGCGAGGGAGGTGCCGGGGGCGGGGACGACGCTCAGGGTGAATTCGCCGGCGAGTTCGCTGGAGCCATTAAAGGCGGAGGCGCCGAGGGCTTTCTGGGTCTTGGTGAGCTGTTGGTAGAGGACGGAATTTTTTCCTTGGCCGAGGACTTGGGCGAGACAGTCGAGGGCGGCTTCGTCGGCGTGAAACTCGGGGACGGAAGGAAAGGTGAGGGAGAGCTGGGGTTGGCGGGCGTAGTTGTCGACGAGGGTGATGTGGCGGTCGCGGTTGAGGACGGGGGCGGGGAGTTTGGTGGGCTCGACGGCGGGACCGCGGGGGATGGGGCCGAAGTATTTCTCGACGAGGGAAACGACGGCGGCGGTGTCGACATCGCCACCGATGGTGAGGGTGGCGTTGTTGGGGCCATACCAGCGGAGGAAGAAGTTCTTCAGGTCGGCGACGGTGACGCGGTTGAGGTCTTCGACGTAGCCGATGGTGAGCCAAGAATACGGGTGGCCGTAGGGGTAGAGGGCTTGGGCGGTGACCTCGCGGGCGAGGCCGTAGGGGCGGTTGTCGTAGTTTTGGCCGCGTTCGTTTTTCACGGTGCCGCGCTGCACTTCGAATTTCTGTTGGGTGACGGCGTCGAGGAGGAAGCCCATGCGGTCGGCCTCGAGCCAGAGCATCTTCTCGAGCTGGTTATTCGGGACGGTTTGGTAGTAGTTGGTGCGGTCTCGATTGGTGGAGCCGTTGAGGGTGCCGCCGGCGGCGGTGACGATCTTGAAATGCTGGTCGTCGCCGACGTGGTCGCTCCCCTGAAACATCATGTGCTCGAAAAAGTGGGCGAAGCCGGACTTGCCGATTTCCTCGCGGGCGGAGCCGACGTGGTAAGTGACGTCGACGTGGACGACGGGATCGCTGTGGTCTTCGTGGATGACGAGGGTGAGGCCGTTGGGCAGGACGTATTTCGCGTACGGGATGAAGATCGTGGAAGTGGCGGCGGCAGCGCCGGACGCAGTGGGCGCGGTGATTTTCTCGATGAGTTTCGCGGACGCGGCGTGAGTGAGGGGAGCCGCGACGAGAGCGAGGAGGGAGAGGATGAAGAACGAGAGACGGAGCGAAGGAGAGAGAGGGAGACCTGAGGGCATGGGAGTGGAGGAATGGAGTGGCTGACGAACGAGAACGATTACGAGGAACGAGAACGAGGTGGGGGCGGGATCAGAGATTGGGAATGTCGGCGATACGTTCGACACGGATGCGGCGGATGCGCTCGGTGCTGACCTCCACGGCGGTGAGGCGGAAGTCGCCGGAGTCGAGGGATTCGTCGCGGCGGGGCGGGTGGCCGAGGTGGCGGGTGAACCACGAGGCGACGGTTTCGCGGGGTAGCCACTCGAAGGACCAGCCGGTCTCGGCCTGGAGTTCGCGCATGGTGAAGGAGCCGCTGACGACGATGGAAAACGTGGTGCGGTCGTAGATCGGGCCGGAGCCGAGGTCGAATTCGTCGCGGATATCGCCGACGATTTCCTCGAGCACGTCTTCGAAGGTCACGATGCCAGCGAGGCGTTTTCCGGCGTCGAGGACGACGGCGAGGTGACTGCGGCCGGTGCGGAATTTTTCGATCATGACCGGAAGTTTGGTCGTGAGCTCGAACGCGGTGACGGGACGGATGAGGGGTTCGAAGGAGGCGTCGGGACCGAGGATGGAGAGTTGCCAGAGCCATTCGCGGACGAGGAGGAGGCCGCGAACTTCGTCCATGCTGCCGGTGCAGACGGGAAAGCGGCTGTGACCGCTGATTTGCGCGGTGCGAAGATTTTCGGCGATGGGTTTGTCGAGCCAGAGGGCGACGACCTGGTCGCGGGGGAGCATGATTTGCTGCGCAGTGGTTTCGCGGACGCGCAGAGACTGGACCATGAGTTTGTTAATGAGTGCGTCGCCCGGGTGGGAGTGGCGGGCGCGGCTGAAAACGTATTCGAGCTCGTCGGCGCTGAAGGCGTGGTCGCCCTCGGAGGCAGGTCCGAGGCCGGCCCAGCAGAGGAAACGGTTGGCGATGCCATTGAGCAGCCAGATGAACGGGAAAAAGATGTAGTAGAAAACGAGGAGTGGGGCAGCGATCCAGAGGGTGACGGACTTGGCGCGCTGGATGGCGAGGGACTTGGGGGCGAGTTCGCCGAAAATAATGTGGAGAAAGGTGATGACGGAAAACGCGATCGCGAAGGAGACCGAAGAGACGGTGGCGGGATCGCCGAAGCCCAAGCGCGTGAGGAGCGGCTCGACGCGGTGGGCGATGTAGGGTTCGCCGACCCAGCCCAGACCGAGGCTGGCGAGGGTGATGCCGAGCTGGGTGGCAGAGAGGGCGGCGTCGAGGTGCTCGGTGGCCTTAATGGCGAATTTTACGCGCCAGCCGCCGGTCTTCTCAAGCGGGCGGAGTTGGCTGGCGCGGACCTTCACGAGGGCGAATTCGGCGGCGACGAACAAGCCGTTGGCGGCGACGAGGGCGAGGACGACGAAGGTCTCGAGCGCTATGCCGAGGAAGGTATTCATAAATCATAAATAGCGTAGTGGAGCGGGCGGGATTGGCCAGCTTTGGATTTTGGGCGCAAGGTGCCCGGTCAGCGCCCGGGCCTAGTGTGCCCGGCATGGGCATGAACTTAACATATGAAACGAAATGTTCGGAAACAGTGACAATAACCGTAGCGAAGGACAAGGCGGGTGGCGCGAGGCACTCAGCACGAAAGAAGTCTGGAGCAAAGGCACGACCGTAGGAACACGAACAGG
>SYGN01000265.1 GCA_005799525.1 Opitutaceae bacterium | reverse complement strand
TGGCGTGCTGGCCAGCGTCGCCCTTCTGCGCAACGCCCTGTTTGCGCTGTTGCCGGAGCACTTTCCCGGCGTTTCCCACCCGGAGATCCACGAACAATTGCACTCCCATCCCGCCGCCTGCCTGCGCGTCCTCCGTTCCACTTGAGTCAAACCGCGGCCCAAAAAGAAAGACCGTGGAGCGCCTCCGCACACGGCTGCAACCTATGATCCATTGGGAAAACGCTAGAATCCTGACTTTAATTTCTTGCCCGGCAGTTCGCGTTATTCAACCACTCACCTGCAGACGCAGAAATGCAACTGGCGGATTTACGGTTCGTTAGAAAGATGGCGGAGGAGACGTGATTTTAACGCGAACCAAAGTGGCGCTAACAAGTGATTTTTAAAGGAGAATTCCGCGAGAATTGCCGCGGTTTTGCCGCCTCCGCTGCAATGCTCGGCGAAAAAACACGGGCGTTTCATGGTCTGGTTGAGGATGAATTCGTGCCATTTCGGCCACGGGCCTAAAAGTGGCGGAGAACCAGATTCGAGAGCTAGTGACTTGCGCCTGCATGAGTAACAGCCCGGGATGAATGGACATAACTTGGACTGTCGCTTCACCAATAACGGATTTTTGCCCTCTGCGGAGAATAGTGCCCTTATTCTCCGCATGAAAAGCGGAGAATATCCCTTGCTATGCGAAGAATGCGGGGCAGGTTCGCCGCAGATACTGCGGAGATTAAATGTATATCCACGAACGAAAGGACTGGCCGGACTTCACCTGGGACCATGCCGCCATCACTCCGCTGTTGAGTGACGTGAGGCATACGCAGGGGCGCTTGCTCGGGAAGATGGAAGGCTTGGGCTTCTATCTGCGCGAGCAAGCAACCTTGGCCACGCTCACGCAGGACGTGATCAAGACGAGCGAGATTGAAGGGCAGAAGCTGGATACCCATCAGGTCCGTTCCTCGATCGCGCGGCGCATGGGCATCGAGATCGCGACCCCTCCGCAGATGGATCGCAGCGTCGAGGGTATCGTTGAAGTGATGTTGGACGCCACGCGGCACCATCAGAAGCCGCTCGATCAGGTTCGGCTATTCGGCTGGCATGCGGCACTGTTCCCGACCGGGCGCAGCGGCATGCGGAAAATTACCGTGGGCGGCTGGCGCACCGATGCATCAGGGCCAATGCAGGTTGTATCCGGTGCCTTCGGGCGGGAAAAGGTTCATTATGAGGCCCCGCCTCATGACAGGCTCAACGCAGAAATGACCCGGTTTTTGGCGTGGCTGAACGCCGGCCCTGCAACCGATCCGGTCCTGACCTCGGCGCTCGCACATTTCTGGTTCGTGACGATCCATCCATTTGACGACGGCAACGGGCGCATCGCGCGCGCCATCGCCGATATGATCCTCGCGCGCTCTGAAAACAGCGCGCAGCGTTTCTACAGCATGTCCGCGCAAATCCAGCGTGAACGAAATGCCTATTACGACATTCTCGAGGCCAGTCAGCGTGGCGACCTGAATATCACCGCTTGGCTTGAATGGTATTTTGCCTGCCTCAGGCATGCGATAAATTCATCCGGTGAAATTCTCGACGCCGTTTTAACGAAGGCGAATTTCTGGAAACGCCACGAAGGGGGGACTTTCAGCGAACGTCAGCGCAATCTCATCAACCGGCTTTTGGACGGTTTCGACGGCAAGCTGACTTCCTCAAAATGGGCGAATATCGCCAAATGTTCCCCGGATACAGCGCTGCGCGACATCACCGACCTGATAGACCGGAACATTATGGCAAAGGATGACGCTGGCGGACGCAGCACCGGCTATCATCTGAAATAAGAGGGCAGCCTACCGCTTGACCATCGCGCTAGATTCAAGGGTGCCACTCGCCTGCGTGCCGGCAACGCTATGGCCGGCCGACGTGGAGAACTCCAGAAGCCTGCCTTTAATTTCTTGCCCGGCAGTTCGCGTTATCCAACCACTCACCTGCAGAGGCAGAAATGCAAATGGCGGATTTACAGTTTGTTAGAAAGATGGCGGAGGAGGAGGGATTCGAACCCCCGGTGAAGTTGCCCCCACGTCTGATTTCAAGTCAGGTGCCTTAAACCAACTCAGCCACTCCTCCGATTTTTCCTCACGTTGCGAATGTAGCGTCCCACGTCAATCGCGGATGCAGACGGACCGGCGTCCGGAATTCGCTCACACTAGTTCGCGGTCGTGTTGGCGAGGAGGTCGTGGGTCTTGGCGACGATTTTTTCTTCGAGCCCTGGCGTCCACGGGCTGGGTCGTGCGTAGGGGACCATCGACGTGGCCCCTTCGTAGCGGCCTTCCTGGAGCACGCGTTCGTTGGGAATGTAGGCCATCACATCCGTCGAGTAGCCGAAGACCCACAGGTTCCCCTTGTGCTCCGAACGGAGCCGCAGAGCGTAATCCACGACGACTTCGCCGCCGAGCGCGGCCCACGAAAGCGCGCCGAGTTTCCACACTTGGATCGGATACGCATAGCTGAGGATCGCATCGCCTTTCGTGCGGAGCTGTTCCGTCAATGAGGCGGACCACGCCTGATGCATGGCTTTGCTGGGTTGCTCCTTTTCCATTGCCTCACGGAGCTCGGCAGAGGTGGGCTTGCGGGCGAAACTGAGCGTGATGTCTTCCATGGCGGAGGCGAAGCGACCCTCGACGCGGGTCAAGGGACGCGCGAGGGCGCGATCAGTAGCGTCGGCCAGCGCACGGCCGTGTTGTTCGGCCAACTCAACCGTTCCGCGAGGGTTGGGGTTGATGTCGGCACCGCAACCGCTCGTGAACATTACCGTGGCGCCGGGGTGGCGTCGTTCGAGTTCGGCTTGGGCGGAACCGGCGTAGTCACCGTGCCACTGATAGATCGAGAGCGTGGTATTGTGGCAGGCATACGAGAGGAGCAGGCCGCGCAGGACGCCGCTGGCGGCATCGTAGATAGCGAGCACGGGCACGCGCGGATCAGAGGGACCGTTGAGCGTGCCGGCGGCGCGGCGTGAGGCGACGTCTTTCTCGGCGTTCTCGCGGCGATTGATGCCAAACGTCGCCTGATCTTCGCTCCACGCGAGGGTGGCGGGCGTCATCGAATCGAGCGCACTTGCAGCGGCGGCGATCATTTTTCTCTCCAGTGCGGCGCGATAAATCGCGGCTTTCTTCACGCCGTCTGGCGGGAAAATTCGCAGGCCCACGATACTGCCCTCGAGCCACGGCGAGCAGTGGGTGTGCGAGACATTAGTCATTACCGCGCTGCGCGGCAGTCCGTAGCGTCGCATGATTTCTAGGGCCACGCGATCGGAGATTTCACGCGTCACGCCGCAGAGATCCAGCGTGAGCAAGACGGCGCGGTTTCCGGCAAAATCGGAAATGGCGAGCGCTTTGACCCAGAGATCTTGCGACGTACCTTCGGCGGGGTGATCGCGGGAGGCGTAGCCGGTCATCCAGAGGGCGTCGGTTGGCGTGATTTTTTCCCGGCCGAGGCCGGCGCGCCAACCGGCGCGCTCCGACGGCGTGACCGAGGCGCAGCCCGACCAGGCGACTGCGAGGACGAACAAGAGCAGTGGCCATAATCTGGGGCGGGGTGGGCGGGGGACCGTCGTACTCACTTGGCGTGCTTAACGGATGGGTGGCCGTTGCGGCAAGATGATTTGAGGAGTGAGCACGCTACGTCCGCCTGAAGCATAATGCGGAATTCTCCGCGGAACCATGCTGCAGAAAATTATCGTGATCGTCCTCGTCTGGGCGTCGCTGACGTGCCCGCGGGGCGCTTCAACTGAGGCGGTCGTGGCCGGAGTGATCCCGCGAATTCCGATCCGCTCGTCCACGGAGCAACGGTGGCGGTGCGAGTCGCGGATGCCGCGTTGGTAATCACCGGACAGGTCTGCGCTCGCCGCGCCGACTTCGCGGTTTGCGCCGAGGCCGAGGCGGCGCTGGTGGCACTCGATGACGTGCTCGCGAAACACGGGAGCGATGGGGTGGGCCGCGTGGATGGGGTGCGCTCAACCAGACTCCGGGAGAAAGGTGGGAAACGACAACCCGCGGGCGGGCGGGATGGGGCCGAGGGTTTGGGCGGCGTGGAGTTCGACGTTGCGTGCGCCCCACACGTAGCACTGCCGAATGAGGGCGGCGGCGGCGCAGGGCACGAGAAAAACGGGGCTCGAGCCGCGCATCGCGTCGAGCGCGGACCAGAGCAGCGCGACAGCGACAGCCTCATCGCGCGCGACGCCGGGACCGAGCATCACACATGACGGATGATGGCTCGCGACGAGAAACCCGGTGAGGGTGCCATGCGCATCTTCGAGCACCGAGACGCGCCAGTCGCCAACCTGATTGCGCAGGAAAAAAGCATAGTCGGGCTCGCGATGGAGGCCGTGAAGTTTGAGTTCAAACGCCGCGAGGCGGGCGGCTTCCTTCAAATCCGTTACGAGGCGAACCCGATTTGCGTCGGTGGGCGCGGGCCCGGGCAGGCCGGTGGTGGGGACGGCGAGCGTCAGGTCTTGGTAAAGGGTGTGCGGCACGAACCCGAGGCGCGAGTAGAGCGAAAAAGAATCGAGGTTGAGCAGGCTCGAGACGAGGCGTACGGGCAGTTGGTCGCGGCGGGCTTGAGCGATGACCGGGGTGAGCATCGCGCGAGCGACGCCGCGGCCCTGCGCCTCGGGCGCGGTGGCAACGATGCCCACGGCGACGTGGGTTTTTCTCGGATGGACGAAACACACGCCGAGCAATTCGCCGGATGCGCGGTCGCAGGCAGCCATCGCGTGTCCGCGATCGAGTTCGGCGTAGACTGCGGGGAAAAGGCGAAAGGGCTCGTGGCTCGGGCCGAAACGCGCGCCTTGGCCGAGGTGGCTTTGATACCAGTGCACGAGTGAGCGGTGGAGCAGGCGCGCCGTGGCCTCGTGATCGGCGGCGACGAGTGGTCGAAGATCAAAATGAGCGGACATGAAATCGGCTGGTGGGGAAGGACTACGCGTTCGCCGTTTAGGAGCGGGCGAGTTCGCCGGCACGCTTTTGGATGTCGGCGATGGCGGAGGCCATTCTCTCCATGTCAGCACGGCGACCGAGAAGTTTCGCTTGGCCAAACCAAACGGCTTCCTCGACGAGGCGGTCGTTCACGGGACATTGATTGCGGTCCACCCAGCGGGCCATCGCGGCTGGGCCGTAGAGGCGTTGATAGTGGGGATTCGCGGCGAGGGCTTTGACGTGAGCCGAGGTGTTCAGGCTGGTGTAGCCGCTGCTCGCCGCGACGCCGGCTTTGGTGAGGGCGGCGAGAAATTTGGCGCGCGGGAGCCCGGCGAATTTCGCGGACTCATAGCAAAACATATAGAGATGCCACGCGCTGCGCGTGACGCCGGGGGCGAGGGCGGCGGGGGTGATGCCGGGGATTTTTCGCAGGAGTTCGCTGAGGTAGGCGGCGTTGGCGTCGCGGGTGGTTGCCTGCGCTTCAAGGCGGGTCATTTGCGCGAGCAACACGGCGGCCTGAAATTCGGTGAGGCGATAGTTGGCACCGCGGCCGGAACTCGCGCTCTTTTTGACGCCACCGGGCGTGTGGAAATCGTAGCAGAGGTGGGCAAACGTTTCGTCGTTGGTGAGGATCGCGCCGCCTTCGCCGGACGTGAGATTTTTGCTCGCTTGAAAACTAAAGCAGCCGCCGAGGCCGACGGTGCCGACGGGTTGGCCGCGCCATTCGGCCAGCGGAGCCTGACAGGCATCTTCGAGGAGGGTGATCTTGCGCGACGTCGCGAGAGCGGAGAGGGCGTCGAGATCGGCGGGTGAGCCGGCGATGTGCACGGGCAGGAGCAGCTTCGTCGCCGGCGTGATGGCCGCGGCCAGTTTGGCGGGATCGATCTGAAACGAAGCGGCGTCGGTGTCGGCGAAAACCGGCAGTGCGAAGTTGGCGGTGATGGCGTTGAACGTCGCGACGAAGGTATAGGGCGGCATGATGACTTCATCGCCGGGGCCGATGTTGAGCGCCCCGAGTGCCGTGAGGAGGGCGGTCGTGCCGGAGGAGGTGGCGACGCAGTGGCGCGCTTTCATCCGGGACGCAAAGGCGATTTCGAAATCTTTCACGCGGGAGGCACCGCCGGCGGTGCGGCCCCATTTACCGCTGCGCAAGACGGCGAGGAGCGCGGCCTCGTCGCGGTGGTCCGAGAGCGGCCAGTCGGACACGGCCTTCGCGGCGGGAGGGCGGACGACCGTTGGCTCGGCTGCGGAGGATGGAGGGATTGCAAGGGCGAGGCCGGCGCCGGCGGCGCTGCCGAGGACCGTGCGACGTGTGAGAGGGCGGGGCATGGCGGATGGCTGAGGGCTGGGGGGCGGACCGGCAAGAGAACCACAAGGTTTCCCGTCAGCTGGTAGTCAAGGGTATTGATCCCAGTGAGCCGACGCGGGTGGGACCTCGCGGGGAGAGCCGGCGAAATCCCGCGGGATGACCCGATTCTCGACTACGGCGTGGCGATGCGGCCGGGTTCCCGATTGCCGCGGCCGCTACGTTTGGTGAGCGCGTCGCCGAGTTCGGCGCGACATTTTTCCGCAAACCCTTCGAGTTGCTTGACGACTTCGGGATGGGCGGCGGCGACATCCTTAGTCTCGCCGAGATCGCGGCTGAGTTCGTAGAGTTGTGGTGAGCCCACCCCAAAGTTTTCATATTTTGCGGGAATGCCGTCGCGCCCGCCGGGCCGGCCGCCGAGCGTGCGAGAACGGTGAGCAAGGATCAGTTTCCACCGTCCGTCGCCGCTCACCACGGCCTGCAATTCATTTTGTGCATACCAAATGCCGTAGCCCTCGTGCGGATTCTTAGCGCCGGGTTGGCGAGCGAGGAGGGGCCAAATGTCGAGGCCGTCGATCGCTTTCTCGGGTAGCGTCGCGCCGGTGAGGCGGGCGAACGTGGGGAGCAGATCAATCGTCATCGCGTAGTCATCGGACTTCGTGCCGGCGGGGATGTGGCCGGGCCAACTCATAATGCACGGCACGCGCGTGCCGCCTTCCCACGAGGTGCCTTTACCCTCGCGGAGCGGGCCGGCGCTGCCCGCGTGGTTGCCGTAGCTGAGCCACGGACCGTTGTCGGTGGTGAAGACCACGAGCGTGTCGCGCTCGAGGCCGTGTCGGGCGAGCGTGCGGACGATTTCGCCGACAGACCAATCGATTTCCATGATGACGTCACCGTAGAGACCCGCTGACGATTTACCCTTGAACTTGTCGCTCACGGCGAGAGGCACATGGGGCATCGAGTGGGCGAGGTAGAAGAAAAACGGTCGCGCGTGGTTGCGTTCGATAAACGAGACGGCGTGTTCGGTATACTGCGTTGTGAGGTTGCGCATTTTGTCCGGTGTGATCTCGGGGTCGATGATCTTGCCGTTTTTGTAGAGCGGCAGCCGAGGATAGGTTCCCGCTTTGGCCTCCGGGTGAAATGGCCACATGTCATTGGAGTAGGGGAGACCGAATGATTCGTCGAAGCCCTGCTGAGGTGGGAGAAACGCGTCGCGATGACCGAGGTGCCACTTGCCCGCCATGCCGGTCGCGTAGCCGCGGGACTTGAGCAGTTCGGCGATCGTGGTCTCGGTAGGATTGAGACCGTGAGTCGCGTTCGGTCCGAGCGCACCGTGGATGCCGACGCGGTTCGGGTAGCACCCGGTGAGGAGTGCGGCCCGCGATGCGGAGCAGACGGCTTGGGCGACGTGGAAGTTGGTGAACATCGCGCCAGTGTGGGCGAGGCGGTCGAGGTGTGGCGTTGCGTAGCCCTTCGCGCCGAAGACGCCGACGTCGCCGTAGCCCTGATCATCGGTGAAGATCACGATGATGTTCGGCAGGCGGTCGGCGGCACGGGCGGCGAGCGCTCCGAACAGACTCAGGACGAGGGCGGCTTTGAGTAGTGGATACATGGGGTGATGAGCTGTGAAGGGTTGCCGCGGGACATTCGCTAAG
>SYGN01000264.1 GCA_005799525.1 Opitutaceae bacterium | reverse complement strand
TGCTGACAATCTGGGACTGTTCCTCGGGGCTCATGCCGAGGCGGTCCATATTGTAGGCTTCCTTTTTTTGGTTCAGGAGGCGGAGCGAAATGGACTCGGCGTAGATCGTGGGAACCGTGGACACGCGGATGTCGAGGACGACGCTGGCGGCCTTGAAGTTGATGCGGCCATCTTGTGGCAGGCGCTTTTCGGAGATATTCATGCGCGCCATGATCTTGAGGCGCGAGATGATGGCGTCTTGGAAGCGGAGGAGATTTTCCGGGAGCGGCACCGGCACGAGCAGGCCGTCGACGCGGTAACGGATGCGGAGCGCACCTTCCTGCGGCTCAAAGTGAATGTCGGTCGCTTGGTCGGCGATGGCTTGCGAGATGACGTCGGTCACGAAGCGCACGACGGCAGCTTCTTCATCGACGGCTTCTTCTTCCTGTTTTTGGGCTTCGGGAGCGACGTAGCTTTCGTCGCCATCGTCGAGCGAGCCGGCGCCGACGCCGAAGTTTTCAATGATGAGCTGGTGCACGCGCTCGGGGACGGCGAGGTGCCAGACGAGCGGGCGCGGCGTGAACGTGCGGAGCCAGTCGGCCATGAGCGCATCGGGCAGCCAGGCGGTGGCGAGGTGGAGAGGCTGAGAGCTGAGAGCTGAGAGCTGAGCGTCTGGAGATTGGGTTTCGGAGCCGGAGGCGGGGGTCTGGAGTTTGAAGAGGATCGGAATGATCTGATACTCGTGGACGAGACGCGCGGGGAGGAGGCCGCGGGCGTCGGGGTCGGTTTCGAGATTGCTGGCGAGGGTGAGGCCGGCGGCGACGGAGAGTTTTTCGAGGACCTCGGGCTCGGGGCGGGCGAGAGCGGCGGCGAGGTTTTCGAGACGTTTTCCGCGGGGTGCTTCGGCGAGGGCTTGACGCTGTTCGTCGGTGATGCGCTCGGCAAGCGACGCGGGAAGAAGTTCCTGATCGGACGCGGTCATGGTCGGGAGGGACGCGTGGCGCGAGGTTAGTTGAGCACCTTGTCGAGGAGAGTCTTTTTGGGCGCGACGTAGGTCGGGTCGATTTCTTTCCTGATCTGGTCCTTCTGCGGGAGGAGGTCGACGCGCTTGAAGGCGTCGGCGTTGTCGGCAGCAGTGTTGGTGAGGACGGTGGGACGGAGAAAAAAGATGAGATCCGTGCGGCTGTTGTTGTTGGTGCGCGGGCCGAGGAGGTCGCCGATGAACGGGATCGGGCCGAGGCGGTTGGTCTGCTTGGAGGCTTTCGTGCGCTGGATGCCACCGAGCACGTAAATGGTGCCGCTTTGGGCGGTCACGAAGGACTTGGTGTTGCGGCGGGCGATGATGGGCTGATCGTTGTTATCGATCCGGACCGTGCCGGCGACGTCGTCCACTTTTTGGGTGATGTCGAGCTGGACGGAACCGTTGCTACCGATGAGGGGTTTCACGGTCAGGGTGATGCCGATTTCTTGCTGAGTGACAGAAGAGTTGGTGGAAAAACCGCTCGTCGTGCCGGTGGTGCCGACGGGAGTGGAGGTCGAGCCGCTGATGATCGGGCGCGTCTCGCCGGCGAAGAACGTGGCCTCCTTCGCGTGCGACGTCGTGATGCTGGGGACGGAGAGGATGCTCGTGTTATTCTTACGCGGGCTGACGCCGAGGGTGATTTCGCCGGCGAGGTCCCAGGGGCCGGTGACGAGATTCGTGGCCGTGGCCCGGGTGACGGTGCCGGCGGTGATGCCCAAGCCGGGGCTGTTAAGTGAACCGGAGAAACCTACGAGCCGGTCGCCATCGATCTTGAGGCCGAGGGCGCCGATGCCGGAGGACTGATTGTCGTCGAGGGTGACCTCGGCGATGACGACCTCTATGCGGACTTGGGCGAGGATGACGTCGATTTTTTCGATCAGAGCGGTGATGAGGCGAAGGTCGTCCACGGTGCCCGAGACGACGACGGCGTTGGAGCGTTCGTCGGCGAAGATCGTGGTGAGGCCGCTGAATTCGTTGGAGCCGGAACCGAGGATGGCATCGAGGCCAGGGACATTGGCGACGGGGAGGGGCGCGACGGGGACGCCGGGCGCGGGGAGGGTGGGCGCCGCCGGGCCGGCCTGACCCGGGCGGACGGATTGGGCATTGGTGCGTTGGGCGGCGGCGGTCTGGCCGGTGACAAGTTGGGTGAGGAGCGTGGAAACCTTCACGGCTTCGGCGTGCTTGAGGTAAATGACTTCGTTGCGGGTATTGGGGTCGGACTTGCCGTCGAGCTTCGCGATGAGTTCGTCGAAGAAGGGCCATTGGCGAGGGTCGGTGACGACCACGATTTGGTTGGTGCGGTCGTCCGCAGAGTAGGTGGTGGCGGTGCCGAGTTGCAGCTGGAGCGCGCCGGTGAGGATGGTGCGGAGTTTGCCCACGAGGTCGCTGGCCTTGGCGGATTTTAAAATGTAGAACTTTGGCTTCATGCCGCCGGTGGGGCGGTCGAGCTCGCGGAGGAGGAGCTCGACGCGTTGCAGATTGCTCACGGTGTCGGTGATGATCGCGGCGTTGGCGTTCACGAGCTGGACGAGGCCCTGAAGGTTGGGGTTGAGCATCGTCTGCACCATTGCGGCGAATTCGGCGACACGCATGAACTCGAGCTGGAAAATCTTCGTGGCAACCTTGCCGCTGGCGGCCTGGGCAAACGCCGAGCCGCTGATCATCTCAGGGGCTTCGGATTTGGTCATCGTGAGATTGACGACCTTGAGGGCGTTGTCCCCGAGCGGAGTGACGCCGATCAAATTGAGGGAAAGAATCGTCTGGAGATAGACGACGGCCTCGGACTTGGGGATTTTTTTGTCGATCTTGAGATTGTAGGTTGTGGTCGGGAGCGCGGCGGGGCGGAGGATGAATTTCCCCGTGTAGAGCCCGAGGGTGTCGAGGATGGTGTCGATGTCGGCGTCCGGGAGCTTGAGCGAGACGAGCTCGTCTTCGGGTTTGGCAGCGGCGACAGCCGGTGAGGGCGGTAGCGGTGGCTGCGACCAGAGGCTGGGAGCGGAAACGGCCAAGACGGCAACGAACAGCGGACGGACAAGACGCGAGATCATTCAGGAAATTTCAGGAAGGTTGGCCGCTCAAAGCGGCGGAAGCGGGATGAGAGGCCAAAGGTGGCGGCTTGTAAACGGTCTTGTGACTGGAAAGTTGAGACGGCGTTTCTCGAAAAAAGTTGCCAGAGTTTCGGTGATGACTGGTCCGGAGGCGGACGGATGGGCCGGGGCCGCACCGCAGCGGCGGGAGCAGCTCCACGTTTTCGGTTCCGCCAAGAGAGTGGCCGGGACTTCAGTCCCTGCAAGAACAGCGGAGGGACTGAAGCCCCGCCCACTTTCTTCGCAGCCAGACTCATGTCCACCGCCCTTCAGAAGATGCGCCGCCCGATGGCAGAAGCGGGATTTGCGGAAGAGGGATTTGCCGCTTGCCGGGTGGTACGGCACCGCCAACGTTCTCCCGTCCGATGCCCAATTCCTTCGGAAAACTTTTTCAAATCACCACGTGGGGCGAAAGCCACGGGCTCGCCATTGGCGTCGTCGTGGATGGCTGTCCCCCCGGTCTGCCGCTCGCCGCCGAGGACATTCAGGCGGAACTCGATCGGCGCCGGCCAGGCCAGAGCGATATTGTAACACCCCGCAAGGAAGAGGACCGCGTGGAGATTTTATCGGGCGTGTTTGAGGGTCGCACGACCGGCACGCCGATTTCGATGATGGTCCGCAATGCCGACCAACGGCCCGGTGCCTACGGCGAAATGCGCGACAAATTTCGTCCGTCGCATGCGGATTTCACCTATCAAGCCAAGTTTGGCCTCCGCGATCATCGTGGCGGCGGGCGCAGTTCGGCGCGTGAGACGGTCGGCCGCGTGGCCGCCGGGGCGATCGCCAAGAAAATTTTGTCTTTGGTCGTGGGCGCGCCGAATGGTGCGAGCGGGGTCGTGGGTGGGCTGGAGATCCGGGCCTATCTCACGCAGGTCCACGATATCGCGGTGCCGATGGGCGTGCTCGAGGCATGGCCAACGTTGGCAGAGGTCGAGGCGACCGCCGTGCGGTGTCCGCATTTGCCGACCGCGGAAAAAATGATCGAGCGCATCAAGGCGGTGCGCAGCGAGGGCGATTCCGTGGGCGGCGTGATCGAATGCCGCGTGCGCGGTGTCCCTGTGGGGTTGGGCGAGCCGGTGTTCGACCGTTTGGAGGCCGACCTCGCGAAGGCGATGCTGTCGCTGCCGGCGACGAAGGGTTTCGAGCTGGGCAGCGGCTTTGCTGGCGCCCGGATGCGCGGCAGCGAGCACAATGACAGTTTTGAGGCGCGCGATGGCCGGGTGCGGACGGTCACGAATCGCAGCGGCGGGACGCAGGGTGGGATCAGCAACGGTGAAGAAATTGTGTTCCGCGTGGCTTTCAAACCCACGGCGACGATTTTGCGGCGGCAGGCGACGGTCGACGTGAGTGGCGTGGCGACCGAGTTGATCGGGCGGGGCCGTCACGATCCGTGTGTCGTGCCGCGCGCGGTGCCGATCGTGGAAGCGATGGCGGCGCTGGTGCTGGTGGACCACTGGATGCGGCACGCCGCGCAAAACCAAACCTTCACCTTTTAAGTGGCCGCGGCGGAAAAACCTCTCGTTTACCTCATCCTCGGCGCGGCCGGTTCGGGCCGGCGCCAGGTGCTGACCGATCTGCTCGGGGACGGCTTGGTGGCGACCGACCGCCCGGCCGTAATGCTGGCGGCGAGCGAAATCGCGGACGAAGCCGACGCGAAGTTGCCCGCGCTCACCCGCTGGTCGTGGACGAATGGAATGATCGCCGGCGTGCTACCGCGGGAGGCGACGCACGTTTTTTTTGTCAGCGAAGGCCGGGAAAATCCGGTCGAGCAGATCGAGGTGTTTGTCGCGTGGCTCGAGGCGCAGGGCGGGCAGATCGCGCGCGTGATCACGATCGTCAATTGCGAGTTGGCGGAGAAAAATTCACCGCTCTTGGCGTGGTATGAGGCGTGCGTGCATTTTTCCGACATCGTATTGCTCAACCGGCGCGAAGGCGTGGCGAACAAGTGGATGAGCGATTTTCAGGCGCACTTTAAGAAACAGTTTGTGCCGTGCCTGTTTGAATTTGTGAAACAAGGGCAGGTGAAAAATCCCGCGCTCACGCTCGACCCGCAACCTCGGCGGATGTCGCATGTGTTCGACGATGAACAAGACTGGATTTTCAAGTCGCCCGAGGGCGAAGTGATCGAGGAAGATGAGGAGACCGAGGGCGACGAAGAGGTCGACGCCACGCGCGAGGAGGAGCCGTATTTCGCGCGCGACGCGGCGCACCGGCGGGTGAAACGTTTGCCGGATATCCGTCAGTATTTATGAGCGCTACGGAGCCGGCGGTGGCGGGCGCGTGGTGGTGAAGTGGGCGCGGTATTCCTCCGAGGCCATGATTCGCAGGAGAGGAAGGCCGAGCTGCGGTCGCACGAGGTAGAGCACGCTGCACACCCGGCTCAGCAAGCGTCCACCGGGCGTGCCGAACCAAACCAGCGCGGCCGCGAGGCAGTAGGCGAAGCCGATCCCGAGCGTAATCACGTAGGTGCGCGGACCGAATTCGATGCGTTCGAGTCCTCGAGTGAGAAAATGCAGGAGGAGCACTGACGCGAGCGCCGTGGCCCCGACGACGCCGTGCGTGCGGGCGACGAGGGCAACGCTCGCGGGCGGGCGGCTCATCGGGGGCTCAGGCCTTGGCGGCGGCCACGGCGGCGACGAAAGCCTCGGCTTTGGCAGTGATCGCGGCCCAGTTCTTTTCCTTCAGTGATTTCGACTCGACCAACGAGCTACCCGCAGCGGTCGCGAAGGCGCCGGCTTTGATAAATTCGCCGACGTTCTTTTCGTTCACCCCGCCGGTCGGCACCATCTCGATCTGCGGGAAAGGGGCCTTCACGGCCTTGATGTAACCGGGGCCGAAAAATTCGGCGGGGAAAACCTTCACGGCATCGGCGCCGGCCTCCCACGTGGCGAGGATTTCCGTGGGGGTGAAGGCACCGCTGAAGATCGGTACGCTGTAGCGCTGGCAGACCGCGATCACATCGGGACGGAACGCGGGGGTGACGATGAATGTTGCGCCGGAAAGGATGCCGATGCGGGCAGTCTCCGCGTCGAGCACGGTGCCTAGGCCGAAGAGGAAGTCGGGCATTTCGGCGATGACCTTTTCGAGCACGCGGATGGCGCCGGGGGTGGTCATCGTGAGCTCGATGCTGGTCAGGCCGCCGGCGGCGAGGGCCTTGGCGCAATCGAGAAGACCGTCGGGATTGTCAGCGCGGATGAGGGCGATGACTCTCTCGGTCTTGAGCTTCTGAAGAATGGCGTCTTTTTTCATGCGGCGGCGAGTGTGCGCCGGCCGGGCGATGAGGGAAATCAATTTTCATCGCGGGCAGGCGGGAGCGGGTCGCCTCGCCCGCCAGCGACTGGCGGTTCTGCGGACTGGACGTTCGTTTTACTCGCTTTTTCCGAGCCTGCGGGCTGTATCCCGAGCTAGATTTTAGCGTTAGGTAATCTCGCCTGTTGCCCCTTCCCGATGAACCTCCTTCCGTCTGCGCCGTTTCCGTTGTCTTCCGCTTCGTCGCCTCCTGTGATGTTGACGACTAATACGCGGCCGCGAATTCCGTCCCGATTGCCCTTCCCTCGTTCAATCTACTCTCTTTTTCCCATGAAACTGAACGCCTGGCTCATCCCGTTTGCTCTCCTCCTCGTCCACTCGCCTGCCGCGCAAGCGGCCGCGCCGGCGTCCGCGAAAAACGTCCTCTTCCTCATCGCCGACGATTTGAACACGATGCTCGGAGCCTACGGCGATCCGCTCGCGCGCACGCCCAACATCGACCGGCTCGCCGCGCGCGGTGTCCGCTTCGACCGTGCTTACTGCACGTATCCACTCTGCGGGCCCAGCCGCAATTCGATGCTCACGGGCCTCTACCCAAACAGCACCGGCATCCAGGGTAATTCGCTGATTTTCCGGCAGACCATTCCGAATCAGCTCAGCTTGTCGCAGGCCTTCCGCCAGCAGGGCTGGTTCGCCGGCCGCATCGGGAAACTTTACCACTACAACGTCCCCAACTCCATCGGCACCGACGGCCACGACGATCCCGCCTCGTGGGAACTCACCCTGAATCCCGCCGGCGTCGACCGCACGGAAGAGCACCCGAAAATCAACACGCTTACCCCCGGCCAATTCGGGGGCACGCTCAGCTGGTATGCTTCACCGAAAAGCGACGAGCACCACACCGACGCCATGCTGGCCGCCGACGCCGAGTGGGTGCTCGCGCGTTGCGCCCAGCAACGTCAACGCACCTTCTTTCTCGCCGTCGGTTTTTTCCGTCCGCATACGCCCTACGTCGCCCCGAAAGATCCCTACTATGGTTACTACCCGCGCGAGAAAATGCGCATCGTGCCGAACATCAAGGAAGACCAGGCCGACATCCCGCCCGCCGGCCTCGCGAGCTACAAACGTGAGCAGGACAACATGACCGACGACCAGCGCCGCGACGCTCTTCAAGGCTACTACGCCAGTATCAGTTTTATGGATGTCCAGGTCGGCCGCGTCATCGCCGCCCTCGACCGTCTCGGCCTCGCGGAGAGCACGATCATCGTTTTCACCAGCGACCACGGCTATCACACTGGCGAACACGGCCTCTGGCAGAAACAAAGCATCTTCGAAGAAAGCGCCCGCGTGCCGTTGCTCATCATCGCCCCCGGCATATCGAAAGGCAAATCCGTCGCCGCCTCGCCTGTCAGCCATCTCGATCTTTTCCCGACGCTCGCCGAACTCGCCGGGGTGAAGTCGCCCGCCAATCTCCAAGGTCAGAGCCTCGTCCCGCTGCTGCGCGATCCGTCTGCGACCGGCCGTGGTTGGGCGCTCACGCAGGTGAATCGCGGCCCGGCAGCCGCGGCCGGCAAGGGCAAGGGAAAAGCTGCGGCGACGAAGGCCGACGCCGGCGGCGGACGCTTCTCTGGTTACAGTCTGCGCACCCCGCGTTGGCGCTACACCGAGTGGGATGCCGGCAAACAAGGCCGCGAACTCTACGACCACGACACGGATCCCCGCGAACTCACCAACCTCGCGACCTTGCCTGCGCACGCCGCCACCGTGGCGACGCTTTCGGCGCAGCTCCAAGCCGCCGTGAAAACCACCTTCCCTCCGTCTGGAAAAGTCCCTGAACTCATCGAAGGCACCTGGGCCCCGATCGTCGTGGCACCGTAACTTTCCGCACTCAATCGTTTCACGTTTCCCCGCCCCTACCGCCCCTATGAACCTCCGCCTTCGCCCTGTCACAGTCCCGCTGTGCGCGCTCATGCTCGCCGTTGCGGCCTTCGCCGCCGAGCGCCCGCCCAACATCGTCCTCATCATGGCCGATGATTTTGGCTTCGAGTGCGTGACCGCCAACGGCGGCCAATCTTACCAGACGCCCCACCTCGACCGGCTCGCCGCCAGCGGGATGCGTTTTGAAAATTGCTACGTCCAGCCGCTGTGCACACCGACGCGCGCACAGTTAATGACCGGCATCTACAATATCCGAAACTACATTGAATTCGGCATCCTCGATCCCAAGGCCACCACGTTCGGCCAGCTCCTCAAGCAGGCGGGCTACGCCACCGGCATCTGCGGTAAATGGCAGTTGCAGTTGAATCAAGCCAAGAGGCTGCCGCAGCACTTCGGCTTCGACGAATCGTTTCTCTGGCAGCAGACGCGCCGTCCCCCGCGCTATGCGAATCCCGGTCTGGAGCTCGACAGCGAGGAGATCGACTACGGCAAGGGTGAATACGGCCCCAAACTCATCAACGATTTCGCGCTCGATTTTATCACGCGCCACCGCGCGCACCCGTTTCTGCTCTACTATCCGATGATCCTCACGCACGACCCGTTTCAGCCCACGCCCGACAGCGCCGACTGGGATCCGAAGATCAAGAGCGAACGGGCGCAGCGCGATGGGAAACACTTCGCCGATATGACGGCCTACATGGACAAAATGGTCGGCCGCCTCGTGGCGAAACTCGACGAGCTCGGTCTCCGCGAAAACACCCTGGTGATGTTCATCGGCGATAACGGCACCGGCGTCGGCGTCACGTCTCGTTTCAAGGGCAGCGACTATCCGGGCGGCAAGGGCACCGGCACCGTGCGGGGCAACCATGTTCCCCTCATCGCCAACTGGCCGGCTAAAATTCCAGCCGGCCGCGTCAACGCGGATCTCGTCTCCAGCGTGGATTTCTTTCCGACGATGTGTGCCGCGGGCGGCGCGAAGGTGCCGGCTGCGCTCCAAATCGACGGACGCAGTTTCCTGCCCCAACTGCTCGGCCAAAAGGGCCAGCCACGCGAAGCCTACTACGTCTGGTATGCGCGCAACGGCGGGCCGTCCGCGACTCATGAATACGCTCAGAGCACCACGCACAAACTGCATCGCGACGGAAAATTCTACGACCTCACGACGGATCGCTTTGAACAGAAACCGCTCCCGCTGGCGAAACTCACCGGCCTCGCCGCCGCCGAGGCAAAAAAACTCCAGGCCGTGCTCGACGACTATGCCAAAGCGCGCCCTGCCCACCTCGCCCAACACGTGCCGACGAAAGCCGGCAAGAAGGCCGGCAATGATTAGCCTGATTGTTGCGCACTTCGGCGTGTGAGCGAAACACCTGGGGAGGCTCGGTTTCCCCTCCTTGTATTTGCGAGAGCTGGACCAAGGTGCGACGCCATGGGTGAGAGGGGTTATGAACTTTCCAATGACAAACCCGCATGTGTTCATGAGGCGGGTGCAGCGACGTGGCCATCTCTCGGGAGTTGCCGCTGGATTGCCACGCCTGCCAAGCCGGGCTCGCAATGACCAACCTGAATGTGCAAGAGCCGGCCGAGTGTCGCGGAACAGCCCAAACAGCCGACTCCCCGATAGCGCAAACTTCACTGGTGCTTCGTTTGGCCATCTGCCCGCCGCCCGCTCGGGTTCGACGCAGATCAGACAGGTCCAACGTTTTCCCGGCGCGAGATCGATCTGGTCGCTCTGTGAGTTGAGCGAATTGTGCAGGCCGACGAACGGCTCGGGACAGAAAAAACCTTCGGTCGTGCCGCCGTAGAGCTTGAATTGGACGAAGGGCAGCGGCGGCGTGGATGGCGCGTGATGACTTACTTTCACGCCGAGTCCGCTCGCATCGGTGAGGCGAAACCACGGATCATCCTCGTAGGCGCCGACCGACATCGCGGGCATGACCTTCAAATCTCTGAGCGGCGTCGACGGAGCGAAGCGGCGCTCTCGCGTTGTGCCGTCCGGCGCGCCGTTGCTCCCGCGCAGATATTCGAAATGCGCTGGACTCTCGACGGTAAACGCCTCGGCCGATGATCCAGCGACTAACGGCACGGGGAATCCAAGGTGATTGCCGATCGAGAAGAACATCGGGGCCACATTGTCCGCCGCCGCCTTCACCTCGTGGTGGATTTCGATGCGCCCTGCTGTCACGCGGTAGATCACGTGCACGGCAAAACCGAAGGGATACTGCGCGCGGGATTCCGCATCGTCTTCTAAGCCGTATCCATGCAATAGAAGTGCGATTTTTGAGGTAATTTTTCGATTAGCGCGCTAAGCGAAGGCCGGACGATTTTCGACTGCATTGCAGTTAGGATTGGGCGCGAGGATTTTTCTCCAAAGCGCGAGCCACCAATCGCGTTCGTGTTTCGGCACGGCAAGTTTGAT
>SYGN01000263.1 GCA_005799525.1 Opitutaceae bacterium | reverse complement strand
GGAGAAACCACGACGCCACACAGGTCCTTAATTGTCGCGGCGAGCTCCACCTTATTGGCGCGTTTGATGGCCATGAACTCGCGTTGAAACCCCGGATCGTCAGAGACTTTTTCCAGCCCACGGAGCAGATCGAGATCGCGGACCCAGGCCTCGCTGCCGAGTTGCCGCGTAATCAGTTTCGACAATCCGGGGTTGCTCTTGAACAGCCAGCGTCGCGGCGTGATGCCATTGGTTTTGTTCTGAAATTTGCCCGGGTAGAGCGCGTCGAACTCAGGGAAGAGATCCTTCTTCAGGAGCGCGGTGTGGAGCGCAGCGACGCCGTTGACGGTGTGCGAACCGACCACGGAGAGGTTCGCCATGCGGACCAGCTTGGGGCCGTTTTCCTCGATGAGGGAGCAGATGCGCTTCTTCTCGTTGTCGCCCGGCCACTTGGCCTCGACGGTTACCATCAGGTGCGTGTTGACGTCGAAAATGAGCTGGAGATGGCGCGGCAGCACGCGTTCGAAGAGAGCGACACCCCACTTCTCCAGCGCCTCGGGCAACAAGGTGTGATTGGTGTAGGAGAAGGTTTTCGAGACAATCGCCCAAGCGGCATCCCACGACATCTGCTCCTCGTCCATGAGCAGGCGCATGAGCTCGACGATCGCGATGGCGGGGTGCGTATCGTTGAGCTGGACGGCGACTTTGTCGGAGAAATTTGCCCACGAGTTGCCCGGCGACCGGAAATGGCGGCGGATGAGATCGCGCAGGGAACAGGCGACAAAAAAATACTGCTGCACAAGGCGCAGCTCCTTGCCGTTTTCGGTTTTGTCGTTCGGGTAGAGCACTTTTGAGACGGTCTCGCCGACGGCTTTTTCCCGCACGGCCTCGACGTAGCCGCCGCTGTTAAACGCCGCGAGATCGAGGTCTTCCGTGGATTTCGAGGCCCACAAACGCAGGAGATTGACCGTTTGGGTACCGAAGCCGGCGATCGGAATATCGTGGGGCACACCCAAAATCGTCTTGGTATCCACCCAACGTGGACGGTAGTTGCCGCGATCATCGAACACATTTTCGACGCGTCCAAAAACGCGCACCTCCTGAGTGTATTCAGGACGCACCACCTCCCATGGGCTGCCGAAAATAATCCAATTATCGGGATGCTCGATCTGGTGGCCGTTGTTAAAGGCCTGCTTGAAGAGCCCAAACTCGTAGTAGATGCCGTAGCCGAGCGCCGGGTAGTCAAGCGTCGCGAGGGAATCGAGGAAGCACGCGGCGAGGCGACCGAGGCCGCCATTGCCGAGCCCCATGTCGACTTCGGATTCGCGGATTTCCTCGAAGTCCTGCCCGAGCGACTCGAGGGCCTCCTTGGCGGTGTCAAGCAGCCCGGTGGCGATGAGATTATTGCCGAAGAGACGTCCCATGAGATACTCGAGGGAGAAATAGTAAATCCTGCGGGCGTTGTGGGCGTTGTGCACGGCCTGCGTGGCAATCATCCGCTCGTGGATCGTGTCGCGCACCGCGAGGGCGGTGGCGATCCACCAGTCGCGCGACGTGGCGGACCCCGGATGGCGCGCAAGCGTAGAAACCAGATGGCGCTGAATCAGTGAACGAAAAATATCGGCCGACTTGTCCGCTGAAGCGGGTAGTTTGTGAATCGAATGAATGAGGTCCGAGGCCGGAAAGGGCGCGGTACTGGCGAGGGACGCGGACGCGATGGGCGCGGGTCGGGCCGCGGGTGACCCGCGGACGGCCGCGCGCAGAGCAGACGGGCGCTGCGGTGCCACGGATCGGACGGCCTTGGCAGGTTTTGCTTTGGTCGCTGGCTGGGCTTTCGCGGTGGCTTTTTTATTAGGTGCGGTCGGCATAGGAAAGAGAACGGCAGCGTAGAGACATGACTCGCGCCAGCGCGAGTGCCGGTTGCGGCTTATTTCCGGCTTATTTCTGGAAGCGCCGCGCGAGCTCGCTGTGGTTCAGTTCAATGTAAGTCGGTCGGCCGGCAGGACTGGTGAGCGGCGTGCGCGTGGCGAGGAGTTGCGCCACGAGCGACTGAAGCTCGGCCTCGCCGGCGCGCTCGGGCAAGCGAACGGCCTTCGCCACCGCCAGCCTGGCTAGTTCTTCCCGGGCGAGGTCCGTATCTTTGTCCGGTAGGCGCCCGTCACGAAACGCCCCGAGCAGATCACGCAAAAACGGCTCCGCGTCGGCCGGCTCCATCCACGTCGGCAACGCTTCGACCCGAAAAAAATTGCGACCGAACTCACCGATCTCAAAGCCGTGCGCATGGAGAAACTTGAGACGGTCCAGCAACAACGCCGACGAAACGGGGTCGAGTTCGAGCGGCACGGGCAAGAGCAGCCGCTGGCTCGGCACCAGCCCGGAGCGAAATTGTTCGCGGAGGCGCTCGAACCAAACGCGTTCGTGCGCGGCGCGACGGTCGAGTAACACGAGCCCCGCCGCCGTCTCAAAGAGCGCATAACTGCCGTGGGCAAGGGCGAGGAAGCGCCACGGAGGAATGACGATTTCTGCTGTACGAATTTCGGCTGGCGCGGGCGGGGGAGGGATGAGGGGAGAGAGCGAGACCGGGATGCGCGGCGCGACGGATGTGGCACGGATGTCCAGCGGAGTGGCCTGGTTCGTCGTTCCCGCTTTACCCGGCTCCGACGGATTCCGACTGCAGCCGGGACTACGAACGTCAGACGAAGCAACGTGAACGGCACCTCCGGCAGGAGCGATTTGAACCGCCCCTCCGGCAGGAGTGCCGAGCTCGCGCAGACGTGCCAACACGGCGCGAATCACGAACCCGCGCACCTGCGGCTCGCTCCGAAAGCGCACTTCGCGTTTGGCCGGGTGGACGTTCACATCCACCGACGCGGGATCGCACTCGAAGAAGACAAACGCGAGCGGGTAGCGCCCTTTCGGCAAAGACTCGTGGTAGCTCTCAATCAGCGCGTAGTTGAGCGTGCGGCTGTCGACCGGCCGCTGATTCACAAACACGATCATCTCGTGCCGGGTCGAACGTCCCACGCCGGGCCGGCCAATCAGCCCATGCAAGCCCATCCCCTCCCCCGCCGCGTCGATCGGCACCAGCGAATCGGCGGTCTGCCGACCAAAAATTTCCGCGATGCGCTCGGCGAGCGTCGCGCACTCTGGCGAACGAAACACCGTGCGACCGTCTTCGATCAGCGTAAACGACGTGCGTGGGCACGCGAGGGCGTAGAGCCGCACGCATTGCACAATGTGCGCGGCCTCGGTCTGATCGGTCTTGAGGAACTTGCGGCGAGCCGGGACCGAGTTGAACAGGTGCGTCACCTCAATGCGCGTGCCCACGGGCCGGCCGCAATCGCGCACGTGCACAAACTTGCCCCCGTTCACCAAGATCTCGGTGCCCGCATCGCTCCCCTGCTCTCGCGTTTGTAATTCAAAGCGCGACACGCTCGCAATCGACGGCAGGGCCTCGCCGCGAAACCCGTAGCTCGCGAGTCGGTCGAGGTCGGCGGCCTCGACGATCTTGCTGGTGGCATGGCGTTCGAGGGCGAGGAGCGCATCGTCGCGCGACATGCCGTGACCGTTGTCCTCGATCCGCATGAGCGAGCGCCCGCCGAGGCGGAACTCGACCTCCACGCGCGTCGCCCCGGCATCGAGGGCGTTTTCCAACAGCTCTTTCACGACCGCAGCCGGGCGCTCGATCACCTCACCAGCGGCAATCTGGTTGGCGACCCGGTCGGAGAGAATGCGGACTTTGGCCATGCGTGGAATGGTGGTCAGGCTTTACGCCTGACAGGTCAACGACGCACATGGCCAGCACCGGCCGTGCCAGCGGGGATGAGACGGCAGTCTCGTGTTCGCATCGGCCGTTCCCTCCATCACTTTCTCGAGGGTTCTTTTCCGCAAGCCCGCGCGAGAGGGTGCACGCTCCGGGTCGGCCTTGGTCGTGGGAAAAAGCGAGAGCATCGAGCGCTTCGTGGTGGCCTGCCTCGTGGGAGGCGGGACGGGGCGCGTGTGGCGTGATGCCGGTCCCTGCTCTTACGAGCAGGGCGACTACTCCGCGAACGCGCGTTACTTAAGGAGCTTCGTCCAGCGCGAGAATTGCCGCGCGATCTGCGTCGGACCGGGCATGCCAGTCCCGGTGCGTTTCGACAGCGCGCGTTTGAGGTCAAAGACCTCCACCCAGTCGACACCGAACGCTGCGTTGATTTTTTTCACGTCTTCCGTCGGCAGTTGATCGAGCGCGACGGAGTTTTTCTCCGCGAGCCGCACCACCGCGCCGACGGCGTGATGCGCGTCGCGAAAGGCCACGCCCTTGAGCACGAGGTAGTCGGCCAGATCCGTTGCGAGCAGGGCCGGATCGCGCACGGCCGCAGCGCAACGCTCGCGGTAAAACGTCATGCCTCCCACCGTCCCACCAAGAACGTCGGCGCAGAGCGCCGTTTGATCGAAGCTATCGAATACCGGCGGCTTGTCCTCTTGGAGATCGCGATTGTAGGTGAGCGGCAACCCCTTCGTCAGCGTGAGCAGCGTGTGCAAGTTGCCTTGCAGCCGCGCTGACTTACCGCGGAGCAGTTCACAGGAATCCGGATTTTTCTTTTGCGGCATCAATGAGGAACCGGTGCAAAACGCGTCGGGCAGCTCGATGAATTTGAACTCGGTGCTGCTCCAGAGAATGAGGTCTTCCGCGATGCGCGAGGCGTGCACGCCAAACATCGCGCACGCCGAGGCGAACTCGATGAAGAGGTCGCGATCGGCCACGGTGTCCATGGAGTTTTGCGTGACCTGCGGACGGCCCTTCGCATCGACGAAGCCGAGAGCCTTCGCCGTGAACTCGCGGTCGATCGGCAACGTCGTGCCAGCGATGGCCCCGGAGCCGAGCGGGCTCCAATTGGCGTGCGCGGCGACATGGGCGAGATGGGCGCGGTCGCGGTCGAGCATTTCCATCCAGGCAAATAAGTGGTGCGAAAGAAACACCGGCTGGGCGCGCTGGAGGTGGGTGTAACCGGGGATGAGCACATCGCGGTGGGCCTCGGCCACGGCGAGCAGGGCGCGCTGGGCGCCGAAGATTTTTTCCCCAAGGGCGGCGCACGCGTATTTGAACCAGAGGCGCATATCGGTCGCGACTTGGTCGTTGCGACTGCGCGCGGTGTGGAGTTTGGCGGCGGCGGGGACACGCTGGGTGAGCGCCTGCTCGATGTTCATGTGCACATCTTCGAGTTGGGTGTCCCACGTGAACTTGCCGGCATGCACTTCGGCCAAAATGGTGTCGAGGCCGGCGTGGATGGCGTCGCGCTCTTTCGCGGTGATGAGCCCGACGTGCGCGAGCATGGCCGAGTGGGCTTTGCTGCCGGCGATATCGAAGGGCGCAAGGCGGCGGTCAAACGAGACGGACTCGCTAAACTGCAGCATCAACTCGGCGGGGCCCGCTGTGAAGCGTCCGCCCCAGGTCACGTGAGAGTTCTTCTTGGCCATAGGAGCACGAGATGACGGTTCGGCGCGCCGTGGTGCAACGCGAAAGAGGGTTGCCCGCTGAAACGGCACCAAGGGACCGGCCTTTTTCAACCGCCGACAAAGGCGCTTTGAAAACGCCTTTCCGTGCTGTGTCCAAACCCACTTCGGGTTTGCCCGACGAATGATCGCATGCAGATTCGCGGGTTAATGCCCCACCCGCTCGGCACCGTGCTCCGCGTGATCGCAATCACGCTCACACTAGCCTTCGCCGCTCTCGGCGCGGCCGAGGCACCGCTCAGCACGTTTGACCGGGTGACGATCGAGCCGACCAAGACCTCCATCTACATCGGCACGGTTTCAATGACCATGCCTCCCTTCGTGCGGAAAAACGGCACCTTCGAGTCGAGCTATGCCGCGAAGGTATTCCCGTATTTTTTCTCCAACGAAAAAGGCACGCTTGCGATCACCCTGCCGGACGAGTCGCTACGCAAACTCGAGCGCGGAGAACCGGTGGAGTTTTCCGGCCGTGCTGTGAACACCGTCGGCGAGGAACGCCGCATCGAGGGGAAAGCGACGCCAGACGGCACGGCGGGTGGGCTGGGAGGGAAAATCAAAGTGCGCGTCTTCGTGTCGAAACGTATCGAACTCATTTTCAACACGAGCTACCGGTTTGGGGAGTTGTAGAACCGGCCGGCGGCCGGTTTTTACTGCCCGCCCACCGACCGGGCCTAGTGTGACCAGCATGGGCATGAACTTAACATATGAAACGAAATGTTCGGAAACAGTGACAATAACCGTAGCGAAGGACAAGGCGGGTGGCGCGAGGCACTCAGCACGAAAGAAGTCTGGAGCAAAGGCACGACCGTAGGAACACGAACAGG
>SYGN01000262.1 GCA_005799525.1 Opitutaceae bacterium | reverse complement strand
GAGAAGCCGTCATTGACCGCGCGGGAAGTGAATTTCCGGTCGATCTTGAGGAGGTCCATTCTCGAGTAGAGGCGTTTGTAGTAGGCGGAGGCGTCGATTTCCTCGCCCTCGGCCATGCGGGCCTGTTGCGCGGCGCGGAGGAAATTGGCGATGGAGACGCCGGGGATTTCGCTCGGATATTGAAAGGCGAGGAAGATGCCGGCGCGGGCGCGTTCATCGGCCTCTTGTTCGAGGATCGAGACGCCGTCGACGAGGACATCGCCGCTCGTGACCGTGTAGTCCGGGTGGCCGGCGATCGCTTTGGAGAGCGTGGACTTACCGGTGCCGTTGGGCCCCATAATGGCGTGCACTTCGCCGCTGTTAATCGTGAGGGTGAGGCCCTTGACGATGGGCTTTTCGCCGATGGAGACGTGGAGGTCTTGGATGACTAGGGAGGACATGTGGTCGGAAACGGTAAGCGGAGAGTTGAGCGTTGAGAGTTGAGAGACGGACGAGGTGCGAGTGGGCGGGATGCTTGCTAATCGCGACTCGCTACTGTCTTCGTGGCCTTGCCACGGAAGATGATTTCGACCGACTTGGCATCGTAGCCGACAGGGAGGACGGCGCTGACCTTTTCGAGAAGCTCGGGGGGCAGATCGATGTCGTGCGTCTTGCCGGTTTGCTCATCGTGAAAATGGGCGTGCGGGCGAAGATTCGGGCAGTAGCGGGTGGGGCTACGCTCGAAGTTCACCGCGCGCACGAGATCGCATTGCACGAGCGTTTCGAGGCAGTTGTAGACCGTCGCGAGAGAGATGGTGGGCAGTCCGGATTTTACTCGGGCGAACACTTCGTCGGCAGTGGGGTGGTCGCGTTTCCTAAGCAAAACATCGTAGACGACTTCTCGCTGGGGGGTAGAGCGCAAGCCGCTGTCGGAGAGCTTTTGTGCGAGGGCTTCAGCGTTGTGGGTGGCGGTGGACATGGGGTTTTAAAGGAGGATCCAACAAATTAGAATGGTTCTAAGGTGCAAATGATAATTAGAATTATTCTAAATAGAAAGAGTGGCGTATCGGGTGCATTAGTCCCAGCATTAGTCCCCGTAAAGGCAGTTGAAATGCGGAGGACGCGGAGAGCGCGGAGGCGAAAACCATTTTGGGTGCCCAGCGGAGGCGCTGCCCGACAGGATGACGCCGAACGGCTCCGCCGCTATGTCGAAGCAAACGCCGAGGAGGCTATGACGGAGTTTGTGCGGCGGAATCTCGGGTTGGTGTATCACGCGGCGTTGCGACAGTGCGGGCGATGGGCACCGGGCGCAGGATGTGGCGCCGGCGGTGTTCAAGGATCTCGCGCGCAAGGCAGAGAAACTCGCGGGACGGCCGGCGCTGGCGGCTTGGTTGCACGCGAGCACGCGGCTTGCGGCGGCGCGGGCGGCGGCGTTGGTGACACGGATGTGGGCGGCGGCGCAGGGGTGGAAGGACGGAATTTTTAACCGCAGATTTCGCGGATAGCGCGGATAAAGGGGGGTGTGGCGGACGCGGATGGGGCGAGACGGAGACGATCGGAGGATCGCCACAAAAAACACCTAAAGGCGCAAAAATGGATGAGTTATTTTTTTGTCGACAGCACGTGGCGAGGGTAAAGGGACCTGACGGTGGCGTCCGAATTTTTAACCACGGATGGACACGGATGAACCCGGGTTTTTGGGAGCGGCGGCGAGCGGGTGGTGGGTGAAGATCCGGGGATTCACGCAGCGTAGGTTTTGGTGAGGGCGGCGATGGATTTTTTGAGGCTCGTGCGGAGTTCGGCGGGGGCGAGGACTTCGGCGGCGGCGCCCCAGCTCAAGATCCATTGCTCGGCTTCGGTGAGAGCACCGAGGCGGAGGCGGAGTTCGAGCGCGCCGCGGGGGAGGTCGCGCATTTCCTGGGTCTCGTGCCACTCGCGTTCGCGGACGCGCTCGGCGACGGCGGCGGTGAAACGGATCACGACGCGGTGGTCGCCGGTGCCGCCCATGACCCCGAGGGCGTTGGCGAAGAATTTCTCCGGGGAGAAATCGGCGGGGCGCGTGAAGGTCGTCTTGGTGACGGTGACTTCGGCAATGCGCGGGAGGGCGAAGGTGCGCAGGGCGGCGCGCTCGAGATCGAAGGCGATGAGATACCAGAGGTTTTCGCGGTTGGCCAAATGGTAGGGGCGCACGCGGCGGGCGGAAGGTTTGGCGTCGCCGGGTTTGCGATACGCGAAGGCGATCTCATGCGAGCGCAGGACGGCAGCACTGAGGGCGTTGAAGATGGCGAGGTCGGTTTTGCCAATACCGATGTTTTTGAAAGAGACGGTGCGAAGCTCGTCGGTGGGCGAGAAGGAGATTTTGTCGCGGAGGCCGCCGGCAAGTTTTTCGAAGGCGACTTCGAGTTGATGGTGAAAGGGAGTCCCCTGGTATTGTTGGAGGGCGCGTTGGGCGACGAGGAGGGCGAGGAGTTCGCCTTCGGTCACGTGGACGGTGGGAAAGGCGTTCACGGGGTGCGTGTAGCGGTAGGCGAGGACCTGGGCGTCGAACTCGATGGGGAGTTCGAGGCGGTCGCGCATGAAGGCGATGTCGCGGACGATGGTTTTCCGGGAAACCTCGAGGGCGCGCACGAGGTGCGAACAATTGACGAGGGCGCCGCGACGGAGCTCGTCGTGGATGCGCAGCATACGTTCGAGGGGCGGGCGGGAGAGCTGGGGGCCGGTGTTTGGCATGGGTGCGGAGACGGGGAGAGGGAGGGATGGAGAGACGGGGAGAAGGGGAGGCCGGGAAAGGGAGAAAACGAGGTAAAAAATAGTTTCAGATTTTTTGAGGGTGGGCCAGCCAATGTCCCACCCTCGGGGGTAGGATGTGCGCATGAACTCGACCTTCTCCGCTATTCGCCCACTCGTTCGCACCTCGGCCAAGGCCGCGGCGGCTGCTCCTTCACGTCGCGCCAAGACCTGTTTCGTGCCGATCGCGCTGGCGTGGTCCCATTGTGGTGCCTCGTATCGCGTGACGCCGTGGCCGGACGTCCAGTTTGAGCGGCTTTACGGCGAGGAGTGGATCACGGTCGAGCCATCGGAGGCCGCGTTGGCTTCGGCGGCGCAGAGCTGCGGGCCGGCGGCGTGGCGGGCGTATCTAGAATTCGTGCCGACGGACGTGCGCGAGTTTTTGAGCGGATTTGCGTTCAAGCGCATGGAGGCGTTGCAGGTGGTGGCGCGATGCCCCGAGCTGCTGCCGGCGCTGGTGGACGCGCCAGCGTTGACGGCGTTTGTGGCGGCACACGGGAGTTTGCGCGGGACGACGGGGCCGGCGTGGGCGGAGATCAGCGCGATTTTTGAACGGCGCGAGGTCTATGGCGTGCTGGAGTGGCTGGGGCTGCCGGCGTCGCGGCAGACGCTGACGATCTTGCGGAATATTTCGGACCGGGATGTGGCGAAGCAGTTCTTGGAGCCCCTGCGCTCGATGTTGTGGGAGCCGCGCTCAATCTTTGCGCTGCAGCGCGTGCCCGAGATCACGGACCGTTATCTGGCGCGGGCGTGTCATGCGTTGGCGGCATGACCGCGGCGGCGGCGGAAGGACCAAGGGCTAAT
>SYGN01000261.1 GCA_005799525.1 Opitutaceae bacterium | reverse complement strand
TGGTAGGGCTGGAGAACGTAACTGCGAATCTGCGCACCGAAGCCGATTTCACCTTTTTCGCCGTAGAAACGATCCATCTCCGCGCGCTGCTCATCCTGCCGTCGTTCGTAGATGCGGGCTTTCAGGACAACCATCGCGGTGGCCTTGTTCTTGATTTGCGAACGCTCGTTTTGGCAGACGACCACGATGCCCGTCGGCGCGTGCGTCAGTCGAACGGCAGAGTCGGTGGTATTAACGCCCTGACCACCCTTACCGGACGAACGGTAAACGTCGACGCGAAGATCGTCTTCCTTGATCTCCACATCGATGTCTTCCGTGATCTCGGCGACGACGTCGATGGCGCAAAACGACGTATGCCGGCGCTTGTTCGAATCGAACGGACTGATCCGGACGAGCCGGTGCACCCCGCGCTCGGCCTTCGCGTAACCATAGGCATTTTCGCCCTTGATGAGAACCGTGGCTTTGCTGATGCCGGCAGTGTCGCCCGGCTGCACATCCATGAGTTCGACGGAGAAATTCCGCCGCTCCGCCCAGCGCGAATACATCCGAAAGAGAATATCAGCCCAGTCGTTCGACTCTGTGCCGCCCGCGCCGGCCTGAATCGAGAAAATGGCGTTGTTGCGGTCGAACTGCCCGGTGAGGAAGGACGCGATCTCCAGTTCGTCCAACGCCGTCGTGAGCGCCGCGAGCGTGCCCTTGAGTTCGAGATCGTAGGCCTCCTGGGCGGCGATGTCTTCGCCCGCCATGAGCTCCAGCATTACGCCGATGTCGTCGATTTTCTTTTGAAAAGCGACGACCGGGAGCACGGATTTCTTCAAGCCGTTGAGCTTGCCGATGTGTTTTTGGGCCCGCTCATTACTGGTCCAGAAATCCGGTGCGCCCATCTGGGCGTCCATGGCCTCTATTTCCCGTAACTTTTGATCGCAGTCAAAGAAACCTCCAGAGATGCCCCGAGCGCTTCTTGATGGATTCGATTTGGTTTAGATTTTCAGTGGAGAGCATAGTGCCAAAGGGTCATGGCCGCAAAGTGCGACCGAAGTCGCAAGGGGAAAATCGGCACAGCATAAAATCGGTGCCGGGCGAATAGGGAGCAGGCTGCACCAGTGTGAACTCAGTTTTGCGCCGTAGCCGGACCCTGTTTCATGGCCTTGTTCCCGAGCACCGAAATCGGAATGAGGTGAAATTCTATTTCCGAACCCGATCCCGCCCCGCGCGAAATCAAGAGGCGGTTCGGGCAGCTGTTTTAGCCCGGATTTGCCTGCCTCGCCAATCACCGCACTCATCCCGGAGTTTGAATGGGATAGATACCGCCTGCCCGCGAGGGAAAATCGCTCCATGGTGGACCTGATAACTCGCGTTTCAGTCAAGCTAGCGCAGGTCATCATCAGGTCACTCCGCTCACTCACTGCCCGTTTTCGCATTCGTCATTTTGGCCGATGAAACAGTTTCTCAACTATCGCGAGCACCTCGGAAATTTGCGCCATCTCCTGCGATGGACGCTGCTCGTCCTCCCGGTCGCCGTTTTTTCCGGTTCGGCCAGCGCACTCTTTCTGTGGGCTCTCGATCACGCCAACCGTCTCCGCTGGGAAAATCCGTGGCTGCTTTTTCTCCTCCCGCTCAGCGGCCTCGCTGTCGGAGTGGTCTACCACCACTTCGGAAAGAATTCGGACGCGGGCAGCAATCTCATCATAGAGGAAATCCACGCGCCCGGCGGTGGCGTGCCGGCGCGCATGGCTCCGCTCGTGCTCGTCGGCACCCTGCTCACCCACCTCTGCGGTGGCTCGGCCGGACGCGAGGGCACAGCCGTGCAAATGGGTGGAAGCCTAGCGGGTCCGGTTGGACGGCTCGCGAAAGTCTCGGCCGAAAATCGTCGCATACTCCTGATGGCCGGCGTCGCCGCCGGTTTCGGCTCGGTCTTCGGCACACCGCTCGCCGGGGCGATCTTTGCGATGGAAGTGCTCGTCGTCGGTCATATGCGCTATGACGCCTTGATCCCCGTACTCGTCGCGAGCCTCGTCGGCGGTTTCACCTGCTCGCTGTGGGGCGTCCAGCACACGTCCTACCACATCGCGTTTGCGGGTCCCGCGACCGGCCCAGCACTGGTGAACGCCGCGCTCGTCGGTAAAGTCGTGATCGCCGCCATTCTATTCGGACTCGTGAGCCAGGGCTTCGTCGAGTTCACGCACCTCATCAAAAAAATCTTCGCGCGCTTTCTGTCCTACGCCCCGTTGCGCCCCGCCATCGGCGGCGTGATGGTCATCGCGCTGATCCATCTCGTTGGCACCCGCGACTACCTTGGGATTGGCGTCACGTCGCCTGACAGCGGGGCGGTGACGATTCTCTCTGCGTTCAACGTCGACGGCGCCACGCCGTGGAGCTGGTGGTGGAAACTTCTGTTTACCGCCGTTACGCTCGGCAGCGGTTTTAAGGGCGGCGAGGTCACGCCGCTTTTCTTTATCGGCGCCACCCTCGGCCACGCCCTCGCGGTTCTCCTCGGCGCACCGGTCGATCTCTTCGCAGCTCTTGGTTTTATCGCGATCTTCGCCGGAGCCACCAACACTCCCCTCGCCTGCACCCTGATGGGCATCGAATTGTTTGGCGCGACACACACCGTGTGCTTCGCCGTCGCGTGCTCTATCGCGTATCTGTTCAGCGGACACTCCGGTATCTACACTGCTCAACGGACCGACCTGCCGAAAGAATCTACCGGTTAGCGTCGCGATCACTGGGGTCCCCCCGCCCTCTGACGACGGCGCCGGACCACTATTTGGATTTGGCCGCAGCGTCGGCGCCACCCTGCCGTTTCACCAGCTGCGTGCGCAGGTAGGTGTCGGGCACGGCATTCTTCCACGCCGCGAGCCAGATCGCGCCCAGCATTTGCCCTCCTTGGAGCAACTGTCCCTCGATGAATGCGCGCCCTTCAGGTACGATGGCCTCATCGCGGCCGTGGCTGAGCTTACCCGCTTTCTCGAGTTGATAGAGCGGCTCGACGAGTTGGTGTTGCGCCAGCAGATAATCCATGACGGCAACAAACATCGGATCGCGGCCATCTTCCCGCGCAGCGACTGAAATCGCCGACGCGGACTTCACGCGCGGCGCGAGACCGGCGAACGTAATCCCAGCCTTCGCCACAAACCCGCCGTCGATCCACGAATGAATCCCGGACCACTTGCTGTAGCCCTTGGGGTTATCGCCTACCCAACCATTGTAATGATTCGTCGTGTGCAAGGGCTGCGCGCAGTCGCCCACATAATGCCCCATGACGCCCATCACGTAGAGAATATTGGCCTGCGCATTGGCGACCTCCTCGGGCGTGCCGAGCTCTACCATCACTTTGAGATAACTGAAACCCGAGCGCAGCCGTCCAAAGTATTCTGTGATCGCCCACGGCGCGAAACCCGGCCACTCGCGCGTGCGGTCAGAATTTTTCGCGACGTCGACCGCGGGAAACTTATCCGCATTCGCGGCTCGGCCCGCCGCAAACTGCACGACGAACTCGAACCGAAATGACGTGAGCGTCGCCAGATCGAGCCCGGCATCGGTGAGCTGCTCGAGGTCGCAAAAATGATCCGTCCAACTTCCACCCGAATGCTTCATCGTGAGATCGGGCGTATTGCGCCAGCGATCAGGTTCTCCGCTGAGAAACATCACCCGCTCCATCGCCCCCGCCTCACGCACAAACGCCGGGAAATCCGCCGGCAACGATTTCAGCGCGAGCTGGTTCACCGTCCGGTGCCCGTGATAGTCCCACGCGTGCAGCACAGCCGAGGCGAACAGGGGAAACACAGAGGCGAGCCAGGAGCGTGGTTTCATGGGGAGTTTGACGGCGCGGGGCGCGGGAGGGTTGCGGGAGGAACCGGAGATTTTGGCCGCACCGACTCAAGCGTGGCCGCGTAGGACCGGATACCCGCGGCCATGGCGTCGGCAATTTGCTGCCGATACGCGGGCGTCGCTGCCCGCCGCGCCTCGGCTTCATTGGACAAGAACAGCGACTCGACGAGCACGCCCGGACAAGTGAGCCCGCGCAGCACCGCCATGTGCTTCGTCTTGTGGCCGCGATCCGCCGTTTTCAGCCCGGCGATCGTCTCACGGTGGAGCGCGTGAGCGAGGACCGATGTCCACGCGTCGTGCCGATTAACTGGAGACGAATCGCGCTCGGTATCGTCCGCCTGGCCAATGCCCCAGGACGTATCGGAGCGCTGACCCTGACGGGTAAATACATACACTTCGGTGCCACCCACGCGCGTATTGGGAAAAAGCGAATTGAAGTGAATGCTGACAAACAAGTCGGCACCCGCCGCATTCGCGATGATCGCCCGCCGCTGCAAATCCGCCTCCTTCGTTGGCGCGAGTTGGCGATCGTCTCGCCGAGTCAACACCACGCTGTAGCCCTCGGTCTTAAGCAACTTCTCCAACCGCAGGGCCACGTCCAGCACGAGAACCTTTTCTTGAATGCGCAACGAATTATTTTCCATGCCCGGGTCAGCCCCACCATGACCGGGATCGAGCACGATCGTCCGGAGCCGCGGGACCGGATCACTGACCAGATCAGGCCGCAGCAGTGACAGGAGGCAGCGCTCGTAGTCAGTCTTGCTCACGTAAAGCCGACCGCGGTGGCGCCGTACCGCGTCACCCAGAAAAATCCGCAGACCGTTGCAGCTGACTTCGCGTTTTTCCGCCGTGAGCACCAGTCGGCGGGCACCCGCGACCAACGTCAGCTCACGTTGGCTCTCTTCCCACGACGCCTTCAACGCCAACCGAGCGGCCATGTCGTCCGCCGCCACGTAATCCTTCCCCCTGATCCGCGTCGTCGGTAATGGCGCAAGCGGTCGCGATGCGGCGGCTCTAGTCGCACCACTGACGCCTTCGACTCCCGCCGCGGGACGCGACGGAGCGGCCCGCAATGGCGACGCCGGATCTGGGCTCGCTGGCGTCGCCTCCTTCGTCGCGGCTACGCAGGCGAAGCACAGCAGTAAAAATCTGCCCAACACGCCAAAACGGACAGCCGCCGAGAACATGGCGGCGGCGAGTTAGGTCGCTTTCAGAGCGGCGACCGGAGACGGCTCACCCTCGTCGTCGTTGTCCTGCTCCGGACCATCGTCGACCGCTTGGCTGGCGCTGCCTGCGACGTGCCACTTGGGTTTACGCTTGTTCGGCGCCAATGGCGTCAGCATGACGTGAATGTTTCGCCCGATCAGCTTCGGCGGCGCATCGGGATGACTCATCCCCACGAGCTCGGCCACGGCACGAGTCATCAGATTGAATCCGATGTCGGTATGGGCCATCTCGCGACCGCGGAACTTGAGGCGGAGTTTTACCTTATTTCCGTGGGCCAGAAATTCCTCGGCATGCCGGACCTTCGTGAAAAAATCGCCGTCCGCGATTCGCGCGGTGAACTCGATTTCCTTGATCTTGCTCGCGGTGGATTTCACGTGCGAGGTCTTCTTCTGCTCCTCGTAGACGTATTTACCGAAATCCATAATGCGGCACACCGGCGGCGTCGCATTCGGCGCAACCTCGACGAGATCGAGGCCAACCTCGAGCGCGAGACTGATGGCTTTTTGCGTATCGATGATGCCGAGCTGGCGCCCTTCGGGTGAAATCAAGCGAACCTGCGGAACCTTGATACGGTGGTTGCGACGGATGGCCGCAAACGGGTCGACATTGCGACGTTGATAAGAGCCAGAGCGGTTGCCGCCAGCGGCAGAAGGAAACGGAGTAGCCATCAATAAGGATTTAACGAAGGGTTTGGTCGGGGATGGATTTCGCCCAGACCAGCAGCGATGACAACACCTATTTAGCCAACTCCCGGACTCCGCACCGTGGCGCTGCGCTCACACACTGAAGCTTTCGCCACAGGAGCAACTCGCCTTGGCGTTAGGATTGGAAAACTTGAATCCCCCGGCGACCATCGCACTCGAATAGTCGAGATGCGTGCCTTTCAAATACAGCGCACTCTTGCTGTCCACGATCACTCGCACGCCAGCCGTGCGTACCACAATGTCGCCGCGCTTTGGCTCTGGCACAAACTTCATCTTGTAACTCAGGCCGTTGCAGCCGCCGCCCGTGATCGCGAGCCGCAGCAACTCTCCGGCCTTTTCCCGCGCGATCAGAGCATTCACCTTCGTCCCGGCCGCGTCCGTCAGCAGGACGAGCTTCTCGTTACCCTCGCGCACACCCTCGGGGAGCGCGATCACTGGTGGCGGCGTAAGGAGGTCAAGGGACATGCTCAACGAAACAAACATGTCACCCCGCGGACCGCAACGTTTTCGCGCGACCCGTCCATACCCCTCAAAAATTACGGCGCGGTGCAGATCGCCTAAGAGCTACACCGCGCCGATCGTCTGTAGTTTCTGAAACAAGGCCCAGCCGCAAGCGCCACCCCTAGCAAGGAATTACTTAGATCAACGTTGCTGACACGAAGCAAGCCCCATTGACCAACGGCCAAATATTTCGACCGACGACAAACCTCCCTTCGCCTGATCTAAAAAAGCGATCGGATCACTCTGTGTGACGACGTGACCAACGGCGACTGGCTCAAAGCCCGCCACGCGATGAGTCGCCGCGCGACCTTGACCGCATTCGCAAAACTCTTGCCCCGCGCCACACCCTTGCCCGCAATCCCGAAGGCCGTGCCGTGATCCGGACTCGTCCGCACGTGTGGCAGACCGAGCGTTACATTCACCGCCTCGTCAAAATCGATTACCTTGAGCGGCGCGAGGCCCTGATCATGATAAAGTGCCACCACGACATCGAATTCACCCCGCAGCGCGCGCGCAAACAGCGTGTCACTGGGCTCGCATCCCGAAAGCCCCGGGTAGTCGAGCCGCAGTGTGTCCAACGCCGGATTGAGAAAATCCCGCTCCTCATCCCCGAGGAGTCCGCCCTCACCTGCGTGCGGGTTCAGCCCACACACGCCGATCCGCGGACACGCCATCCCCTCCGCCTTCCCGAGCAGATCCGCCGCCGCGACCGTGCGCCGCAACACCTGCGGGCCGAGCTGCTGCGGCACTGCGCACAGAGGCACATGCCACGTCGCGAGGACCACCCGCAACCGGCCTCCACAAAACGCCATCACGGGATCGCCGCCCCACCGCGCTGCAAAAAACTCCGTTTGCCCCGGGAATGCGTAGCCGATGCGCGCCAATGCTCCCTTGCTCACCGGCCCGGTCACCACGCCGCAAAATTCGCCCGACGCGCAGCCCGTCGCCGCCCGCTCCATCGCTGCCCAAGCTACCCTCGCCCCCTCACCCGACGGCACCCCCGGCGTCGCCGAAAACTCCTCGCGCCCAACCGCGATTTTCTCAGCGGGTGTCGTCAGCGTCGCCAGCCAGGTGGCCGGCCCCAGCACCGCAACTTCGCCCGCCTCGTCGGCGTGCGCTGTCAGCCAAGCAGCAATGATCTCGGGGCCGACCCCCGCCGGATCGCCGCACGTGAAGGCCAATTTACTCGGCATCGTCGTTCTCCGCGACGCCCGCCCGACGTGCCCGGGCAAAGCTGCGCTTGCCGCCGGCGAAAAACTCGAGGAACCGTCTCGCCTCAACGCTGAGCAACGTTCCTCCCGCGAGCTGCTGCGCGGCCACCTCGCGAATATTGCCCGCCGTGAAATAGACTGCGGTAAACGCCGCCTTTAATTCCGCAATGACCGCGCGTGACACCCCCCGGCGCTTCAGCCCCACGACGTTGAACCCGATGACGTCATCCCGCTCCGCCACCATCGTGAAATGCGGCACATCGCGGGTGATCGACGCATGGCCCGCCACCATCACGCCCTCGCCGATCCGACAAAATTGGTGCACCGCCGCACCGCCTCCGAGAAACGTCCCGTCCCCCACGCTGACATGGCCCGCGAGCAGAGCCGTATTCGCGAAGACGACATGATTGCCCACCTCGCAGTCGTGCCCCACGTGGCTCGCCGCCATCAGAAAACAATTCGTCCCCACCACCGTAAATCTCCCCGTGTGGATCGACCGGTTGATCGTCACGTGTTCGCGAATCACCGTGCCCGCACCGATTCGCACACCCGTTGCCGCAGCACGGTCAAATTTCAAATACTGCGGATCGCCACCGACGACCGCGAACGGATGCACCACGACGGCGTCACCCAACACCGCGTGCTTCGTGACCACCGCGTAGGCCCGAATCTCGCAGTCCGCGCCGAGTTGCGCCCCCGCCTCAACAATCGCGGTCGGATGAATCGTGGTAGCCATGGTGCCTTAACTCTTCGCGCGACGCGGGGCGGCGCGCTCCGACAGCAAATCGAGCTGCGTGTCCTTGAGCAGATCGTAGTTTTTCAAGATCCGCATGACCTGCAACGTGTCGCTCTTCGTGTAGTTCTGGTTCGTCTCAACCTTATCGAGCAGATCCAGCAACATGGCTCGAAACGAGATGATCGCATCGACGCCCTTGGCTTTCAGCAACTCGACGCTCTGCGAGCGAAACGGCTCCGCCGTCGGCAAGCTCGGCAGCACGAGAATCTTCGTCAACGAGTGCCCGGCGTTATCCGCCGTCTCCGCCGAAAAAAACCGCGCCGCTTCCTCGAGCACGCTTTGTTTTAAGAAACCAAAAATCTCCGGACTGCTCTTGAGCATTTGCGGCGTAAACACCCCCGTGTGCCAACCCTTCACGGAGACCACCGCCTTCTGGACAAAGGGCAGTTCATTCGAGAAGAGAAAAAAATCTGGCTTCCGGTCCGTGCGCTTCCACGCCGGATTGTAGACGACCAGATCGATCTCCTCGTCCGCGAGCTTGCGGCGCGAGGACACCTGATACTTGCGCGCTTGACGGACCAGAAAACCGTTTTGCTCGAAATATTCGCGGACAATACCTTCGTCGATGGCAGACATGGCGAAAAGTAGTGATTAGTGAGTCGCGGGTAGCGAGCATTTTGAAAAGCGGCGCTGGTGCCGCTGTCCGCGGCTCACTCCAGGCGACCCGCCCCTTCCCCGTTACGCCGCCCCGACTTCGCGAAAACTCTGCTCGATCAACGCGGGCGAAATTTCGCCCTGGGTCGCGGCTTCACCCAGTCGCTTCAAGACGACCATACGCAGCCCACCCGCGCGCACCTTCTTATCCCGGGTCATCGCCGCGTGCAATTCCGTGAAAGCCAGCGGTGCCCGCAAACACACTGGCAGCGCATGGGCCGCCACCACGTGCTCGACGCGCCCCACTTCCCCCGCCGACACGTAACCGAGTTTATGCGACAGCCGCGCCGCCGCGCACAATCCGATCGCGACCGCCTCGCCGTGCAGATACTCCCCGTAGCCCGCCGCGTTCTCCACCGCGTGCCCGAACGTGTGCCCGAGATGGAGCAGCGCGCGCCCACCGTCCGCCGCGGTCTCGCGTTCGTCGGCCTCGACAATGCGGGCCTTCAGCGCGCAGCAGCGGCGGATCAGCGCGGCGAGAGTCGGGCTCGCGGCGGTGAGCGGAGATTTTTCGAGGTCGTCAAAAAGCGCGGCGTCGCCGAGCAGGCCGTATTTGATCACCTCGGCGGCCCCAGCGGAAAATTCCCGCGGCGGCAAGGTGGCCAACAAATTAGTTGAAATAAAGACGCCTCGCGGTTGGTGGAAGGCTCCGGCGAGATTTTTTCCTGCCGCGAGGTTGATGCCGGTTTTCCCGCCCACCGAGCTGTCGACCATCGCGAGCAACGTCGTCGGCACCTGAAAAAAATCAATCCCGCGCAGCCAGCTCGCCGCGACGAATCCCCCGAGGTCGCCGATGACGCCGCCGCCGACCGCGAAGAGCGCGCCACCACGATCAATTTTATGCTCGGCGAGAAAATCCAGCACGCGGCCGAGGCCGGCGAGCGACTTGCTCCCCTCGCCCGGCTCGACGATCAGCACGGGCGTCTCACCAAACATCGCACGTAAAGTGGCGCTTTGCGCCTGGGCGAAATTCGTATCGGTCAACACCGCGACTCTGCGCCCGGCGGTTGCGCGCTGCGTCACTGCATGGCGCACCTCCGCCCCCAAGTCCGCGGCGATGTGGATCGCGTAGCTGCGTTCAGCGAGATTGATTTTCAGCGTTTCTGTCATGGACTGCATAGCGGAGCAGAACCGCGGCGGCTAAGCAGGCGAAAAAACCTGTAAAAATCAGAGCCCTCCCCCACGTCGCACCTCGGTGTTTTTTACTCGTTTGACGCGCACGAGTTGCCCGACGGTCGACGTAGGCAAACCAAGTGGGCAGCGCCAGCGGCTTCGCCGTCACCACCGACCACTCCTCCGCGTCGCCCCTTTCAAACCGACTGTCGCCAATCATTCAACCCGAGCTGGAGCAGCTTCCGGTGGTTGAAATGATTCCATTTCAAATCGACCGCGAAATCGAGGGGCACACCCACGGGCGGCAGGCGGTGCGCCATCTTCCAAGCGACGCCATGCATGCGACGACCCCGCCCATCCTCAAAATGAAAACGGAAATGGTGCTCCTTGAAAATCTCCGGCCGCGCGCGCAGCACCACTCCACGCACGCCAAAAATAGGCTCAGGGTTTGCCTGACCAAACGGATGCAACAAATCCAGCTCGTCCATCAAATGGTCATTGACCTGCTCAGGCGTAAGCCAGGCCGACAGAGCTAGCTGTGCCTCCGCGATGTCGCTCCCGGCATGGGCGCGCACGGCCTCGGCGAAGGCGACGCGAAACGAGGCGAGATGTACCTTGGGCAGAGAAATCCCGACCGCCATCGGATGACCGCCCCAACTCGTCAATTTTTCACAGCACATGCCCAACACCTCCACGAGATTCACCCCGTCGACACTGCGCCCGGAGCCTTTCGCCATAGCTCCGTCGTTGCCGAGCACCACGCAGGGTCGGTTGTATTTGCGCGAGACGCGCCCGGCCACGATCCCGACAACACCGGGGTGCCAGTCTTCGTGGAACAGCACGATCCCCGGCAGGGCCAAAAACTCCGTCTCCACCAGACGTTCCGCCTCCTCCGTGATGCCACGCTCGATATCCTGACGCTCGCGGTTAAACGTGTCCAATTGCTCCGCCGTGTTTTCGCAAAATTGCGCATCGTCACTGATCAACAGCTCCACCGAAAGCGCCGCATCGGCGAGCCGTCCGCTGGCGTTGATCCGCGGCCCCAAGCGAAACGAAATATCAGTCGGCGTAAGTCCATTCTCGGGGCGGACGCCCGCCACGGCCATGAGCGCCCGCAGCCCGGGCCGTTTCGTCGTCTGCAAAATCCGCAGCCCGTGCCGAGCAAAAATCCGGTTCTCCCCCTGCAACGGCACGAGATCCGCCACCGTCCCGAGCGCCACGAGGTCGAGATAATCGCGCAGCTTGATAGCAAACGCGATCGGGTTGTTCTCGAAGCGCAACTGCTTGAGCAGTCCATGGCAGAGCTTAAACACGAGACCGACCGTGCAAAGATTTCGCCACGGCGCATCCGCGTTGCTCTCGTCCGGCTCCACATGCGGGTTGATCAAAATCCCCTCGGTCAGCACTTGCTCGCGCGAACGATGGTGATCGACCACCAGCACATCAATGCCCTGCCCGCGCAGGTAGCCCACCTCCTCGATCGAGTTCGTCCCGCAATCCAGGGCGACAAACAAATCCGGCTTGCCACCCTCCAGCGCGCGATCAATCGCACTGCGCGACAGCCCATAGCCGTCCGCCGAACGGCGCGGCACCACAAACCGCGGCTTCAGCCCAACACGCCGCAGCACCATCACCAGCAGGGCCGTGCTGCTGACGCCGTCGACATCGTAATCGCCCAGCACCACGACCTCCTCGTGCTTGGCAATCGCGGTGCGCAAGCGCGTCGCACCCGCTTCGAGGTTGCGCAGTAAAAACGGGTCATGGATCGACGCCAGGGTCGGCTCGAGAAACGCGGCCGCGCCGACCGCGTCGCGCTGGCCCGCGCGCAGCAACAGCTCAGCCAAAACGCGGCTGATGCCAGCGTTTTTGCTCAGCGCTTCGACCTCTTCGGCCGGGAGCGGCGTATGGGTCCAGTGCATCGCTTAGGTGGTTTACCCGGGCAGGCGCGCTGGCTTCAGCGCGCGGCTGCCAAGGAAAAGAGCCCGATGTTTAGATCGGGCTCTGCTTACCGCCACTTATTCGGATGCCTTGCTGGAACTCTGCCACTCGTAGGACGGGGCGACATCTTGGTGCGCCTCAACATGCTTCCGATCGCCCTTGTGCCACCAGTAGAACACTTGCGCCGCGATGAAGATCGCGGAGAAAGTCGAGGTGACAATTCCGACGAGGAAGGTAAACGAAATGTCAGCCAGCACGCCGCCGCCGAAGATGAACAACGCGAGCGCCGCCAAAAAGGTCGTGGACGCCGTCATGATCGTGCGGGCAAAAACTTTATTGATCGCAAGATTCACGATATCACGCAGCGAGCCGGTCGGATTGTTCTTCAACTCCTCACGGATACGATCGAACACGACGACCGTTTCGTTCATCGAGTAGCCCACGATACATAGAATCGCCGCCACCATCGGCGCGGAAAACTGGTGGCCGAACAACACGAAGATACCGATCGTCATCAGCACGTCGTGGAACGTGGAGAACATGGCGCCGACGCCGAATCCGAACTCGAAGCGAAACGCGATGTAGAGCAAAATGACCAACATCGAAACACCGACCGCCTTGAGCGCGTTCCATTGAATTTCGCTCCCGATGGAGGCGCCGATATGATTTTCGCCAACCTTCTCCAGCGCGGACGCCGGAAAAGCTTTCTGGAGGGCCGCGAGGAGGACTACGGCTTTACCCTCGGGCGTCTCGATTTTAAGGGTCTCACTGGCGCCACCGATCGCGCTCACGTAGGTCACGTTGACCTCGGGCATTCCATTCGCTTTGGCGATTTCGCGGATCTTACTCGTGTCGAGTTTCTGCTTGAAGGCCACCCGGACCTCGTCACCGCCGGCAAAATCGATGCCGTAGATCGCATTGCCCTTGTAGATCACGACGCCGACGCCCAGCAGCACCACGAACCAAGAGCCGATGAATGCGGGCTTACCCCACTTTATGAAGTCCACGTTAATGTTCTTCAACAGTCGGTTCATCGTGAACTTTTTCATCCAGCTGGACTCGATGAGCATCTCCATCACGAGGTGAGCCGTGACGAGGACCGAGAAGAGCGTCGAAATGACGCCGATCGCCAGAGTGACCCCGAAGCCTTTGATCGGTCCCTGACCGAGCCAGATCATAATCGCACAGATGATCAGTTGTACGGCGTGAGCATCGAGAATCGTCCAGAGCGCCTTGAAATATCCGCTCTCATTGGCGGCGGCCAAGCTCTTGCCGGCCTCGAGTTCTTCGCGCATGCGCTCAAAGATCAGAATGTTCGCATCGACCGCCATACCGATCGTCAGAACGATACCGGCGAGACCCGGCAGGGTCATCGTCGCACCGAAGCTGGCCATGACGCCGAGGATGATCAAAATATTGATCGCGAGCGTCGCCACCGCGACCAGTCCGCCCGTCGTGTAAAACGTGATCATGAACGCCGCGACGAGCGCGGTGCCAATGATCGCCGAACGCACGCCGCTGTCGACGGCGTCCTTCGCCAGCGAGGGGCCGACTTCGTATTGTTCTTTGACGACGAGTTGGACCGCGAGCGGGTTATTGAGGACGTTGGCGAGTTGGATCGCTTCACGATCCGACATGTTGCCGCCACTGATCTGGGCGGATTCGCTATCGATCTCCTGCTTCACCGTGGGTGCCGAATAGAGTTTGCCGTCGAGGACGATGGCGAGGCGGCCCGTGCGGCCAGATTGCTGGCCACCGTCAGCAATCGAACGCGTGACTTCCGCGAAGCGGGTGCGACCTTCCTTGGTAAAATTCATCACTACCTCGGGCTTGCCGTAGATGTCGGGACGAGCGCTTGAACGGGAAATCTTATCGCCGGACATCTCTGGAATGCGACGCACGAAGAGTTCCTCGGTGATGATCTCCCCGTTCCGTCCTTCATCTTCGAGGGTCAGGATTTCATAACCGGCCGGAGTATCGACGCCCGGCCCCGGAGACAGACTCGGATTAACCACCCGAAAATCCAACCGCGCCGGCTTCTTGATCGCGTCGAGCACGCCTGGATCGTCTTTGGTATTGAGACCAGGCATTTGAATCTCGATCCGATTGGCTCCGACCGCTCGGATGATCGGCTCCGACACGCCAAACGAGTCGATGCGGTTGTGGATGATCTCGATCGCCTTGGTGATCTTTTCTTTTTGATCTTCTTCGCTATCAGGCTTGAGCGCCTTCTCATCGACTTCGAGCGTCACCGCGACACCACCGGCGAGGTCGAGGCCCAGCTGCAGGCGCGCCTTCGAACGACGCAGCAGTTCGTTCAGGAGGATATTATTGCGCTTCTCGATGTTCTTGAGTGTCGCCTCGAGGCGGACGTCGGGGAAATACTGCGACAGGTCGATCTTCTTCTCTTTGCCGATCTGTTTGAGGGCGACGAACTCGCTCGCCGCAGTCCCAGCCTTCTTCCGGGCGGTCGCTTCATCGACGAGTTTCGCAAAATCAGCCGGCTTGGCGGTGGCTTGTTCTTTCGCAAACTGGGCGAAGGACGGGGCATCTTGCAGGGGGAGGAGTTCGGAAATCCCCCACACCGCGATGGCGATGGAGAAGACGATCTTCCAGAGGTGGCGTTTGAGCATGGTTCGTTTGGGTTTATTGAAAAGGATAGGGCGAGCCGGGAAACGTCACGCATGTCACGCGGCCACTCGGGCCACGCGCGTCACCCGTCGCACAAAAATTATTTCTTGTCAGAAGCTCCGGGCTTCTTGGTGACCGTCTGGATGAAGCCTTTGCCGACTTCGATCTTGGTGTTCTCGGCGATACGCACCACGAAACGGTCGTCCTTCACATTCGTAATCACGCCAAAAATCCCGCCCGTCGTGATGACCTCGTCACCTGATTCCAACTCGGCGAGCATTTTCTCCAGCGCCTTCTGCTTTTTCCGCTGCGGCGCGATGAATAAGAAATAAAAACCACCCGCGATCAGCGCGTAAAAAACCAAAATCTGCCAGCCTGCGCCACCGCCGGGACCACCTGCGGGTGCGGCGGCTTCGGCTAAAAGTTCGGGTAAGGTCATCAGTGAGGACATTTTCGTCATTGCGTGTTAAGTGATTTGAAAAAAGAAACCATCTATCTAACTGGGTCCACTCTCTTGAAAGCAAGCCATAACTCCCCCGTCTCCCTCGCACGTCGTTGAAAAACAAATCCTCCTCCGCCTGGTCGGTCGCCAAGTCCGAAGAACACTACGGTTTCAAGCGGTGGGGCTCCGGCCACATCTCGGTTGACGACGCCGGCTTCGTTAATGTCCAACCTCTCGCCGATGGCCGCGGCATCCGCGTCCTCGACGTCATCGATGAGGCCGTCGGTATGGGCCTCAAAGCTCCGTTGGTGATCCGTTTCCAAGATCTTCTCCGGCATCGCGTGGTCCAAATCAACGCCTGCTTCGCCAAAGCCATCAAGGAGGAAGCCTACAAAGGCAGCTACCGCGGAGTCTTCCCCATCAAGGTCAACCAGCTCCGCGAGGTCGTCGACGAGATCGTCGCCGCCGGCAAGGACTTCAACTACGGTCTCGAAGCCGGCTCGAAGCCCGAGCTCATGATCGCTCTCGCCATGCACGAGGGCACCCAGCGCCTCATCATTTGCAACGGCTACAAGGACCACGACTACATCCGCCTCGCCCTGCTCGGTCGCAAACTGGGCAAAAAGATCATCATCGTCGTCGAGCAGCTCTCCGAGATCGACGACATCATCAAGATTTCCCAAGAGGTCGGCGTGAAGCCCATGATCGGCTTCCGCGCCAAACTGCTCACCCGCGGCGAGGGCAAGTGGGCGATGTCCACCGGCGACAACGCGAAGTTCGGCCTCAACACCGCCGAAATTCTCTTCGCCTGCGAAAAGCTCCGCGCCGCCAAACTCCAATCCTGCCTGCGCCTCGTGCACTTCCACATCGGCTCACAGGTGCCGAACATCATCACGATCAAGAACGCCGTTGTCGAAGCGACCCGCTTCTATTGCCAGCTTGACACAATGGGCTTCCCCATGGG
>SYGN01000260.1 GCA_005799525.1 Opitutaceae bacterium | reverse complement strand
GGCCACGACTTCCGCCCCGAATACCGTCAGCTCGCCAAACTCCGGACCGCCCTCCCCGGCATCCCGATGATGGCGCTCACCGCCACCGCGACATGTCGCGTCCGCACCGACATCATCGAGCACCTGAAGCTGCACCAGCCGCAAACCTTCGTCGCCAGCTTCAACCGCCCCAACCTCACCTACCGCGTCATCCCAAAGGATCAGCCCGCGAAACAAATCATCGATTTCGTCCGCAAACGCGAACACGAGAGCGGCATCATTTACTGCGCGAGCCGCGCCACCGCCGAACGCGTCGCCGAATCCCTCGCCGGCCGCGGTTTCTCCGCCCGCCCCTACCACGCCGGCCTCACCGCCACCGAACGCGGCGAAAATCAAGAGCAGTTTCTCCGCGACGATACGCGGATCATCTGCGCGACCATCGCCTTCGGCATGGGTATAAACAAACCCAATGTCCGCTGGGTCATCCACCACGACCTTCCTAAAAATATCGAGGGCTACTATCAGGAAACCGGTCGTGCAGGACGCGACGGCCTTCCCGGCGATTGCCTGCTCCTCTTCAGCGGCGGCGACATCGCGAAGCAGACGCACTTCCTCGATGAAATCACCAATCAACAGGAGCAGGACATTGCCCGCGCCCAGCTCCGGCAGATCGTCCACTACGCAGAGAGCGCCGGCTGCCGCCGCGTCGAACTCCTCGCCTACTTCGGCGAGAAATTTCCGGTTAATAACTGCGCCGCCTGCGACAACTGCTCCGAGCCCCGCGAGACCTACGACGGCACGCTCGTCGCGCAAAAATTTCTCTCCTGCGTTTTCCGCATCCGTCAAAACAGCCGCTTCGGCGTCGGCCTGAATCACGTCATCGATGTCCTCGTCGGCGCCGACACCGAAAAGATCGCCCGGTGGGGCCACCAGCAGCTCTCCACCTACGGTATCGGCAAAGATCTGCCGCGGCCCGCCTGGGCCTCCGTCGGCCGCGAGCTCATGCGCCTCGGCTACATCGGCATCGACGAGGGCGAATATGCCACCCTCAACGTCAGCGAATCCGGCATGGCCGTCCTCCGCGCCCGCACCCCGATCACCCTCACGAAGACCCTCGATCTCCCCAAAGCCAAACGCGTCACCCGCCGCGAGGGCGATGTCGAGTGCGACGAAATCCTCTTCGAGCGACTCCGCGCGCTTCGCCGTAAACTCGCCGACGAACGTAGCGTGCCCGCGTATATTATTTTTGGCGATACCACCCTCCGCGCGATGGCCCGCAGTTACCCTGACCGCGTCGAACGCATGGAAGGCATCCCCGGAATGGGCGAAAAGAAACGCGCCGAATTCGGAGAATTCTTCGCCAACGAAATCTTCCTCTTCCTCCGGACGAATTCAAAGCAGGCCTTCGACTAGGCCGGGATCGCCCGCCCCGGGCTCGGCGATCGCCTCCCTCGGCTTTCACTCTTACAAAAAAATCTGCCTGCGTAGTCTGCAACCGATCTATGGTTTACATCACCAGACGATGACGCTCACTACTCCCCTGTTTATAACCTCGGTCTCACGCTCATTTCACCGCCTCCCACGCCCCATGCACACCTCCAAAAAAAACCTGTCACGCCCCGCCTGCGCAACGCTCGGCGCGCTCTGTCTGCTAGGTCTCCCGCAGCTCCGCTCCCAAACCGCCCCCCCGGCGTCCACCGCCCAGCCCACCACCGCCGCAACAGGTGCGGACGAAGCCGTGAAGCTCACTCCTTTCGTGGTCTCTGAGCCTGAGGACCGCGGATACGCCGCGATCAGCACCCTCGCCGGCACGCGCCTCCGCACCGATCTCCGCGACGTCGGCGCCGCCATCTCCGTCGTGACTTCACAGTTCATGATCGACACCGGCTCGACCAACCTCCGCGACATCCTCATTTACACGACCAACACCGAGGCCGGCGGCTTCGAGGGCAACTTCTCCGGCGTCAGCACTGGCAACGGTTTCTCCAGCGCCGAGGGCACGCTCCAAAGCCCCAGCGGCTCGACCCGCGTGCGCGGTCTCTCCGGCGCCGATCTCACCCGCGATTTCTTCCTGACGAATATTCCGATGGATTCCTACAACACGGAGCGCGTCGATATCTCCCGTGGCGCCAATGCCATCCTCTTCGGCCTCGGCAGCCCCGCCGGCATTATCAACAACCAGCTCAAAGCCGCAAATCTCCAGAAGAATTCCCTCAAGTTCGAGCAAACCATCGGACGTTTCGACTCCCACCGCGAAGTCCTCGACCTGAACCAATCCATCGCCCGGGGCCTCCTCGGCGTCCGCGTGATCGCGCTCAATAAAAAGGAAGGCTACCGCCAGCAACCCGCCTTCGAAAAGGACCGCCGCGTGTTCGCCTCCTTCAAATTCGAGCCGCGTCTCGTCAAGATCGGTCTCACCCAACTGCAGGTCAACTACGAGGGCGGCACGCAAAACTCCAACCGCCCCCGCCCCAATCCCCCGCACGATGGCATCTCCGCGTGGTTTAACATTCTCAATAAGGTCGCCCTCGATCCCACCACGCCTGGCAACGTCACCAACACTCCTTTCCTCAACGCCCAACTCGGCTCCCCCGGTCGCTGGTTCGGCGCCGTCGGGGCCGTCTTCACCGATCCCGCCTCCGACGTGCAGGGCGGCAACGGCGTCCCTCCCTTCATGCGCAGTGGCGGCGGCACGCCGAATACCCAATGGTATGCAATCGGCAGTTACACCGCGCAGGGCAACAATCCGCTCTTCTTCCTTAACCAGCAATTCGCGCCCGCTGGCGAGGCCTACCGCGGCCTGTGGCGTTACCAGGAGCTGCGCGATCCCTCGATTTTTAATTTCTACGACCAACTTCTCGACGGTCCCAACAAACGCGAACAGGCCGACTTCCGCGCGCTCAACGCAACGCTCCGCCAAACTTTTTTCCGCGACCTCATCGGCTTCGAGGTTTCCTATGATCGGCAGTCCCACCATCGCGACAACCTCGGTATGTTCGGCTTCGACGCCTACACGATCTACGTCGATATGAACACCAAGCTCGTCGACGGAAAACCCAACGCCAACTTCGGCCGCCCTTTCGTCTCGTCTGATTCCATCGGCAATAACCTCGTCGACGCCACCCGCGACGCCCTCCGCAGCACCGCCTACGCCACCCTCGATCTCCGCCAAAAATCCGGCCTGCTGCGCCACCTCGGCAAACACGTCTTCACCGGTTCCTCCACCGATCAGAGCGTGGACAACTTCAGCCGCAGCATTTCCGGCTACTCCTACGGCCTCGAGCTGAACGCCTACGCCAACAACCCCAACACCACCACGTACCCCGGCTACGCCGGTATCCACTACCTAGGCGGTTCTCTGGCCAACGCCACCTCCGCCGTCAACGCCCACATCTCCGGTATCACCGCCGTCCACACGCCCGCCGCCTCGGGCACCGCCCTCCTCTTCGACAGCCGCATCAACCAATGGGTCTACGCTCCCGTCACCACCCTCAGCGCCGGTGAACGCGACCTCAGCAAACTCTACAACGGCGCTTCAAAAAATTCGAATAAGACCAAGAGCCAGTCCTTCGTCTGGCAGAGCTACTTGTTCAGCGACAAACTCGTCGGCCTCGTCGGCTGGCGCCACGACGAGTTCGCTCTCCGCGACGCCGGTCCCGCCCGCCAAGCGTCCCTCACTGGCGAAACCGATCCCTATAATCCGCTCTGGGTCCTCCCCGCCAGGCCCACTATTTTTGCCGAAGACGAAACGCTGAGTTGGAGCGCCGTCCTCCACGCCCCACAGTTTGTGAAACGCTTCCTCCCCCGCGGCACCGACTTCAGTCTCGCCTACAACGAATCCCGCAACTTCCGCCCCAACGCCGCCCTCGCCGATGTCTACGGCCGCCCTTTCAGTCCGCCCGCCGGCCAGACCAAAGACCTCGGCGTCACGATCTCCGTCCTCGACCAAAAACTCACGTTGCGCGTCAACCGCTACCGCACCACGCAATCGAACGACGCCTCGACCTTCTACAACACCTTCTGGCCCGGCAACGACACCGTCCGCGCGATGAACGGTCTGCGCGGCACCCAAGTAAATGAGTCACTCATCAACAAGTGGTTTGGCTTCACCCCCGGTGATTCACGCTACCTCTCACCTCGCGCGAGCCTCACCGATCCCGCGCAAGCCAACAACCTGAACCCCGTCCTCACCGCCGCCGAGACCACCGCCCGCAACCTTTGGTTCACCCAGCGCACCGCCGCCGAGTGGCTCCGCCCCGTCGATCCCGTGCTCGCGCAGACGTGGGCCTTCACCCAGCCCGTCGCCGGCGGCAATTGGACAGCCACCCGTCCACCCAACGTCGGCAACGTAGCCGACACCGTCTCCGAGGGCTGGGAATTCGAAGGCACGCTGAACCCCACGAAGAACTGGCGCATCTCGTTCAACGCGGCGATGCAGGAGGCGCGCAAGACCAACGTCGGCGCCGATTTCGCGGCTTTCGTGAAGAAAAATCTCCCGCTTTGGACCGACGGCGACGGCATCCAAGCCACGAATACACGAGCGATGAACGGCTTTGAGGACATCCCCTACTTCGGCGGCTTCGGCAGCCAACTCGGCGTGCTCGCCATTAACAATATGTATGTCCCCTACCTCAACGCGCTCGCCGCCGAAGGCTCGCCCGTGCAGGAGCTCCGCCGCTGGCGCTTCAACATCGTCAATAATTACGATTTCCGCTCCGGCCCGCTCAAAGGTTTCAGTGTCGGCGGGGCCGTCCGCTGGCAGGACCGGGTCGCGACAGGTTTCCCCGTAAAGAAAAACGCCATCGGCGTCTGGGTCTACGACGTGACGCGGCCCTACTACGGCAGCGACGAAATCAACTACGACGCCTGGCTCCGCTACAGCCGAAAGATCCTCAAGGACCGCGTCAAGTGGAGCGCGCAGCTCAACGTCCGCGACCTCTTCGGCCCCGGCGAGCTGATCGCGGTCACGTCCCAACCCAACGGCCAAACCGCCAGCGCCCGCATCCCCCAGCCCGACAAATGGACGCTCACGAACTCCTTCGAGTTCTGATCGCCCTGCGTCGCGGCTGAACGTTGCGCTGTCAGAACCTCCACTCCGCCCCCGCAAACGCCCCCAAGCCCAGCGCCGGGTAACCGTTCACTTCCTCATAGTTTTCGTTGAGGAGATTCTCTACGCGAGCCTTCAGTGCGAGCCGCGCATTCACCTGCCATGCTCCGTAAATCCGCACGACCGTGTAGTCCTCCGCGTCGATCTGTCGAAACGTCTTCGCATCCACATCGCGCCGGTGCGCCGCAAACACCACCCCCGCCCCCGCACTCACGCCACCGGTAAACGCGCGCCAGACGTCCACACTGCCACTCTGCCGCGGACGACGCAGCAGACGGATATTGGCCGTCAGATTCTGCGCTTCCAAATAAGTGTAGCTCGCCCGCACTTCCACCGCCCCCGGCAGCGTGGTCTGCGCAGCTAACTCCACGCCCCGCGTGCGCGCCCGTTGAATATTTTCCACGCTCCGAAAATTGGCCGTGCTCGCGATCAAGTGAGTGAAGCCCGTCTCAAACCAGGTCCCACTCAACGTCCCGCGCTGGTTCGCCAAATACCAATCTGCCCCCGCATCCCAGCCCCGCGCTTGCTCGGGCTGCAGCGCCGGATTGCCGACGTAGAACGCGCTCTGCCCATACAAATCCAAAAAACTCGGCGCGCGAAATGCCGTGCCGTAACTCGCCCGTAGCTTCACCGCGCGCTTTGCCACCAGCCACGCCGCTGTCGCGCGTCCCGTCGTCGCTCGCCCAAACGTATCGAAATCATCGTTACGCAGACCACCGGTCAGATACACGTCATCTCCGGGTGACCATTGGTCTTGGACAAACACCGCCAGCAGCCCTTGCTGCTTGTTGATGTCGCCGAAGCCCGTATTGCGCGTGTGGTTCGCCTCCGCAGTTACGCCGCTTGTGATACGCTGACGCTCGAAACCCGTATAGGTCGTCTGCGTGTCGAGCACCGCGCGGCGATTCTTCACCACGGTAAATGCCGTCGCCCGACCCGCTCGCGGACTCTCCGCCACGAAGCGTCGATCTTGCCCGCCCACCACTGCACGCCCCGTCCACGCGTCCGCGAACTCCACGTCGGCCAACGCCGTTACCAGCACGTTTTCCTCCCGCGTCTCGTTATCCGGATCGTTCGTGTAACGGTCTCCCGGGTCACCATACACGCCATGAAACCAGCGCGCGGTTCCGCCCACCGAGACGCGTTGATTCACCGTGCGGTCGAGCCGCAGCGTCGTCGTCGCCGATTCAAACGCATTGTTAGTCCGGTCGTTGTCGGTCCGCCCACCCGCCGTCGCAAACGTGTAGCTGTTCACTCCCGTCGTCCCTTGCGCGGCGACCGAGCCCTGCACCGTCCCAAAACTTCCCGCCTCCGCCGACACCCGCGCACTCGGCGCACCGGTGCCGCGCTGCGCTCGCAGAGAGACGACGCCACCCACGGCTTCACCACCATAGAGCGTGCTCTGCGGCCCGTGCGCGATTTCCAGGCTGTCGCACGCGCTCACGCACGCCCCACCGAGAAACACCTGATAATCGGTATTGGGATCGTTGAGCCGAATGCCATCGACCAAAAATAGCGCCTGGTTCGAGTTCGCCCCGCGCAAAAACAGCGAGTTGATCGCCCCGCTCGCTCCCGAAGAAAAATGCGGCGCACTCGTCGCGAGGCCCAAAGCCGACGCCAACGACGTCGCCTGCCGTCGCGCGAGCTCTGCCGCCGTGATGACCGCCACCGCCGACCCGATAGTCTGCGGAGCCGTCGGTGTGCGCGTGACCGTCGAGAAGACCGGATCGAGTTGGGAGACAGGCGCACTCTGCGCCACCGCCCTCACCGTTAAAGCCAGCGCCAACATCCCGACGCGCAGGGCCGGCTCCCGTCGCCGCGCCGTCGCGCTCAAAAAAAATCGACTTGCACCCGACATGGGCTCCGTGACTGCACGCGCCACCAGCGCCTGCGCATTGAGGAAAGGGAAGTGAAGGAGTTTCATAGATGACTGGTCTGCTGGATCGACGCGGCAAGAGCAGAACCACTCGCCGCCGCCGGCCGGGGTCACCACCCTCACGCTTCATGGTTTGCGATGAAGTTTTCGCGACCGGGGGGCGCAATCCACCCCGGACGCGTGAGTCCCTCGGGAGCAGATATTCGGACTCCGCATGTGTGCCGCGACGCTTCCGTCCCGGCGCCTCGCCCCTCGCCTTCACCCGCGACCGAAGTCCCGGATTGGCTTTGCCCGCGTCGCCCGAGGATTTCGTAGCGGAAACCGTGAGGTCTTCGTCATTTCATCCTGCACGCAGTGGGGGTCTGTGATGCGATACCGCAGCGCAACTGTGGCCGGTTCTCACGGCCTTTCCTGTTTCCCAAAAGTGAAAAAGAACGTCAGGCGAGCGCACCTCACGACCGCCATCGCCCACCCGCAAGCTCAATCGTAATAATAACGCATCAACGCATAGCGATGTATCGATATGTAGTCTTGCTAAGCCTGTGTGCCGACTCCTACGATTTCGTTTCATGTCCACTCCCGTCCAGTCCCCAGCCACGCCCGCCGGGGCTCACGCCGCCCGCACCGCCGCGTTTCGCGCGCTCTTTGCCGAGCGCATCGCCATCCTCGATGGCGCGATGGGTTCGATGATCCAAACCTACACCCTGGCGGAAGCCGATTTCCGCGGTACCCGCTTCGCTGACTTCCCCCACGACCTCAAGGGCAACAACGATCTCCTCTGCCTCACACGTCCTGACATCGTCGAAAAAATTCACGCCGACTATTTTGCCGCCGGTTCCGATATCGTTGAAACCAATACCTTCAGTTCCACGTCCATCGGCCAGGCTGACTACAAACTCGAGCCCATCGTCACCGACCTGAACCGCGCCGCCGTCGCCTGCGCCCGCCGCTCCGCCCTCGCGGCCGAAGCCGCTACTTCTGGCCGCCACTGTTTTGTCGCCGGTGCCATCGGCCCGCTCAACCGCACGCTCTCAATGTCGCCCGACGTCAACCGCCCCGACTACCGCGCCGTCACTTGGGACCAAGTCGTCACCGCCTACTCCGAACAAATCCGCGCTCTCCTCGATGCCGGCGTCGACGCCCTCCTCGTCGAGACCATTTTCGACACCCTCAACTCCAAAGCCGCGCTCTTCGCCATCGAGAGCATCTTCGACGAGCGCGGTGAAGCCTCACGCGTGCCCGTGATGATTTCCGTCACCATCACCGACGCCTCC
>SYGN01000259.1 GCA_005799525.1 Opitutaceae bacterium | reverse complement strand
CTGGCGGTCGGGGTGCACAGAGCTTCGGCAGTAGGCCTCGCTCGTCAGGATGAGGCGGTGGAGTTTTTTGAACGACCAGCCGTCCTCGACAAACGTGGCGGCGAGCCAGTCGAGGAGTTCGGGGTGCGTGGGTTTTTTACCGGTGCTGCCGAAATTGTTCGGATTGCCCGCGAGCGGCTGGCCGAAGTGCCAGAGCCAGACGCGATTCACGATGGCGCGGGTCGTGAGGGGATTCTCGGCCGTGGCCACCCACTCGGCAAAAGCGGCGCGGCGGCCCTCGATGGTGTCGGGCACCGGAGTCTTTGGCGCGACGCCGATGGCACTGAGCACGCCGGGCGAAACTTTTTCCCCGAGCGCGAACGGGTCGCCGTAGGTCAAGATGCACGTCTGCTCCAGTTCGCCCTCGGTCATGCGATTCGCGGGCATGCGCAGGGGATTGAAGACGGCCTTCAACTCGGGCGTGCGGCCGTTGTAGACCGTGAGGGCGACGGGTTCGTAGCGGTCGAACTCCCACTTGAGGCGTTCCAGCCCTTTGCGGGCGACGCGCTCGTTGCCGTAATCCTCGGGGCTGAAGCCGACGAGTTTCGGCGGAAACTGATCCTCGGGCACCTTTTGGCGCGTGAGGGCGTTCCGCGCGGCATTGAAGGCACCTTCGAATTCCCGGCGCTTGGCTCCGCGTTCCTGGGTGCGGGCTTGCTCGACGGCGGCGTTCCATTTCGCGGGGTCGAGGCCTTTTTCTTGAAACCATTTTTCGGCCGAGGCCAGCATCTGCGCATCGAGGCGGCGCAGGGTCGCGAGGTAGTCCTCGCGGCGGGGCTCGAGATACTTTTTTTCGTCGAAACCAGCGGTGTTTTCGACGGGCAAAAAGGAGGCTGGGCGCTCGACGAGTTGGGTTGTCGCGAACGTCGCCTGGATCGAATAGTAGTCGCGCGTCGGCACGGGATCGAACTTGTGGTCGTGGCAGCGCGCGCACTGGAGGGATTGGGCGAGGAAGGTCTCACCCACGCTGTTGGTCACGTCGTCGAGGAAGCGTTGGCGCGCGACCTTGGCGACTTCCATGCCGGTGAGTTCCCACGGGCCCATGCGCAGAAAACCGGTGGCGACCAAGAGCTCAGAGTTGAGAGCTGAGAGTTGAGAGGAGTCGGCCATTTCGTCGCCGGCGATCTGCTCGCGGGCGAAGCGGTCGTAGGGTTTGTCGGCGTTGAAGGAGCGCACGACGTAGTCGCGGTAACGCCACGCGTTGCCGCGCTCGAAGTCATTGGCGAAGCCGCTGCTGTCGGCGTAGCGCACGACGTCGAGCCAGTGTTGGGCCATGCGTTCGCCGTAGTGCGGCGAGGCGAGCAAGCGGTCGATCAGACTGGCGATGGCCGATTGCGGATTGGCGAGGTAAGCGGGAGTAAAGGCCGCGACTTCTTCCGGCGTCGGCGGCAGACCGGTGAGATCAAACGTCGCACGGCGGATGAACGTGCGGGCGTCGGCCGCGGGCGCGGGCGCGAGGCCGGCGGGGAGTTTCTGATTGATGAACGCGTCGATGGGATTCGGGTGAAGACGGAGAGACGGCGAGACGGGGAGAGAGGGAGACGCAGACGGTTTTTTCTCTTCGTCGCTCTTTCTCTCCCTCTCCCCTTCTCGCGCCGCAGGCGCAACCGGCACCGCCGGCTTCTTCACTGGCAGATAGGCCCACATGCCTTCGGGCTTGTAGCGGCGGTTGGTCCAGTCGGCGGACAGGCCGCCGCTGGTCGGCATGAGGATGCCGTCTTCGGCGGACCACTTGTCCTTTTGCGCGAGGAGAATCTTGGAGCGCGCGGCGTCGGGCCACGGCGCGCCGGCAGCGATCCAGTCGCGCACGTAGGCGACCTGCTCGGCGGTGAGCTTGTCGTTTTCCTTGGGTGGCATCGCCTCCCAGGCGTCGTGCGTGCGCGTGACGGCGAGGTAGAACGGGCTCTGCTCTGGTTGGCCGGCGACGAGCGCCGGCTTGCCGCTGTCGCCGCCGACGAGCGTCTCGGCGAGTGTGCGCAGATCGAGACCGCCCTTGATCTTGGCTTCGTCCTGCCCGTGGCACGCGACGCACTTGTCCTGCATCATCGGCCAGACGCGGCGGACGAAGAGGCTCTCGGCTTCGGCGGCGGCCGCGCCGAGGGGGAGGGCAAGCAGCAACGCCGCGCAGGCGGGCAGGCGGGGCACTTTCATGACTTGATGGAAACGCTCTTTCCGCCCTGTGCAACCGAGGAGTAGATGGCCTCGACGATGCGGATGTCACGCCGGCCCATCGCGCCGTCGGCCTTGAACGGCGTGCCGGCGGTGATCGCCTGCGCGAAGGCATCGAGCATCGCGCCGAGTTGGAGCGTGTCGTCGGCGAGGAAGATGTCCTTGTGCCGCGTGGAGGCAAAGCCGCGTGCGGCGACGGGCGCCTGGCCGGTCATCGTGCAGGCTGTTGGGCGTGACGACGTGGACGATCGCGATGTCCTTCGCTTCGGCAAGGCGCGCCATGTCGGCGTAGCTCCAGATGTTTTTCTCGGGAAAACCGTATTGCTTGGCCCACTCCCGGCCCTTGGCGGGATCGCCGGTGATGGCGCCGGCCAGGTAGACGTTTTTCGCGAGCGGCAGCTCGGGCGCGATGGATTGCTTCGAGAATCCGCCGAGGCCGCAGAGGGCGACGCCGAGTTTGCCCTCGCGGGCGCTGGAGCGGCGCCCTCCGAGCGTGGGCATTTCTAAATGACGTCGTATTTAGAAGCGGCCCTTGAGGCCAAAATTGAGCGTGGTGCCGAATTCCCGGAACCGCTCCGTGCGATGGGGGTAAACCAGAAACGAACGATTCCGCTCGTTCGTCAGATTGGTCGCCTGGAAGAACAGCGAATGCCCGGTCCGAACTTCGTAGCTGGCGTCGAAGTCAAAGGTTCCGCGGCGATAATCGTAACCCGCCGCCCCGCCCGACCAAGCATACTGCGATTTCCGGTTGTACTTCAAACTGAGTTCCAGGCGCCGGTGCCGGTAGTTCAGCCCGGCATTGAAGGTGCGCGGCACATAGTTGTCCAGTGGCACGGTGACGTCAGTCGTGCCCCCGAACTTTCCCTCCGCCCGCTGGGTAGTGTAGTTGATAAACACGCCCACGCCCCGCAGCCATTGGGCGTAAGCCGACAGCTGCTGCGAGTACGAAACCTCCACCCCCTGCACCTTGCCGTCGCTTGCGTTCTCCTGCTGCCGCAACGTCCCTCCCACATAATCGTTCATGTTGATTCCTTCGATGTTGTAGCCGCCATTGGCGACAATCGTCTGGTCCATGCTCCGGGTGTAGTTGCTGATCACCTTATAGAAGGCGCCGACGGAAAAGACCCCAACCGGCTTGAGGTAGTACTCCAGGCTGGCATCGTAGTTCGTCATGAAGTTGGGCTTGAGCGCGGTGTTGTTCACCGTGACGACGACCGGGCTGCTGTCGGAGATTGAGGCACCGGGGATGAGATTGCCAAGATCCTGGCGGCCGATCGTCTTGCTGTACGAAGCGCGTGCGATCAAGTCGGGCGCAAAATCATATCGCGCCTGGGCGTTGGGAAACCAGTTCGTGTAGTCGCTGTCGCTGCGTGCCCGCTTGGACCCGTAGATCGCGCGGGCCTGCGCCAGGCGGTCGGTGATGCCGACGGCCGCCTTGTTGTCAGTCACCGGCCCCTCCCCCTGGCTGGTGGTGCGCTCCCCGCGCAATCCGAGGTTGAGCCCCAATTTGCCGAGCTTGATTCCCGACATCAAGTAGGCCGCCGCAATCTTCTCCTCGAAGGTGCGGTTGTTGGCCGCGGCGTTGCGGATGGTCATGTACTTGTCCTCCTGAAACGCCCGCGGGTTGCTCAAATAATACTCGTAGATTTTCGCCAGGCTGGGAACCACATTCGGATAACCGTAGGCGTGGCGCTTCAGACTGAATTCCTGAAAGCGGCCGAGGTTTTCCGAGTCATCCGGCGTGCCCGATATTCCATCCGGCCCGACATAGTACCAAGCGCGCTGGTTTGGCGTCAGCGTGTCGCGATGCTGGTGGCGAAAGGCCAGGCCGGATTTCACATAGACTGGCACCGCCGTCGCGAAGTCGTAGCGCGCGTTGCCGAGGTAGGTGATAAAATTGTCGCGCCCGTTGCGGGAGTCGGTGGTGACTCGGAAGGTGCCGATGTTGCTGTTGGTGGTCTGGTCGGTGGTGAGGCTCCTGCTCACGTAGTTGCCGAGATCGAAAATGCTCGGGCCGGCCGTCTGCGTGATGACCGGATTGGACAAATCCCGCGGCGTGTCGATGCGGTAGGAAATGCCGCGCAGGTGGAATTCCGCGCTGCCGAAGGTGCCCTTGTCGCCAAATTCCGAGTCGTAGCGGTTGGTCGCCTGCGAGACCCCGGCCGCGTAGTCGAGCTTCCAACGGCCGAACTCATGTTTCGCGCCGGCGGAGAAATTCGTGCCGGTGCCCTGCTTGTTCAGATACTGGCCGGCCAGCGCCCGCGCCCGGGGGGAATTGCCGTTGGTCGAGGCCCGGGCCGTGTCGAGGGTGGGATTGAGTTCGCCAATCATCGTGGCCGACGTGTCGCTGTAGTCCGGCAGCACGTAGTTGCTGTTCACCGCGGCGTTCGTCGTGGGATTGACCCCGGAGTAGACACCGCCCAGCCGCCCCAGTTGGAAGAGCTTGCTGTCATTGACCATGGTCTTGAGGTACGCGGTGGTGCGGTCGCTGACCCGAAAGTCGAGGTTGACGGCCAGAGATCTCCGCGTCGTCAGCGACGGCACGTACTCGTAGTCCAGGCCACGGGGGATGGCCCCGCGTGGATCCTCGCGAGCGAAAGTCGTGCCCGCCCACTTCGTGCTAAACGTCTGTTGGCCGACAAAACGGGTGTACTCGCTGGCGTTGACCGCGACGCCCAGACGGTTGCCGAGAAACGAGTTCGTGTAGCCAAAAGTTCCTCCCAAAAAGAGCTTGTTGTTTTCCTTCGGATCCTGATTGGGGCCGGTGGTCTTCTCGAACGGAGTCCAGTTGTTGGCATTGCCGTTGACGTTGAGGCTGTAGGCCATGCGGCGCCCCTTGAGGGCAAAGGCGCTCTTGGTCACAAGATTGACCTGACCTCCGCCCATGTCGGCGGATTGCTCGGCGGTCGGAGACTTGGTGACTTCGATCGACTCGATGTTCTGCAGCGACATCACGTCGAGGTCGTACTGGCGCGAAGTGCCGCTGGCATTGGCGTTGGCGCCCCGCATCCCATCGATGGTCACCGCTCCCATTCGTGAATCCATGCCGCGCACGCGGATGGCCCGCGGATCGGGGCCGGAATAATCGACCACGATGCCTGGAACGTTGCGGAGAAAGTCGCCGATGTTCCCGCTGGCCACGTTGGGAAATTCGCCCGAGGAGATGACCGCGACCATGTTCTCGGCGCGCTTTTGTTGCGACAGGGCAGCGGCCCGGCCCTCGCGATCACTGGTGACGACAAACCGCTCGAGCTTCAGCAGCGTATCGTAGGTGCCGCTGGACAATTCGATTTCGCGGCTTACCCGCTGCCCGACGACCACCACGAGGTTGGCTTCTGTCGGATCAAGCCCCGGATACGTGACCAACAGCTTGGCCGCGCCGGCCGGCACCTGGGAGAATTCGAAGGCACCGATGGTGTTCGTGTAGGCCACCCGATCCGCCCCGACGAGGCGCACCTCGGCATTGGCGAGGTACGCGCCCGTTGCCCGGTTGAGCACCAGACCATCGATTCCGCCCAGAGCCTGGGCAATAGCGCCGTCGGCCGCGTGAGTGATCGACACGGGCGCAAGGGCAAGCGCGAACCAGCCGGCAATTGCGGCGAGGGTTGATTTCGTATTTTTTGTTTTCATGGAATTGGGTGAAACGGGAGCGCCGGTCGCGCTGATCGGCTGTACCGCCGCGGGTGAGATCACGAAGCCGCCGGTGTCGGCCGCCTCGAGGGCGCGGAGGCGGGTGCCGGCGAGCAGGCGGTCGAGCGCCTCGCGCGGCGGGTAATCACCAATGACGCGGGGCGTGCGCACATCGCCCACGGGCTCGGAGGGAAACAGGATTTCGCGCTGCGCCTGCTCGGCGAACTGCTTGAGCGCCTCGCTGGCCGGGCCGGCGGGGATGCGAAACGGGCGGACGGTGTTGTCGGGACCGGCGAGGGCACAGGAGAAGGTCAGCAGCCATGCCACCCACGCCGCGGCCACGCGGGCTGGCGCGGCGAAGGCGAGGGAGGCGGAGCGGGTGGGGTTTGGGTGGGGCTTGGTCAAAACGAACGAAACAAAGGCGTCAGGGTGCGCGGCTGAGCAGAATCTCGGCGTCGCCGCGGCGCTCGGCGCGCACGTCGAAACCGGTCTCGAGCAGCTTCACGAAGCCGTCGACATTATCGGAGCGCAGCGAGGCGCTCACCCGCAGCGCGGCGAGTTCCGGGTCGGCGAGCACGAGCTGCGTGGCGTTGCGGCGGTTGAGAGCCGCGACGACTTCGCCGAGCGGCGTCGCGGTGAAGTTCAAGAGCCGGTGTTGCCAAGCGAGCACGCGGGCAATCTCGCTCGGCGTGAGCGTGGCGACGTCCGGCGACGCAGCGGCGGAGGCGGTGGAGGTAGTTGGCACGACGGCGCGCTGGCGGGCGGTTAGCGTGCGCTCGGGCGCGGCGGGCACGGAGAGCGCCGAGGGTTGGGCGGCGGAAGCGCTGGCGGGAACGGCGGCGGCGGGCGGCGGTTGCAGGCGCACCTGACCTTCCGTGACGAGGACTTCGACGGCGGCATCGGCGAGGCGGACGTTGAACGCGGTGCCCACCGCGCGCACGGAGACGCCCGCCGCCGTGACGGTGAAGGGGCGGGCGGCGTCCTTCGTAACGGTGAAGTGCGCCTCGCCACGCTCCAGTCGCACGCGGCGTTCGGTGGCGGTGAAGTCGGAGACGATGACGGCGGCGCCGTTAAGCTCCACCACCGTGCCATCCGCGAGCACCTGCGTGCTGGGCGCGGGCGGCTGCGGGGCCGAAAGTGTCCCGAAACGATAGGTCGCGAAACTCAGGGCCACGGCCGCCGCCGCGGCGAGCGGCCAGAGCCAGCGGCGGAACGGCGAGGAGGCTGCGCGGGCGGTGGCCGGT
>SYGN01000258.1 GCA_005799525.1 Opitutaceae bacterium | reverse complement strand
CTCGGGCTGCTCCCCACCCCGCCTTGCGGCGACGCAGTTGCCTCCGACTGCCCCGCGCGCTCTGTCTGCGCGGGGGAGATGACTTTCACATTCTGAGTTCATGGTTTCATGGACGCACGGGCGGCGGTTCCCCAACCGCCGATTATCCGCCTCGCGCGCCCCGGCCTCCACGTACTTTCTCCGCTCATCCGCGCCTCTCGCATGACATCGCCCCTCATCATTTCCGCGGACCCGCGCGCACGTTCCTTCGTTGCCGCCCTCACCTTCGTCGCCATCAGCGGATCGGCCCTCCGCGCCTCCCCCGAACACCTCATCTGGTTCGACGCTCCCGCCCAACACTTCACGGAATCTAGTCCGCACGGCAACGGTCGCCTCGGCGCCATGGTCTTCGGCGGCATCGCCGAAGAACGCATCGTCCTCAACGCAACCGGCGTGTGGTCCGGTTCGCCTCAAGACGCCGACTGCCCCGCAGCCTTCAAGTCTCTCCCCGAAATTCGTCGCCTCCTCCTCGCAGGAAAAAACGTCGAGGCCCTCATAATCCAACACTTCACCAGCGCCGGCCTCGGTTCCGCCCGCGGTCGCGGCGCCAACGCCCCCTACGGTTCCTACCAAAACCTGGGTAATCTTCGTCTGAAATTTCTTCTGGTCAGCTGAATCTGTGGATGAACTCGGGTTCGGGTAGGTGCCGAAGATTGGGATAAAGGGCGACCTCCATCGCCCGGTAGGTGCGAAAGCCATTGGAGTATCTGGTGACCACGCGGATTTTATTGTTCAGACCCTAGACTGCGCCCACTCGCCGATGGGGGTCTCGCCCTCCGCTTCGATCGACGCCGCCGTCCACGCTGGAAAATCGAGCTGCCGCTCCAACCAGCTCACCGCTGGCTTCGTCAACCAATACGGCCGGTGCCCGCCCGCCACCGTAAAACCAAACTCGAACCCTCCGTCCGCCGTTCCGCGCAACGTCGCCACCCGTGCGCGCAAACTCTCGAAAAACGCATCCTGCGAACCGCCCATCGCGACCACCGAATCGACCCGCCCGTTCCAAATCAGCGTCGGCCCGCGCGCTGCGTGCAGCACATACATCATCGCACCGCGGTTCCCGAGAAACGCGAGCGATTGATCGGGCAGCCCTTGACACATCGTCTTGCTCGACGCGTCCCAATACCCACCCGGCCCGTCGAGATTGCCACCGCCCACCAGTACGCACGCACGCAACCGCGTTTCCACGGCGCCAGCGAGCGCCAGCACAAACGATCCCAGCGAATACCCGCCAGCGCCGATCCGCCTCGCATCCACCTCAGGCCGCTCCACGAGGTACGACACCGCCTGCCGTACATCCGTGATCATCAATCCCGCCAACCGCCTCGCCAGCTCCGCATCGCCCTTCAGTTTGTCGTGCTCGCGCGTGCCGGATTTCCCCGTACTGCTGCGCTCGCCCTCGCCGGCCTGATCGTAGGTCAGCACCGCCACGCCCGCCCGCGCCCACGCCACACCCGTGAAATAGGCATACCACGAATACTTGTCCCCGCCGTGTCCGTTCACGACAACGAACCCCGGCACCTTGCCTCCACTCGGCAACCGCTCCGGCAAATACAAAATCGCCGGCACCCGGGTCCCCCATTCCGTCGCATACTTCACCGCCTCCGCCACCACTCCCGGCGCCGGCACAAACCGCCGATGCGTCTTCGCCGCCAGCACCGGCAACGGCTCGGGCACGAAAAAATTCGTCCGAATCGCCGCACGCAGTTCACCCACCCGCTCCGGCATCCAAGACTCTGCCCGCACTCCTGCGGTCAGCAGGGACCCAGACAACAGCAATCTAATGGCGGCGCGCACACGCAGGGGAATTAAAAAAATCCTGATGCAATCCCACCCGTTTGGCAAATACGACTTCCTCACATCCGAAATCTGCTTCGGCGCCGGGTGCACCGCGGCGGGTTCACCTGGACACTCCCTCGCGTTGCCTTTCGCCCCCAGCCTCGTTTTTTTCGCACCGTGAGCCCGCTCATCTTCCTCGCACCCGTTTTCATCGTTTTTGAGGTCGCGCAACTTGTGCTGGGGGAGCGCTACCTCGGCATTAAACAAATCGCCCGCAACGCCGACCCGCGCGCGCTCAGACTGAGCGAAGTCACCGCGTTTTTCTGGACCGTGGCAATTTTCAGTTACTGGCTTTGGATGCTCGGTCTCCTCTTCACCCCGCTTGGTCGCGCCGATGCGCTCGGCCTGCTCATCGTCTCGTCCGCCGGATTCTCGATTCGTCGCGGCACTCCGATAAAATGGACCCTCGTAACCCTCACGCTGGAGGGCGCCGTCCGCATCGGGTTTCTCCTCTCACTCTGCGGGATGATCTGGCGGACGTGGTAGCCGGAAATCCCCTCGATGCAGGTCTCCGTCTACCGACGTGGGGATTACTCTCCGAACTCCGTGGTTGAAAAGTCCGCTTTCGCGGCGCAAAAACATTCCGCCGTCCGCGCGTCGCGCCACTCAAACCTATCGACGCACGGACGCCATCGCCGCACCACATGACGCCCTCCGACCAGACCCCTAAACTGCCCACGTGGATCTTCATTGTCACCGACCTCGCCCTGCTCGGCGGCGCCGGCCTCATCGCGTGGAGGAGTCCCCGCCCGTTCACGGATGGCACGACCTTCGCCATCGTCATCTGCCTGATCATCGGCGCGATCGCCGGCCTCGTGCCGATCGTCGCTCACTATGAGCGCGTGAAAAACGAAACCCTTGATGACCGCCAGCGGGCTCTGGAAGCCCTCTCCCGCACGATCTCCTCGTCCGCCGAACAAATCAGCATCGCTGCCACCGGCCTGCACGCTATCGCCGAACTCTCTCTCAAGAACCTTCGCCACGCCGAACACCTCCCCCAGAAACTCCAAGAAAAGATCGCCGAGTTCCAGGCCGCGCTCGCCGCGTCCAACGATACGGAAAAAGAGGAACTCGAAAAGGAACTCGTCGCCCTCCGCACCACCGAGAGCGAACGGCTCGAGTCCGTTTCGGATAAAATTTCAAAATCCGCCGCCGACTGGACCAAACTCGAAGCCGCCTCCCAAAAAAATCTCACCGCCTCGAGCGAGGTCATCGCCCACGCCTCCACCGCCGCGCTCACGCAATTTTCCTCCGCGACCTCCGCTGCCGTCGCCCACGCGGTCACGACCGCCACGGCCGCCCTGACGGCCGCCGCCACCGCCGCCAGCGATACGATCACGGCGGCGACGCTCGCCGCCGAGCACACTCTAGCCAAGTCCCACCTCCACGCCACCGCTGAGCTTGATGCGAAATTATCCACCATCAGCGCAGCGATCTCGACGGCCACGACGGCCGCGCTCGCCACCTTCGAAGCCCAAGTCACCGCGAGCACCGAGCGCGTCGAACGCGCCGTCGACGCCGCCGTCGCAGTCATAAAAACCCTTCCCGCCCCCGTCATCAGCTACGCTCCGCCCGCAGCTTCCGTCGCCTTGCCCGAGGAAAATATGCCCGCGCCAGCCGCGACGGACTCCACGAGTATTTCGCCCATCGTAACCGAAGGTGCGGCCCACCCACCGAAACGCCCGCGCAAGCCACGCCGCGAAACGCCCGCGCCCGAGGAGACCCCTGCGCCGGCCCCCATGGAGGAAATGCCCGCGCCCGTCGTGCTTCCTCCCGCCGACGAACCAACGCCCGTTCCCACCACCACACTTCTTGAGGACGTCCCCGTCACACCGGAAACGGCCGAACCGTTCACCGCCCACGCGGTCGAAGCTCTGGCCGCCGAGCCTGAGCCCACTCCCGCCAACGTGGCGGCGGAACCCGTCAGCGAACTCGCGGCACCCACCAAACTCGCGCCCGTCAGCGAACCCCCGCCCGCCGCGCCCGTCTCCGCAATCGCCGCCAGCGCTTCCGAAGCACCCCCACCTCCGCCCGCACCAGCCAGCGTCATCCCCGAACCCGCACCGATGACCACTGATTCCACGGTCGTCGCTCCCACGCCAGCAACCGCACCCGACGCGGCCGCGGCCGAGCAGCCCGCCACCGTCGCCGACGAAGCCGCCCCAGACGGCGCGCCCACCTCCCCGCGCAAACGTGCCGCGCAGAAACCCGCGCCCACCGACCACGATGAGCACGCCCTCGGTCTCCAAATCGACGATACGCCGGCCCCACAATCGGCGGAACTCACCGAGCGGGTCCTCACCTCCGACGGCGCCACGCGGCTCATCGCCACCGCTTACATCGGCATCGGCAATCGCCTCTTCATTCGCGGCGAAGGCCCCGGCTTAAGCTGGGAAAAAGGCGTTCCGTTGCAGTTCGTCTCCATCGGAAAATGGCGCTGGGAAACACCTGACGCTACGGGTCCCGTAAGTTTCAAACTCTACAAGAACGACAGCATCGAGTGCACTGCTCTCGGTAAGCAGAACCTCGACCCAGGTCACCAACAGGAACTCACCGCGTCGTTCTGACCGCGGAACGATGCCATCGAGCGTAGGGCCGTTGCTTGCTGACGTGCCTTCCTCCGATTGCATACTTCAGCCGTAGAAATTCAGTCGGGAGCCAAGAGTAGCGAGCAAAATCAAACAGTGGACTTGGTCCGTCAGGCGTGGTCGCGCATTTCAGCCCTGAAGATCAATCGCTCAGTTCTCAGCTGCATCGATACGGTTCAGTAATGCGGGGGCCGCTCGTCCGGCATCGCTTCCTCGCCGCCACCGCCCGGCGCATCTTGGCCCGCGCGCTCACGCAGCGCATTCAGTTCACGGCTCAAGCGAGTGATGTCATCGGACATCTCGAGCATCGCCTTGTCCTGCTCCGTCACGTGGCGCTCGAGATACGCGATCTTCTCCTCGAGCCGCTGAATGCTCTCAGTGGTCGGGTTCATCGCCAAACGGCCACCCACGCCACCTCACCCTCCGCGGCCGCGATCACGTCGTAATCCACTCGCTGGACCGCCTTGCGCAAAATCGCGCGCTCCACGGGATCGTCTTCAACGGCGAGAATTTTCACGGGTCAGTGTTAATACCAATGTCTGATCGGTTGTGGACTTTGGGCGGCCGAAGGCTGGTGGAAGCTCAGCGCGCCTGCCAATACGCGGCCTACATTAAATGGTCAAAATCTCATGGGTCGTTGGTAGCAGGGGAGTCCTTCAACTCCGAAACTTATTTCAAACACGTCAAGTTTTCCGCGTTGATTCAACCGTGGATCTCGCAAATCGCTCCGCTGCTCCAAGCTGGTGCGACCTTTATCCGCGAAATCTGCAAAATCCGCATTCAAGACGTGGCTGACTCCACCTCGGCTTTACCGCAACAAACGCCGCAAATCCCCGGGCTCTGTTACCGGCGCCTGACAGGCAAACTCCGCGCACACATAGGCCGTCGCGCGTCCACCGATCGCCACCATTTCCGTCATCCACGGCGCCCGCTCCGCCCACCACCCGCGGTCCGTGTCATTCGTCACGGCCAGTAACGCCCGCCGCGGCCCGATCTGCTCGTGCAACCCCGCCGCCAGCGCGCGAAAATCGCCCGCCTCCGGATCGCCGACCAACACCACGTGCCGCGGCGCTTCGAGCGCCAGCTCCAGCGCACACACCATCTGTGGCATCCCCTGCGGCGTCCGCGACCACTGCGTCCGAAACGCCTCGATGCACCGCACCCCGCGCCCGCGATAGGTTTGGGGATGCGGCGCCCCCGCCGCGTCTTGATCGGGCAACAGCGTCGCCAGCCGCAGCAAGTTCATCGCCGCCACCGAACTCGGCGCCGGCTCCGCGCCGTCGTAATCCTCCTTCAGCCGCAGCACGATGCTCGCATCGCCCGCCGCCGAGTTAAAATACCCGCCCCGCGTCTCATCCCAAAAAAGCTCGTCCATTTTTTCCTGCAGCGCCTCCGCCCAAATCAACCACCGCAGCGCGAACGATCCCTCATACAAATCGAGCAGCCCTTGGATAAAATACGCATAGTCCTCGGCAAACCCTTCATTCACCCCGCGCCCCTCGCGCCAGCAGCGAAACAAGACGCCTCGCGCCGCATCAAACAACTCCCTTTCGACAAACGCCGCCGCCCGCTCTGCCGACCGCAAAAATCGTTCTCGTTCCGCGTTCTCTCCTCCCAGCACCTGCGCCGCCTTCGCCAACGCCGAAATCATCAGGCCATTGTTCGCCGTCACAATCTTGTCGTCGCGCAACGGCCGCGGCCGCCCCGCCCGCGCCACCTTCAATGTCGCCAATGCCGCTCCGATCCGCTCATTCGCTGCTTCGGGCCCGAGCGAAAACATCTTCGCTGTTTCCACGAGCGAGCGCCGCTGCACGAGAATGTTTTTGCCGCGAAATTCGCCGTGCGGGTCCAGTGGGCCCGTCACGTTGCCCGTATCCAACACTCCAAAATGCGCGGCGATCAGCCCCGCGTCTTCGCCCAGCACGGCGCGCAGCTCCGCCGCACTCCACACATAAAACGCCCCTGCCGCGTGCGCCGGTTCCCCCGCGGCACGGGCGTCCCGCCCGGGTTCCAACTCGCTCACGGGCGGGGCGCTCGTGCCACGGCCGCCCACCGGCGAATCCGCGTCTTCCGCCGTAAAAAACCCGCCCTGCGGGCTCGTCAGCTCCGCCCGCACGTAGTCGAAAATATCCCGCGCCATCCACGCGAACCGTTCGTCGCCCGTCGCCTGCTTCGCCTCAAGGCAGTTAATCGCGATCTGCGCCTGATCGTAGAGCATCTTCTCGAAGTGCGGCACGAACCAAGTCTCATCCACCGCATAGCGATGATACCCACCACCCACGTGATCGTGGATGCCGCCGCACGCCATCGCCCGCAGCGTCGACGTCGCCAGCCGTACCGCCTGCGCGCCCGTCTCACTCGCCACGCCCTGAATCGCCGCCACGCGAAACAAAAAATTTAAGTTCGCGGCCCGCGGAAATTTTGGCGCCCCACCGAAGCCCCCGTTGGCCCCATCGAACGCCTCGTAGTAGTATTGAAAACACTGCTCGAAGGCCTCCCCACCGGCGACCGCCAGCGGCCCGTCCGCGGTCCCCGCGCCCCCGTCCCGCGTTCTCTGTCCCGCATGATCGTCTCGCAGCGTGCCGAGCACGCGTTCGCTCTCCGTGACAAGTTTGTCCCGTTCGCTTTTCCAGCCCTCCGCGATGGCCCGCAGAATCGCCGGAAACCCCGCACGCCCGTGACGATCCTCGGGCGGAAAATAAGTGCCGCCGAAAAATGGTTTGAGCTCCGGCGTGAGCCACGCACTGAGCGGCCACCCACCATGGCCGGTGAGCGCCTGCACGTAGGCCATGTAAACCTTGTCCACGTCGGGCCGCTCCTCGCGGTCCACTTTGATCGCGACGAAGTGCTCGTTCAAAATCGCCGCCACCGCCTCATTCTCAAACGACTCGTGCGCCATCACGTGACACCAGTGACACGTCGAATAACCGATGCTCAGAAAAATTGGCTTTTCCTCCGCCCTCGCCCGCGCAAACGCCGCTTCGCCCCACGGCAGCCACGCCACCGGATTCTCCGCATGCTGGAGCAGATAGGGCGATTTTTCCGAGAGGAGCACATTGGCCATCCGGCGATCACCGCAGGCCCATGCGCCAGCGCAAGCCCACAGGTATCCAACGGTGGCCCGTCCGCTCGCGGACGCTCAGCGCGCCTGCGAGCCGGCGGCCGACCATAAAGGGTCAAAATCTCTGGCGATGTTGGTCGTCACAGTCGCCCGCGGATTTCGCGGTCGGCACGATCGTTTCGGAAAATCTTCCTGTCCTTCCTCCAAGTTGAGCCCCCGACCCCGACTGCGCAGCTCGATCCGGTAGGCAGGAGGATGATTGAGGCAGGAAAACTTCCCAAACTTCCGGCGACGCGGTCGGCTCCGGAGGTAGGCCTGCCTTGATCCGCATTATCCGCCGCATCCGTGGTCAAAATGTTTTTGTTCGTCGTAGTGGTTGCGGCTCCGCCGCGCAGCAGATCCCCCGGGAATCGTCGCCGTCCGCTGTCCCTTAATTCCCCAGCACCCAATTGAAGATCAACGGCGCCACGATCGTCGCGTCGCTCTCAACGATGAATTTCGGCGTCGAGCCCGCGAGCTTACCCCACGTGATCTTCTCGTTCGGCACCGCGCCTGAGTAACTGCCGTAGCTCGTCGTCGAGTCGCTGATCTGCGCGAAATAACCCCACAGCGGCACGCCCGTGCGGCCGAGATCCTGATGCAACATCGGCACGACGCAGATGGGGAAATCGCCCGCGATGCCACCGCCGATCTGGAAAAACCCGATCGAGCCCTCGCCGTTCTTCAGCTTCTTCGCGGTCTTCGTATACCACTCCGCCAGCCACGTCATGTATTCGATTCCCGTGCGCACCGTGTGGACGTGCTTGATTTCACCCGTCACACAGCGGCCCGCATACATATTGCCCAACGTCGCATCCTCCCAGCCAGGGACGATAATCGGCAGGTCCTTCTCGCACGCGGCTAGCATCCACGAATTCTTCGGATCGATCTGGTAGCTCTTCTGCAGTTTTCCACTGCGCAGGATCTTGTACATGAACTCATGCGGGAAATACCGCTCACCCGCCTGGTCCGCTTTCGTCCACTCGTCCGCGACCACCGCCTCGATGCGGCGCATCGCTTCCATCTCCGGGATACACGTGTCCGTCACGCGATTCATATGCCGCTTCACCAACTCCACTTCATCCTCCGCGGTCAGGTGCCGGTAGTACGGCACGCGCTCATAATAATCGTGGGCGACGAGATTGAAAATATCCTCCTCCAAATTCGCCCCCGTGCACACGATCGCGTGGACCTTGTCCTCCCGAATCATCTCGGCGAGCGAGATCCCGAGCTCCGCCGTGGACATCGCGCCTGCGAGCGTGACCAGCATTTTGCCCCCAGCCTCGAGGTGCGCCTCGTAACCCTTCGCGGTATCGACGAGCGCCGCGGCATTAAAATGCCGGTAGTGATGGGCAATAAATTTCGAGATCGGCCCTTTTTTCGCGGCGAGCGCAGCGTTGACGGCTTCGGGTTTTACTCTGGCTTTCTTGGCTTTCATGTAAGTGTACAGAATTGCGCCGCGCTGTGACGCTGGGCGACAAAAAACCGTCGCACCCCGCGAATCCGTGCGCTCTTGTTGCCACCGCTGCCCATGCTCGCCTCGTTTCTCGCCGCCTTTTTCTTCGCCCTCAACGCCACCTGCGCGAGCAAGAGCGTGCGCGCCAACGGCTCCATGCGCGCCAACGTCGGCCGCCTCCTCGTCGCCGCCGCCTTCCTCGGCCTCTTCGCCCATACCCTCGGCCACGGTTTCGGCAGCGCCAGTGTCGGCTGGTTTTTTCTCAGCGGCGTCATCGGCATGGGCCTCGGCGACCTCGGCGTGTATGCCGCCCTCCCGCTGCTCGGCTCCCGTCTCACGGTCTTGATGACGCAATGCTTGGCCGCGCCCCTCGCCGCCCTCGGCGAGTGGCTCTGGCTCGGCACCCGCCTCACCGCGACGCAGATCCTCTGGGGCCTGGTCATTCTGATCGGCGTCGTCGTCGCCCTGCTGCCCAACAAATCGAGCCCGCCCCGCGTAACCGTGCGCCCCATCGGCTTCCTCTTCGGCCTCGTCGCCGCGTGCGGTCAAGGTTTCGGCGCTCTCGTCAGCCGCAAGGGAGTCAACGTCGCCGAGGCCGCCGGCGAAGCCGCGCACAACGCCACCTTCGGCATCAACGCCGCCTACCACCGGATTTTCGCCGGCCTCATCTTCACCGCGTTGTGGTTCCTCATTCTCCACCTCCTTCGCCGCCCCACCGCCACCGGCGCCTCCCTCGCCGCCCCCACCGAAAAGTGTCACGTTCTTTCGGACACTTCATTCCCGCCCACCTCTGCCCGCGGTCTCTGGCTCATATTGGCCGCCGGTCTCGCCGGCCCGGTCGCCGGGGTGAGTTGCTACCAATGGGCCCTCGCCACGTCGCCCAGCGGCATCGTGCTCCCCATCGCCGCCACCACTCCCCTGTTCGCCATCCCCATCGCCTACTGGCTCGAGGGCGACCGCCCGACCCGCCGCGCCCTCGTGGGCAGCGTCATCGCCGTCGCGGGTTGCATCGCTTTGACCCTCGCCCGCTAATTTTCGGCCACGGACCGGTGGCTTCCCAGCCGCCGCGCTGGAGAGCCCCCTCGTTTCCCCAGGGCGGCGTCAAAGTCGGTCGCGCGCCCAGTAATCGTTCTCTTTCCTCTTTCTCTTAATCTCTCTCTCTCCGGCCGACAATCCTCTCCGAGCCGGAGCCCTGACGAGCAAGAAAGATAAAGAGAAAGAGGAAAGATTGGCGGAACGACTTTGTCACTGCCCCCTCATTTTGCACCGCTGCAAGCGCGCCATTGACGCCACGCCCCGGCTTGGTGTTTGTTATCGGGTTCCGATGCTTACCATCGCCGATGTTTCCAAGTCCTATGGCACCCGAGAACTCTTCTCGGAGGTCTCTCTGTTCATTGCCCGCACCGATCGCCTCGGGCTGATCG
>SYGN01000257.1 GCA_005799525.1 Opitutaceae bacterium | reverse complement strand
GGCTTGAATTCCTTCGCGTCGGGGGCGAGCTGTTTCACGACGATCTTTTCGTTGCGCGAAACGGGAATCTGGTCGGCCACCCCCACGCGCACGGCGGTCTTCTTGTTGTTCTGGAGCGTGAGCCGATATTCGTAGGTCACGCGCTTGCCGCTGTTGGTCAGGCCCGTGTCCTCGGCGAAACGCTTCACGCGCTGGTGCTTCACGGAAATCCCCTCGTCGGCGCCGAGCGCGAGGTCGAATTTCTCCTCGGGCATCAAGGTGCGCAGCGCGCTCGTGGCGACAAAGGTGCCGTCGAGAAACGCGTTGAGCGGTCCGGCGAGCAGCGGAAATTCGGAGGTGTTGACGACCTTCGCCGTGAGAAACGCGGCCGGCTGGAGCTTCGGCGTCGCGAGATATTCCGGGTTCGCGGCGAGTGCGGCGGTGGTGACGGGGATTTTCTGCGGGGAATTGTCGCTCGGCACGCTGGAGGGTGCGGAAATTTTGAAGGAGGCGCTCGTGGCGGCTTGGTCGATCGTGGCTTGGGCGAAGCTGGCGTCTTTCGGTGGCGGAGGAGAGTCTGCCACCGCCCCTACGGTCACCGCCCCGAACGAGGCGGGAGCCGCCGCGGTTTTCATCCGCGTTTCGCGTGCGCTGGTTCCGAACACGATAGGCATCGGCTCCGGCCGCGGCACAAACACATCCAGCGCCCACGGCCGCACCTCGGGTGCCGCGCCGCCCAGGGCCGGGCGCGCGGTCGAGAGCATGAGCGCGACGTTTTTCCAATCTTCGCCGGTGTTCTGCCGCACGAGGCCGTAGTACACGAGAGCGATGGTCTTTTCGTTGGAGTTCACACGGGCGTCGTAGCTCGGCGTCCAACTCGCGCCGGGCACCGTATAACTTAGCGAGAGGTCGAGTTTGCCAGTCGTCGCGGTGTCGAGGCGCACGGTGACGGTCTTGGTAGCGCGACCGCCGGCGCCGCGGAGTTCGTTGAGTGTGCGCTGCGCGGCGTCGACTTTGGCGGCGAGGTCTTCGAGTTGCGTGTCGAGCGATTGGCGCTCGGCCGTGAGTTTGCTGCGTTGTTCTTCGAGGAAGATGAGGAGTTTCGCCGACTCCTCGATCGTCAGGCGGGGCGCGGTGTCTTTGTGGGGTGCGGAGGTAGCGGCGGTCTCCAGCTTGCCGAGCGAGCCGTCCTGCGATTTGAGCACCGCGCCGCGGTCATCGAGCACGCGGCGCTGTTTCGCGAGCGCACGCAACGCGTCTTCGATGGCCTTCACCCGCTCGTTGGGCGTGAAATCAACATACGCCGCGCGCGCCGTCACATCGAGGATCGTCACCTGCGCCGCACCGCGGCCGGAAACTTGCAGCGACTGGTCGAGGAGAGTGGCCGGGAGATTTTCAAAAGTGACTTCCGCCGTGCCGGTCGCCGCGAGATCGAGCGCGGCGGTGCGCGTGACGATGGCGCGATCGGTGTAGACGGTCACCGCGGTGATAGCCGACTGAGCTGGCAGCAGCGGAGCAGCGAGAGCGTCCGCGGGTGCGCCGGTGAGGAGCGCGGCCGCGAACGCACCGAGGAGGGCGGGGCGAAATTTCATGAGCTTCATGGGAGTAGGCTCAGACTGCACGGAATCGATTACGCTCCAACGTTGAAAAAATAGGCCGCGCCGCCCGTGGGCCGGGCTGCGGCCTCCCCTTTCTAAACAGGGTAAAGATTCCTCGGAACCTGAGACATCCGATGGCTGTTATCCGTCTTGCCCACGGCGATGTCGCCCTGTTGCATCCGCCTCTTCTTATCTATGTTCACCGCTTCGTTTTTCCGGTCTGCCCTGCGCCCGTTGTTCGTTTCCGCTCTCTTCTTGAGCGCCGTTGCCGCCTTTGCTCAGAGCCCTTCTGCAGCCGATGGCTTTGATCCCAACGTCGATGGCAACGTCTATGTCATGGCAACCCAGCCCGACGGAAAACTCCTCGTCGCCGGCCAATTCACGTCGCTCCGCCCCGGCGGAGGTGTCTCCGCGATCCGCAACAATCTCGCCCGCCTCAACCCCGACGGCTCGGTCGACGCCACCTTTGACCCCAACGCCAACGGCCCCATCCGCGCCTTGGTCCTCCAGTCCGACGGCCGCATCGTGATCGGCGGCGATTTCACCTCCCTCCAGCCCAACGGTGCCGCCACCACGACGACGCGCAATCGCGTGGCCCGCCTCAACGCCAACGGGACCCTCGACCTCACGTTCAACCCGAACATCTCGGGCGGCACGCTCCCCCAAGTGAATGCCCTCACGTTCCAACCCAACGGCAAACTCGTCGTCGGCGGTCGCTTCACCACCGTGCAGCCCGGCACCACCGCCGCCGTCCGCAACCACGTGGCCCGCTTCAACGCCGATGGCTCGCTCGACACCGCCTACAACCCCAATCCCAACAGCCTCGTTCTCGCCCTCGTCTCGCAGCTCGAGGCCTCGAATTTCTCCGGCACCCCCCGCACCGCCGTCGGCGATGGCAAGATCGTGATCGCGGGTGGCTTCACCTCCCTGCAACCCTCCGGCAGCGGCGTCGTGACGACGCGCAATCGTATCGCCCGCCTCAACGCCAACGGCACCGTCGATTCCGAATTCGATCCAAATGCCAACAACGCCGTGGCCGCGCTCGCCGTGCAACGCGACGGCAAGATCATTCTCGGCGGCTCTTTTTCAACGCTCCAGCCGCCCGGCAACGAAAACTCCGCCACCCGCAACCGCCTCGCCCGGCTCAATGCCAACGGTACCCTCGACTCTGAGTTCTACCCCAACTTTGGCGGCAATGTCGTCGCCATCGCGCTCGCTCCTGACGGCGATGTCATGGTCGGCGGTCAATTCACATCCGTCTGGGGTCGCGGCACGATCACCACCCAGCGGCCCTACGTCGCGCGCCTGAACCCCGACGGCTCGCTCGACACGGGCTTCAGTGCCTCGGCCAACTCCACCGTGGCCGCCTTCGCGTTTCAACCCGACGGCAAGGTCATCCTCGGCGGTTATTTCACCTCAATCCAGTCTCGCGGCCTCGCGACGGGGGCCCTCCGCAATCGCCTCGCCCGGGTCGGTGCTGACGGCACCCTCGACACCACGTTCCAAGTCGACGCCGAAGGTCGTCCGCTCGTCTCCCTCGTCCAGCCCGACGGCAAAGTCATCATCGGCGGTTCATTCACCACCGTCGGCGGCCTCACCCGGAATTATCTCGCCCGCCTGAACACGGATGGCTCCGTCGATGCCTCCTACGTGCCTGCGACCCCCAACGGTCGGGTCTTGTCCGTCGTCCGCCAAGCCGATGGCAAACTTATCATCGCCGGCACCTTTACCTTGATCGGCACCACCGCCCGCAACTACCTCGCCCGCCTCAACACCGACGGCTCGCTCGACACCACCTACAATACCAACCCCAACGGCCAAGTCGGTGCGCTCGCCCTACAATCTGACGGCAAGGTTTTGATCGGCGGCAATTTCACCTCCCTCAATGCCATCGTGACGACCATCACGCCGGGTGCGGCGGTCGGCACCACCACGTCCACCAGCACCGATGGCAGCGCGACCATCACCACCACTACCACCGTCTCAACCACCGGCGGCGTCACCACCACCGATAAAACCACGACCTATTTCCGCGGCTACCTCGCGCGGCTCAACACCGACGGCACGGTCGATGCGTTTAATCCCGGCGCCAGTTCGACCGTTTCGTCCATCGTCCTCCAGAGTGATGGCAAGATCCTCCTCGCCGGTGCCTTCACCGCGTTCACTCCGAGCACCGGGACGGGGTCGACGTCACGGAGTTTCATCGCCCGTCTCAACGCGGATGGCACCCTCGACACCGCCTTCACTCCCCTCGTCAACACTCGCGCCACCATCCTCGCACTTCAGTCAGATGGCAAGATCATCGTTGGCGGCCAGTTCACCTTGTTCCAGCCCCCGGGTGCCACCAGCACGACGGTCAACGGCGTCGTCACCAGCACCGCGATCACCCGCAACCGCCTCCTCCGCCTCAATGCCGACGGCACGGTCGATGCCGCTTACGCTCCGAATGTGATCGACGGTGTCGTCCTCGCGCTCGCCCTCCAATCCGATGGCCGTCTGGTCGTCGGCGGTTCCTTCACGGGCATCCAATCCGCGGGTGATGCGACGTGGACACTGCGCAAATATGCAGCCCGCCTCGGCACCGATGGCAAACTCGACCTCACCTTCAATCTCGATCTCAGCGAAGCCAACGGCAACCGCGTCGATTCGCTCGCTCTCCAGTCCATCGCCACCGCTGGCGTCACCGAACAAAAAATCCTCCTCGGAGGCAGCTTTGTTTCACTCGCCCCGATCGGCGCTCCCGCCGTGATCCCGGCCAACCACTACGTGCGCATCAACGCCAACGGCACCCTCGACCGCGCGTTTAGCCCCGGCACCGGTGGCGCGTCCGGTGGCGTGATCGCCGCCATGGCCCTGCAATCCGACGGGAAGATCGTCGCGGTCGGCGCGTTCGCTGACATCGGCGGCACGCGCACCACCAACGTCGCGCGCTTCAACGCCGAAGGCGCCGCTGACACCTCGTTCGCTTCATCGCTGGACGCCGACGGCCCGATCGCCGCCGTCCTCCATCGTTCGGATACCGCACCCGTCGCCACGCAGGGCAACGGTCTCGCCTGGCTGAATCGCGACGGCTCGCTGCGCACCGCTTTCGCTCCCTCGGTCCGTTTGACCGGCACGATCCGCGCCGTCGTGACCCAGCCCGACGGACGCGTCCTGCTCGGTGGTAGCTTCACCAATCCGGCCGGGACGACGGGCAGCCACCTGGTGCGCATCGCTGCCGACGGCACGCTCGACACCTCCTTCTCGCCCGCGCCCAACGCCGATGTTTCCGCGATCAGGCTCCAGCCTGACGGCAAAATCCTCGTCGCCGGCTCCTTCTCCGCCATTGCCGGGGTCACCCGCAATTTCATCGCCCGACTCAACGCCAACGGAACCCTCGACACCGCGTTCGACCCCAACGCCAGCGCCCGCGTCAACGCCATCGTCCTCCAAGCCGACGGCAAGATCGTCCTCGGCGGCGCGTTCACGACGCTCCAGCCCAACGGTGCCACCGCGACCACCGCCCGCAACTACCTTGCCCGCGTCGAGACCACCGGCGCGCTGGATACCGCTTACAACCCCACCCCCAGCGCCACTGTCAGCGCACTCCTCCTCCAGCCCGACGGCATGATCGTGGCCGGCGGTTCATTCACGTCGTTTACGCCCAATGCGGCGACCACCGCCACCGCGCGCAACTACCTCGCCCGGATAAAAACCGATGGCACTCTCGATACCTTCGATCCGAGCGCCAGTGGCGCCGTCAGCGCCCTCGCGGCCCACTTCGACGGAAAGATCATCGTCGGCGGTGCCTTCAACGCGTTCTCACCAAACTCCATCGGCAACACGAATTCTCGAAACTACATCGCGCGCCTGAACGCCGATGGCACGGTGGACTCGAATTTCGATCCCAACACCAACGGCCCCGTCAACGCGGTGGCGGTCGAATCCAACGGTGCCGTCGTCTTTGGCGGCGCGTTCACCGCCCTCCAAGCCAACGGCGCCATCGAAGCGATCGCGCGGAACCGTCTCGCCCGCGTCGATTTCTCCGGCGCGCTCGACACCACCTTCAATCCCGATGCCAACGGCTCCGTGGAAGTCCTCGCCCTGCGCGCCGACGGCAGCCTGATCGTCGGCGGAGCGCTCAGCACCGTTCGCCCCACAGGCGTGATGCTGCTCGGTGGCAATTTCGCGACCATCGGCGGCGTCGCCAGCCGCAATCTCGCCCTCATCAACGACGACGGCACGGTAAGCACCGCCTTCCAGCCGAATCCCAACGGCGCGGTCTCCGCCCTCCTCTCGCTCCCGAGCGGCAGCACCCTCGTCGCGGGCAATTTCACCACCATCGCCGGCGCCAACCGCAATCGCCTCGCCCGCTTTAACAGCGACGGGTCACTCGATACCGGATACAGCCCCAACTTCGCCGGCACCGTCAACGCCCTCATCGTCCAAGCCGATAACCGTTCCCTCGTCATCGCCGGCGGTAGTTTCGCGACGGTGAACGGCGCCGCCCGCGCCAACCTCGCTCGCCTACTCCCCGATGGGTCGACCGATGCCACATTCGCTCCGAACGTCGGTGTCGTCCGCGCTCTCGTCGCCCAAGCCGACGGCCGCATTCTCGTCCTCGCTGACGGCACGGGCGTCCGTCACGTCGTCTCGCGTCTCAATGCCGATGGCACGAACGACGCGACCTTCACCGCCTTTAACGGTGCCGCCACCGCGATCAACGCGATCGCTCTGCAAGCCGACGGTCGCATTATTGTCGGTGGCGCCTTCACTGGTTTCACGGTCCGTCTCGATAGCAACGGCACCCGCGACACTACCTTCGATCCGCAACCCGACGGTGCCGTCACGGCCCTCACACTCCAGACCGATGGCCGCGTACTGTTCGCTGGTACCTTCAGTCGGATGGGTGGCCTCATTCGCGCCGGCCTCGCCCGGCTCGCCGCCACCACTCCTGCGACCCAAGCCTTCGCCCTGAATCCCGCCCGCACGAGCGTGACCTGGGCCCGTGGCGGCACCGCGACCGAACTATCGAGTGTGACCTTTGCCCGCTCCGACGATGCCGTCACGTGGACGACGCTCGGCACCGCGACCCGCGTCGGCGCCTCCAGCACGTGGCAGATCAACGTCGCCGCCCAGCCCGCTACGGCCAACTTCTACGTCCGCGCCCGCGCCATCGTCGCCAGTGGCGGCGGCACCTCGTCCGGCCTCACGGAATCGGTCGGCGAGCTGAACGCCGCGAATCTGTTGGCCTCGGAAGTCGGCCCGCTTGGGGGTATCATTAGTCTCCTTCCACCAATCGCCCCGGTTCCCCCCGGCGGTATTCCGCCCGGCATCCCTCCCACCGGTGGCGCTCCCGCCAGTTTCCGCATCCTCGCCGACACCGGTGCATTGGAACAGGCCGTCGCCGCTGCGCTCCTCGCGACGACCCCCGGCTCGGCCAACCTCGCTCGCCTCTCGAATCTCTCGACCCGCGCCCGCGTGACTGCCGACAATCCTCTCCTCACCGGATTCGCCATCACGGGCACCGGCGAGCGCACCGTACTCGTCCGCGCCGTCGGCCCCGGCCTCACCGGCTTCGGCGTAACCGGTGTCCTCGAGGCACCGCTGCTCCGGCTCTACGACGCCACGGGCAATATCCTCGTGAAAAACGCCGGTTGGGCCGGCGCACCCGCGCTCACCCAAGCCGCCGCGATCAGCGGTGCCTTCCCGCTCACGACCGGTCATGCTGATTCGGCCGTTCTCGTCTCGCTCGCTCCCGGTAATTATTCCATCCAAGTCCTCGACAGCCGCAGCACGAACGGTGGCGTGGCCCTGGCCGAAATTTACGACGTCACCGGCGGCTCCGCCTCGCGCCTCGCCAACGCCTCCAGCCGCAGCAGCCTCACGGCCGCCGACGGAGTGCTCATCAGTGGTTTCGTCATCACCGGCACCACGAATGGATCGCTCCTCGTCCGCGGCGTGGGCCCTGCCCTCACGCAATTTGGTGTGACCGGCGCGCTCGCTGATCCGATCGTGAGTCTCTACGACGGCACCGGCCGTATGGTCGCGAACAACGACAACTGGAGCGCGACGTCCCTTGTTTCCAGTGCGAACAGCGTCGGAGCCTTCGCCCTCGTTGCAGGCAGTAAAGACGCCGCGTTGACGCTCACGCTCACTCCCGGCGCCTACACGGCCCAAGTCAGCGGAGCGACCGGGAGCACTGGTGGTGCACTCCTCGAGATCTACGAGCTGAAGTGACAGGCAAAGACGCCGATTTTCCAAAGAGTGAACCAGGGGCCGGCGGTTGCCGACGTGCCGTCATTCGACGGAAACATCCGGCGTAGCGGCAAGCGCTTGGCTACACGCATCGAGGATCGTCTGTTCAGTCGTGAAACAATTTTCGACCGCTTGACGACCGAGGCGGATCAGGCGGAGGTGTTTGGCGTCGTCGAGTTTTTTTTGCCGCTGCCTGCCGGCATGACGCGCACACACACGGCGAGCGTGCTGTTCGACCACCGCATCGCGGCTCCGGTCGTCAACGACGGCCGCGTGCTGCGCTTCCGCTTCGCGCCGCGCAACGCGAAGGTCTGGCCCTACGCGATCCGCAGCGATTTCCCGGCATTCGACGGGCAGTCCGGAAAATTCACCGCCGTCCCGCCGCCGCTCGCTCGCACCAGCCGTCCGTCCGCCACGCATCCGCACTGGTGGACCGACGATCCCGATCCCGCAGCGGCCGAGGGCGTCCATCCCGGGGCGAAAAGCGTGAACCGCTGGCGCGAGGATTTTCTCCGCGACTTCGCTGCACGGATGATGCGTACCAAGGCAACGGCCTCGCCGACTTCCGTCTCCATCCCATGAATTTCCGCTTCGCCAAGATCCCGTTTGCGGCCGCCATATTTTGCCTGGGAGCTGGTTTTTCGGCCGCCGAAAAACCCCGCGTCTTCGTCCTCACCGACACCGAGAACGAGCCCGACGATGCGTTGTCGCTAGTGCGCTTCCTCGTCTATGCCAACCAGTGGGACGTCGAGGGGCTCGTCGCAACGACGTCGATCCACCAGTAGAACAAGGTCGCGCCCGAACGCATCCGCCAAATCGTCCCGACCCACGGGCAGGTCCGCGACAATCTCGAAAAACACGCGCGCGGTTTCCCTACCGCGCGCAGCTTCACTCCCTCATCTGGAGTGGACCCATCGGATTGGACAGCTGGGATGTCATAGTTGGTTTTGTCCAATTTTCGGGATCCACCTCACTTCAGCCGGCGCGAGGGATTCGCGTGAAATTCGTGCCCTATTTCACGTGGGGTAACCGCGGTGACACGGAAATGAGCGTATGGCTGCCCGCACGGTGAACCATGTCATCCGCAAGCCGACCTCAGACCGCAGGCTGGTCGGATGGTTTGCAGGTCTTTAAGGGGCGAACTGCCATTTCCCCCCACGACCTCGGCACCCCTTTCCGAAATCGCCCCCCGCATGAAAAAATCCACGGCCTGCCGGGCAACTTAGCCGATTTTTCCGGCGGATGCGCCTGCCACCGCGCCGTTCATGCGTTTGCGTCCACCGCCATTTGATCGGCCAATTCCAATCCTGAGAGCGCGGCACCTTCCACGCGCGGACCACCCAGACTGTCACCCGCCAAACCCAAGCCCAGCTCGGGCAGCCACACACACCCTTTCGCGAACGACGCCACGGGCTCGCTAAACTTCCAGCGTTGCAATGCCACGTTGACCACGGGCGCACACAACCAGTCCGCGATGTCCGGCAACACCATCGCCGCCAGCTCCGTCTCCGTCTTCGCGAAATGCTCCGCCGCAAATGACGGACTCAAATGCACCGTCACCGCCCCCGCCACGCCCGGTGAAATTCCTTTTTTGGTATTGTCGGCGATCCACCGCACCCGTCCATTCGTTAGCGCCACGCCCTCGACCGGCACCGCACTCGCACCCCCGAGCGTGAGCAGCAACGCCAAGCACGGGTGATATGTCAGCGCCGCCAACTCTTTTACCAACTCACTCGGTAGCTCCACCCCACCTGCCTGGAGCAAGGCCAGCGATTGCGGTAATGGGGCCGTCAGCACCAAGCGTTCTGCCCGCGCCGGCGGCTGATTTTCAATCGTGAGCTCCCACCCGCCAGGTGCGCGCTGCACCTTCACGACTTTTGCTTCCCGCCGCACTTCGAGCCCACCCGCTAAAAATTTACCCAGCGCATTCATACTCGGCCGGGCGATCCAGCGGTGCGCCGACGCGCCCGGCCACGGGGCCACAACACCGGTCGTCCCCCACTCGGCCACCATCGCCGCAAAACGCTCCGACTTCGCCGTGAAGTACTGCGCGCCCGTGTCGAACACCGCCTCCCCCACCCGCTTCGTCGCCAAGCGCCCACCGAGTCCACGGCTCTTTTCAAGCACCATCACCTTGCCAACTCGCGCCTTCAGCGCACGCGCAACCAAAAGCCCGGATATACCTGCGCCGACGACTGCGATCGTTCCATTCATAACGCATCAGCCTTTCGT
>SYGN01000256.1 GCA_005799525.1 Opitutaceae bacterium | reverse complement strand
TCTTCCTTCAAAGCGGATTGTGGTTCGGAGCCGGAGGCGAAGACCAGTCCGTGCCTAGTCGTTCTCGGCGTCCGCCTCGCGCTGCTCCCTACATCACGATTTACCCGCCCAATCCACCCACAGATTCAGCTACAGAGCCCGAAAATGAACGTCAGCCGGCTTCAGGCTCGCACCTGCGGGAGTCGCTCGTCCGAGTGGTCACTTTCAACCAACGGGGATCGATCCGTGTCCATCCGTGGTAAAAATCCTCCGTCCTCTCGTTTCCACCTTCCCCCTCACCCCACCCGCGCAAACGCCACAATTTCGTTTTGCTCGCGGTGGTTCGTCCAAAATTTCTCGCCATCCCACGCCAACGCCCGCGCTTGAAACGGAATGCGCGCCACGTCCTCGATCTTCGGCTCACCCGATCCCGCCGACTTCAAGTCGACCCGCGTAAGCCAATACTCGTTCGTCTCCTCCGCATCCGTCGTCACGAGGTAGAGCACTCCGTCGACAAACACCTGCCCGCAGATACCGTGCGGCACGCCGATCACGCGCTCCGCGTTTCCATCCGCACCCAGCGCGATCACTTTTTTTGGATACCATTGGCTCACGAGCAGGCGTTGCCCGTCATAGCTGAGTTGTGACCCGGTGTCGTCCGGACAGGGCCAACCCCATGTCGCGTCGAAGCCCGTTCCCGGCGCCAAGCGCCGCACGACTCGGTTGTCCTCGGCCCCCTCGCTGCACAACACGCGCAGCTCGTTGCCTACGGCCGTCAACCCATACGGCGTCCCCGGTGCCGTAAACTCAGCGCCCACCGCCCACGTCGTCGGATCGATCCCGTAAATCCGCTTCGTCTCGCGCGAGCCCATCCAGAGCGTCGCTCCATCCCAAGCAAGCGACTGCGGTTTCGGTGCCGGCGAAGCGAGGCGCTGCATCTCGTGAATGAGTTTCATGGTGCAACTAGCATCAACGCGGCACCGCCCTTGGAAAGCCACAAACGGCCCCCACTCGCTTGAAAAAAATCACCGCGCTGTAACCATTTGGCTCGTTAAGAGCGTGCTCTCCACTCCCTCCTTCCAACGATCTACGCTCCCATGAAGTCCTCGCTCTGCTCCGTCGTCGCTACCGTCTGCCTGCTGATGCCCTGCATCCGCTTCACATCGCTCGCGCTGCTCCTCTTCGCCGTTTCAGCCGTGGCGCAACCGGCCGCCACCGGTATCATCGAGGGCCGCGTCACCCACCTCCGCACTGGCGATCCCGTCGAACGCGCCCGCGTCACCGTCGAAAGCACCACGCTCGAGACCTTCACCGACTCCGGAGGCCTATTTCGCCTAACCCAGGTCCCGACCGGCGCGGCCCGCGTCCGGGTGTTCTTCACGGGCCAAGCTCAACAGACCGTCCTCGTCACCGTCGCCCCGCGTGAGATTGTGCGGCGCGATTTCAGTCTCTCCTCCAGCCCACTCCCTCCCGCGCCTGCCGCGGACGCTTCGATCGTAAAACTGAACCAGTTCGTCGTTTCCAGCTCGAAGGCGATGGACGCCGCGGCCGTCGCGATCAACGAACAACGATTCGCCTCCTCCATCAAAAGCGTCGTCTCCGCCGATGAATTCGGCAGCGTGCTCGAAAGTAATCTCGGCGACTTTCTGAAATATATTCCCGGCATCACGATCGATTTCATCGGCGGCGCCGCGCGCTCAATCTCGATTGGTGGCGTGCCCCCCGAATACGTGCCCATCACCGTCGGCGGCTTCGATGTCTCCAGCGTCGCCGGCGGCGGAACTGCGCGCAGCGTGGATTTTCACACCATCTCGATGAACAATATCTCGCGCCTCGAGGTCTTGCACTCGCCGACCCCCGAATCGCCCGGCTCCGCGCTCGCCGGCTCGGTAAACATGATTCCCCGCAGCGCCTTCGACCGCTCCCAACCCGTTTTCAGTTACAGCGTATTCATGATGATGCGCGACAACGACCGCCACCTCTTCAGCAAGACCCCCGGCCCGCGTTGGATTAACACCCGCAAGGTTCACCCCGGTTTCGATTTCTCTTACATCAAACCCGTCAACGATCGCTTCGGCTTCACGCTCAGCGGGGGCATGACTAAACAATACACCGAGGAAGCCCGCACCGCCAACACGTGGCGCGGCGCCGGTGCCGTCACCAACGGCCTCACCGCCACCACCGCGGCCACGCAGTATCCCGACACCACCGCCGACAAACCCTACCTCACTGACTACGTCGTCGAAGACGGCGGCAAACACACCGAACGCACCTCCGCCGCCGCGACCGTCGACTACAAACTCTCCCGCAACGACCACCTCTCCTTCTCCGCCGAACTCACGTTCTTCGCGTCGCCACTCAACCAGCGCACGCTCTCCTTTTTTGTGAACCGCGTCGCCCCCGGCGATTTCACGACGACGTCCACCCACGGTCAGGTCGGCCGCGGCGAGATCCGCAACGCCTCCGCCTCGCGAAATCACCAGCGCACGAAATACATGCCGACCCTCACTTTTCGACACGACGGCCCCATCTGGAAAGCCGAGAGCGGACTCGGCTACTCCCAAGAGCGACTCCATTTCCGCAGTACCGACAAAGGCTTTTTTAACAACGTCACCTCCACCCGCCAAAACGTGACCGTGAACTTTGACGAGATTTTTTATCTCCGCCCCGGCCTCATCACCGTCACCGACGGCACGACCGGCGCACCCGTCGATCCGTACAACCTCTTCAACTACGTCCTCACCACCGCCAACGCCACCTACCGCCGCACGACCGACGTCAAGCGCAGCGCCTACGCCAATTTCCGCCGCGAGTTCGATCTCGCCGGCACCCCGCTCATCCTCAAAACCGGCCTCGATGTGCGCCAATCGATGCGCGACGATTTCCAGAGCACTCCGCCCTACACGTTCGTCGGCGCTGACGGCCGCGGCAGCACGAGCCCCACCGCCGCCGGGAGCGACGACCGCGCGAGCGTCGTCCTCGACGACGTGTTCTCCCAGCGCACCGCGCCCTACGGTTTCCCGCAGATCCAATACGTCAGCACCGAAAAAGCGTTCGCACTTTACCAAGCCAATCCCGCCTATTTCACACTTGATCCCAACAGCCTCTATCGCTCCGAGGTCACCAGTTCGAAACGTGCCGAAGAACTCGTCTCCTCTGCCTTTCTCCGCTGCGATGTCGCGCTTTTGAATCGCCGTCTGAAAATCGTCGGCGGCCTCCGGGCCGAGCAAACCAACGTCGATGCCGAGGGCCCGCTCAACGATCCCACGCGCAACTACCAGCGCAACGCCGCCGGCCAGGCCATCCGCAACGCCAACGGCACGCCCGTCCTGATTTTTCCCACCACCAACGCCCTCGCCGTCTCGCAGCTCACTTTTCTCGCCCGCGCCGGCCAGGCCGAAAAAGAATACCTCCGCCTCTTCCCCAGTCTCAACGCGAGCTTCAACCTCCGCGAAAATCTCATCGCCCGCGCCGCCTATTACACCTCCGTCGGCCGCCCGAATTTCAACCAATACTCCGGCGGCGTCACCCTCCCCGATCCCGACGCCGCTCCCTCCAATACCAACCGCATCACCGTCAACAACGCCGCCATCAAGGCGTGGAGCGCGCAGACCGTAAAGATGCGCCTCGAATATTATTTCGAGGGCGTGGGCCAGCTCTCGGTCGGCGCGTTTCAGCGCGAATTCGAAAATTTCTTCGGCGCCTCCATTTTCCCCGCCACCCCGGAATTCCTGTCCTTCTACGATCTCGATGCGGCGACTTACGGCCGCTTCGACATCTCCACCCAGAGCAACGTTCCCGGCACCGTCCGCTTGAGCGGCCTCGAGTTCGACTACAAACAAGCACTCACTTTCCTACCCCCTTGGGCGCGTGGCCTGCAGGTCTTCGCCAACGCCAGCGCCCTCCGCGCCAGCGGCGACGACTCCGCTGACTTCGCCGGCTTCGTCCCCCGCACCTACAACTGGGGCCTCAGCCTCATGCGCGCGAAATTCAATCTTCGCGCCAACTGGAACTACCGCGGCCTCAACCGCCAAGCCCCACTGATCGGACGCAGTATCCAGGCCAGCACCTACACGTGGGGTGCCAAACAACTCTTCCTCGATCTCCAGGGTGAGCTTCTCCTCCGCCGGGGCTTCGCGCTCTTCGTCAATCTCCGCAACGTCGGCGATGCCACGAACGACACCGGCATCTACGGCCCGGGCACGCCCGAGCACGCCCAGTTCCGCCAGCGCACGACCTACGGCTCACTCTGGTCCTGCGGCATCAAGGGCTCATTCTAATTTCGGCACTCACGGGCGCATCTCCCGATTGCCGGTGGACCTGAGTCTGGCTGCAAAGAAAGGGGGAGTGACTTCAGTCGCTCCGCTTTTCTTGCAGGGAGTGTAGTCCCTGCACCACTTTCTCAGAAGCAGCGACAACCCGAGATGCGTCCTACCCTCACCGATACAGCAAAAATTCCGACCGCAACCGCGCAAACTCCGCCAGCCCCGTCTCCCATCGCGTCGTGATCACCGCAAAGCCTTCCCCCCGCTCAAACGCCTCCCGCACCGTCGACGTACCCATGACTTTGTCGAAGTAGTCCGTGTGCAACTCGAGCTTCGTACCATAAATCCGCCGCACGACCTCCAATATCGCGAGCACCACCGTCACCGATCGAAATTTTTCGCGGTCCGTCACATGCAGCTGACATCCGCCGCAGCGTTCTCCTCCCCACTTCGAAAACGTCGGCGCGAACCAAGTCTCGCGAAACGTCGCGCCCGCCAGCCCCAACGCATTCAGCTCCCGCGTGAGCACATAGCCGTCGATCCACGGCGCTCCGAAAAATTCAAACGGCTTCGTCGTCCCACGTCCCTCCGATAGATTCGTGCCCTCGAGTAACACCTGCCCCGGATAAACCGTCGCCGTATCCAGCGTTGGCATATTCGGCGACGGCACGACCCACGCCAGCCCCGTCGTGTCATACCATTCGCTCCGCCGCCAACCGTCCATCGGCACCACCGTGAGCCCCACCGGTTTTCCAAAAAATTTCGCGTTGAACAACTGCGCCAGTTCCCCCGCCGTCATCCCGTGCCGCAAAGGCACCGGATAAAGCCCGATAAATGAACTGTGCGCCGGATACTCCAAAATCGGCCCCTCCATCGCCACTCCCCCGATCGGATTCGGCCGGTCCAATACGACAAACGGAATCCCCGCTTCCGCCGCCGCGCGCATCGCATATACCATCGTCGCGATATACGTGTAGACGCGCGTGCCGACGTCCTGCAGGTCAAACACGAGCACATCCACGCCGCGCAGCATCGTAGATTCGACAGTCTTTCCCGTGTGCTGCGTGTCGAACTCCCGCATCATCGCGTCGATGTTTTCGAGCGGCTGCGTCGGCAGCTTGAGCGCCTGCCCGTAGAGTGAAAATACGGGTAATCCCAAATGCGCATCCTGAAAAAACTCCACGAACTCTCCTGCCTGGGCATTGCCCCGCACTCCGTGCTCCGGCCCGTAGAGTGCGACGAGCTTCACGTCCGGATGCGCGCGAAATCGTTCGATGATGCTCACCAGCGCGCCGTCGACTCCCGTGGGATTCGTGACGAGCCCGACGTGTTTTCCGCGCAAGAGCCCGAGCTGCTTTTCGAAGAGGACGTCGACGCCGAGTTTCATGAGAAAACTCTCACAGGACTGACCTCCGAGGTAAACCCTTTGCTCAGTCCCGTCCGATGTAGCGGCGAGCGCCAGCGAGCCGAGACCGGCGCCGGTCGACGCAGCGATCGCCGCACTCACCGCCATCACCCCCAGCATCTCGCGAAGAAACCGCCCACGCGGAACCGTGCCCAGCGTCCAGACACATGACGAGCCCGTCTCACGGCTTGCCGCCACCCCGCAGGCAGCGTTGTCTCGGTCTATGACATCAGCCACTCCCTCGCCTGCGCGCACCACCATCCGCTGGGGTATCCTCGGTTGCGGCGATGTTACCGAAGTGAAGAGCGGCCCCGGCTTCCAGAAATCCCGCGACTCCGAGCTCGTCGCCGTCATGCGCCGCAACGGTGCCCTCGCCGCTGACTACGCCCGACGCCACGGCGTCCCCCGCTCCTACGACGACGCCCGCGCGCTCGTAAACGACCCCACCGTCGAAGCCGTCTACGTCGCTACTCCGCCCGGTGCCCATCTCGAAGGTGCCCTGCTCGCCGCAGCCGCCGGTAAACCGTGCTACGTGGAAAAACCTATGGCCCGCCACACGGCCGAGTGCGCGACCATGATCGCTGCCTTCGCCGCCACGCACCAAAAACTCTTCGTCGCCTACTATCGCCGCGCCCTGCCGCGCTTCGAGAAAGTCCGCGCCCTCCTCCACGGTCGCGCCATCGGCCAGCTCACTGGCGTCAACTACCGCTACGCCACGCCCACCCCCGCCAACGCCGATCCCGCACACAACGCGTGGCGCGTCTCCGCCGCCCACGCTGGTGGCGGACTGTTTCTCGATCTCGGCTCGCACCTGCTCGACTTCCTCGACCACTGCCTCGGTCCCTTGCAAGACGTTCACGGCCGCGCCGCCCGCCTCGCCACCGCCGCTGAAGTCGAAGACACCGTGGCGATGACGTTCCGCACCGCCACCGGCGCACTCGGCTCCGCTTCGTGGAATTTCTCCACCACCGGAAAAGAAGACACCCTGGAATTTTTTGGCACCACGGGTCGCATCGCCTTCAACATCTTCAACGCCGAACCCATTTACCTCGAAACCGCCGCCGGCAGCGAACAGTTCGCCATCCCAAATCCCGATCACGTCGCGCAGCCGCTGATCCAGCTCATCGTCGACGACCTCCTTGGCCGCGGCACCTGTCCGAGCACCGGCGAGTCCGCCCTTCGCACGAGCGCCGTGATGGACCGCGTCCTCGAAGGCTACTACGGCGGTCGCACCGACGCATTTTGGCTGCGTCCCGCGACGTGGCCCGGACGTGCCTCCCCTCATGTCCAACCGTAAATTCGGCGCACTCGCCGCCTTCATCGCTGTCAGCGTCCTCGCCGCCGGCCTCGGGAGCGCCGCCACGACCGGCGCCATCACCACGTGGTATCCGACGATTATTAAACCGTCGTGGAATCCGCCCAACGGGGTCTTCGCTCCCGTTTGGACCACGCTCTATTTGCTCATGTCCATCGCTGCGTGGCGCGCTTGGCGTGCGGCCGCCACTCCCGCTGCGGCTTCGAAAACGCTCTGGCTCTACGCCGCGCAGCTCATCCTCAACGCCCTCTGGTCCGTCCTCTTTTTTACACTCCACCGCCCCGGCCTCGCGCTGATTGAAATCATTTTATTCCTCGCCCTGCTCATCACGCTCCAGGTGCGCTTCGCCCGCGCTGACCGCCTCGCCGCCCTCCTCTGGTCGCCCTACGTGGCGTGGGTCAGCTTCGCGACCTTTCTCAATGGCTCGATCTGGTGGCTCAACCGCTAGTCGCGAAAATTCACAACTGAGTAAAGCCAAGGCATGAGTCCCCAAGGACACCACGCCCAGACGCAGAGTTCCTAGATCAACCCTTCGCCTTCCCATGAGTAAACTGCTCGGCAAACGCGCCCTCGTCACCGCCGGTGCCCAAGGCATCGGCTTCGCCATCAGCTCGCACCTGCTCCGCGCCGGCTGCGATGTCTTCGTCCACTACCGCAGCAGCGCCGACGGTGCGCGCGACCTCGCCGCCGAAGCGGCCATACTCGGCCGCCGCTTCGCCAGCGCCAGCGCCGATCTCACCACGTCCGAGGCGAGCAACGCCCTCGTCACCCAAGCCGTCACCTTCCTCGGCGGCCTCGACGTGCTCATCAATAATGCCGGCTCCCTCATCGGTCGCCGCACCCTCGTGGAGGCCGATGACAGATTCTGGTCCGACGTGATCTCGCTCAACGTCGGCAGTGTGCGCCGCGTCACCCGCGCCGCCGCCCCCCATCTCATCGCCGCGGCGCAGACCGGCGGCGGTGCCAGCATCGTTAACCTTTCCTCACTCGCCGGCCGCAAAGGCGGTCATGGCGGTTCCCTCGCCTACTCCACCGCGAAGGGTGCCGTGCTGACCTTCACCCGCTCCCTCGCCAGCGAACTCGGACCGCAAGGTGTGCGCGTCAACGCCCTCGCCCCCGGCCTCATTCTCGGTACCAGTTTTCACACTACACACACCACCGCCGAAGCAGTCCGCGCAACCGTCGCCGGCATCCCACTCGGCCGCGGCGGCAGCGTTGATGACGTGGCCCGCGCTGCGGTGTTCCTCGCCGGCGAGTTCGACGGCTTCATCACGGGCGCAACGCTCGACATCAACGGCGGCGTCTACGGTAGCTGAATGTCGCCCACCAGCCGCGCGCTTGCTCGCACTTCTCGCTCCGGCAAGCTCACCGCCTGCGATGAATTTCCCCGGCCAAATCATCGCGATCACCGGGGCCTCGTCCGGCATCGGCGAGGCCCTCGCCTTCCCCTTTGCCCGCGAGGGCGCGCAGCTCGTCCCCTCCAGCCCTCGCGCCGATGAACTCGAACGCGTCCACCGCCCCTGCGCCCGCCCCAATGATCATATCGTCGTCACCCGCGATCTCGCGCTCGCCGACACCCTGCCGGTGGCTGTCGGCGAAGTCTTCGCCCGCCGCGGTCACGTCGATATCCTCGTCAACAACGGCCGCTTCAGCCAACGTGCCGTCGCCAAAAATGCCTCGCTCGCCCTCGAACGCTCGCTGATTGAGGTAAATTATTTGCCTGCGTCACGCTCACTAAATCGCTGCTGGCCTTCGTGATCGCCCGTGAAACCGGCCACATCGTCGTCGTACGCAGCTTCATTCCGTTGACCAAATACGTCGCCGGCATCGCGTCACCCGACCTGCGAGGGCCCGTCAAGAGTTCGGCGGTAGGAGCCCGCTTGCGGGCGATGGAAGACGGTAGCGGCTGCGGTCCCGCTCAATCGCCCGCAAACGGGCTCCTACCTTCCGAACCAATTCTCTCGTGCGACGCCCATTGAGCCGCGCTACCTCATGCGAAGCTACCGCCCTGCGTGAGGCCGAGCTCCTTGCGGCGACGCTTGCGGTCGGCAGCAGCAGCGCGCACGTAGCCGCTGCGGCGGTGCTCGGCGAGCGGGTCGACCGGGAGCTGCTTCGCCTTACGCCACGCGGCGAGCGCCGGCGCCACGTCGGTGAAGAACGCGTGCTTCAAAATCAACTCGGCATCGACGACGTTGTTGCTGGCCTGGGCCCGGCGGAGCGCGGCGTGATCAACCAGGGCAGCCTTCGCGTAGAGTTCCTGCGCCATCACGACGGTCTGGATCGTCGCCTCGATCTTGGGTTTCTCGTTGTGACATTCGTCGATCATGTAGGCGACCTTCGGCATCCGACCGCGATCAGCGGCGAAGAAGTGGATCTCGTGAAAAATCCGGAAAACCTGATACGGATCGATCGAGCCGAGAGTCAGATCGTCGTCGGCGTAACGGCGGTCGTTAAAGTGGAAGCCGCCCAGCATGTCTTCGTCTAGGAGCCAGGCGACGATCTGCTCGATGTTCTGCGCGTTGTAGTGGTGGCCGGTGTCGACGAGGACTTTCGCGCGTGGGCCCGCCCTCTTCGCCAGCAGCAGCGCCATCCCCCAGTCGGCGATATCGGTGGCGTAGAAAGCGGGTTCGAACGGTTTGTATTCGACGAGCATCGTCTGCTTCGGACCCAACTCGGCGTGGAGTGCGCGCAGGGATTCTTCGAAACATTGTTTGCGCGCACGGATGCTGCCTTGGCCGGGATAGTTCGTGCCGTCGGCAAACCACAGCGAGAGACAATCGCTGCCGACCGCCTTACCGATCGCCACGGAGTCGACGCAATGCTGGAGCGCGGCAGCGCGAATGACCGGATCGGTGTTCCCGAAAGAACCCCACTTGTAGCACTGGTCTTGGAAGAGATTGGGATTGATGGCACCGATCTTCACGCCGTGTTTGCGCGCGAAGCGGGCGACCGCCTTCGGGTCCTCACCGGGCTTGAAGTCCCACTGCACGTGAACGGCCACCTTCGGGCAACAACCGGTGAGCGCATGGACGTGACCCGCGTCGGCGAGCTTGTCGCTCATATCGATGGCGGCGGCGTCCTGGAAAAATTTCCCAAAGCGCGTGCCCGTGTCGGCAAAACCCCACGAGGGCGTTTCGATGAGGAAGGTGTCGAGGGCGGCGCGGGCGCGGCGGAGTTGGGCAGGAGTCATGGTCGAGAGGTGAACGGCAAGGAGGTGTGCGTGTTAAAGAGGTGTGCGTGGAGAGGAGCAGATTGTCAGGCGTGAAACAGAACTGCCAGTTCGGCCCCGACTAAAACGCACTCACCGTTTGTCACGTATTACGTGACAAACGGTCTTGGCCGCGCGACGTGTCGATTCCATGGTTCGGTGCATGAGCATCATTCTCCCGCCACCCCAGCTACCCGCGCCACTCGCAATTCCCCTCGAACTCGCCACCTCCCTCGCGGAGGCCGCGGTGGCATCGATCGGACAGAGCATCAAACGAACGGCACGCGAACGCCGTCCACGGCGCGGGCTCACGATCAAACCAGGGGCCGGAACACCCCTGTGGAACGAACTCGCCGCCGCCGTTCGCGTCCAGCTTGGCCGCCGCGGCGAAAAAACCAAACTGGCCCGCGTGCTCGGCTTGCCCCGACAGCGCGTGCACGAGTTTCTCCGCGAGCGCAACGCCCTGCCCGACGCCGAACGCACGCTGTTGCTGCTCGTCTGGCTGCAAGCGCGCCGTGAGGGCCGGGACTTGGCCTAGTACCAACAGAACGAAAACCACAATCGCACCGCGCATTTGTCACGTAATACGTGACAAGTTTCCAAGTGCGTGCGTCACGCTTCCAAGGCGACAACGGCTTGGTCACGCGAAGTTTGTCACGTAATACGTCACAAGTTTCCGTCGGGGGCTGCGGTCGCGTTTGGCGCGGAAACGCACGGGGCGTCGCGTTAGGTCGCGTTTGCGCGTGGTGGAGCGGACACGCCGAATTTCGCAGACCAGGGAGTGAGCGCATCGAGGATGCGGGGATAGAGTACGACGCCGTGGGCGAGCTGCTCAGCGCGGCGGCGCAGTCCATTTTCTCCGGGGAGGCGGACGCGCTCGACGCCGGCACGCGGCGGCGTGGCACGGCAGGCGGCCGCGAGGTGTTCAGTTTGTCGGCGGAAGTCGTCTTCTCCGCCGAAGAGCGCGGGCGAGAGCACTTGGAGAAACACACTTGCGCCCCACCCTTCCTTGGGATCGGCGCGGCCGTGACCGGCGAGCGCGCCCGTGAGCGTTTCAACGAGGAGCGCGAACGCGTAGCCCTTGTGCCCGTGATCCACGCCTCCCATCGGGAGCAGCGCGCCGGGCGGAGTCGCGGAGAAGACGGCTGGATCGTTGGTCGGTTCGCCGCTGGCATCGAGTGCCCACTGGCCACGATATTTTTTATTTTCGGAGCGGAGGCGGTTGGTGAGCGCGTTCGTGGTGATCGATACCGAGACGTCGAGCATCACGGGGTCTCCCGCCGTGGGCCACGCGGCAGCGATGGGGTTCGGCGTGTAGATACCCACGCGTCCACCGTGGGGCGCGACGCTGGCGACGGCAGGATCGGAACACGACAGGAGCGCCATCAGGCCTTGGTCAGTGACGCGTTGGAGGTAGGCGGCGAGGCAAGCAATGTGATGACTGCGACGGATGACGACGGTGCAGGTGCCGCTAATTTCAGCGCGAGCGGCGGCGAGATCGAGGGCCCGCACGACGAGCCAAGGCCCGGGAAGGCGCTGGCCGTCCCACGTAATCGCAGCGGGCCAATCGGCGATGACGCGGGGCTCGCCGGTTTTTGTCATCGCGCCTTTTTCGATTTCCGCGAGATAAGCAGGCAGGAGCGCGAGGCCGTGGGTTGTGTGGCCGAGGAGATCGGCTTCGACGAGGATGGCAGCGACAGTGGCGGCTTTGTCGGCATCGAGTCCGGCGCGGAGGAGCAGCGCGGTGGCGTAGGCGATGAGTGCGGGGGCTAAGTGGCGCGCGGGCATGGGCGGGAGTAATGGACAGAAGATAAAAACTCTCCAGCCTTTCGGCGGGAGAGTGAGAAGGAGTCGGCGGATCGTCGCGACGGCGGCGGCGCGCCCCGTGGATAGAAACTGTCGGAATTTGTCATGGCGAGCCCGGGCTCGGCGGGCTGGGCAATCCACCTGAAGCTCCCGGATGGATCGCTACGCCGCTACGCTCCTCGCGATGACAAATATAAATGCATTCCCCACGCCTTCACCCAAGGCGGCGCGCCTTGGTCCAGCGCCCGAGATGACTACACCTGCTCAACGGTCGAACGTCGTCGTGAAGATGAACTGGCGGGGGTCGATGATGCGATACAAGTAGAACTTTCCGTTCGGGTTGACCCCCACGCCTTGGAGGCGGCCGCTCTCGGTGGCATTGCGGATGTTGAGCTGGAAGCCCGTGCCAATCTTGTTTCGGAGCAGCTTCGTCCGGTAGCTGAGATTGAGATCGATATTGGCGGTCGGCTTGTCGAACACAGGTTTGTTCTTGTCGAGCGCGCGCACGATGCCGTCGGCTTCCGGTGCCGCGCCGAGGTAGCCGATGGCCGCCTCGCTGGCCCAGCAGTAGGAACCGCCGATCGAGCTGGTCTTCAGCCACGAGTGGGAGTCAGCCAGCGATCCCAGAACGGCGAGTTGGAAACTGGTGGTCAGGTTGAGCGAGTATTGACGGGACTGGGATTTCCGCTTGCCCGAATTCGCGTTGGCCTGGCCAAGCGGAGTCGCCACGTTGGTTGTGAAATAATTCACCGGCTGACCATTGCTGCCCTGGGAGGTCGTCCACCACAGGCCGCCGGCGCCCACCAACTGCCCGCCGCCCGGCAGGGGATCGGTCGGGATGCGCACCGTAGTCCAGAACGGCAGGCGCTCCTCCACGAACCTCTGCATAAACACCGAGATATTGGAATCGATCGCCTCCTGATTGGTGCCAGCCGTCTTCAGCGTCCAATAGCGGTTGGGATTAAATTGCAGCTCAAGTTCCCAGCCGCGGGACACGGCGTCGTTCGCATCCGAAATGGTCTTACCCGCGACGCTGGCGATGTAGGCCGTGGTCTGACCGATCAACTTGGCGGCTTGCTCCTGCGCCTGACTCAGCGTCAACGCGGGGTTGATCTGCTAATACCAACCGGTCGCCGCATCGAAGAGCCCGAACGTGAGGTTTTGGCCGGAGTTGTCGAAATCGATCGCGAGCGCGCGCGTAGCGACGACGCCGATGCCGGAACGCGTGTGCACCTGCATCGTCTCGTGGTGGGTGACCCGGGCCGAGAACTTGTTGTCGAACATCGACAGACCAAAACCGTATTCCGTCGACTGGCCGGTCGGGTTCGGCAGCTCCTGCAAGCACAGGTTGTAGGCGGTGTCCGCCGGCTGGAAGGAATTAGAGGTGTTATAGTAAGTGTAGAAGCCACGGGTCGTCTCTGCGGCAGAGCGGGCCAGGCCGGTGCCGTTCTGCGCCACGTTGCTGAGGAACGATAGTTCGCGAAACGGTTTGAGGACGACGCCCTTGGTCGTGGTTTCGCCGGACCGATTCCGCGGGAGGCCGCCAAAATTATCCAAATTGACCTCGTTGAGGTAACCGAAGACCGGGTTTGTCGCCAGATTGTCGCGCGTGGTAACGCGATCTTTGCGCTGGCCGAACGTGGTCACGATCTGGTCGCTGAGGAAAAAGCTCTGGACGCTGCCGCCGATGGTGCGGATCTTTTTCTCTGCTGGCCGAGGGCGAAGTAAACTTCCTGAATGTTGACCGGCTTGGCCAAATTGTAGGCGGTTGAGGTCGCGCCGGCGTAGGAAGCGAGGAAATTTCCGGTGTTTCTGACCGCGCCGGTATTGGCATATTCGATGGCACCGCCCTTGGACCCCATGTAGTAAAGTAGATACATGAGCGAGCGGTTGTTATTGATGATGTTGGAGGTCGCTGTGATGGTGGTCGCGCCCGGATTGAAATTCGGGTTGTCGATGACCGTATCATGATAGCGCAGGTTACTCGAAGCGGTGATGCTGTAGCGATACTCGCCGTAACCGATGCCGCGGTGCATGCCCAGCCACTTGAAAAGGTTCTTCTCGCGACGCGGGTCGACTTGGTAGGCGAGCTGGGCGCGATAGGTGTCGTTTAAGACCGGCTTGCGAAACTCCTGCGGATTCACGCCCCCGATAAAGGGCCGAAGGAAATAGGGGTTGGCGCGACCGTCGGGCAGGCGCTCGTTGACATCGACCTGCAGCGTGGTGCCGACGCCATCGAGCTGGCCGATGAACTGGCGGCGATAGTCCTGCTGGTCCTCGCGGCGCCACGCGAGGTTGAGGTCGAGGCGCTGGCGCTGGGTCTGGAACAGACTCTGGTCGAGACCCGCATTCAACAGGACCGCGCGCTGAATCTGAAAACCGGATGCGGCCAGATTCACCTCTTCCCAATCGTAAATCGCCCTGTTCGTCGTGCCCGCGATCCTCTACAGCGATCCGCCGGACAATTCGCCGCTGATGGACACCATCTGCTGGGTCATGGTCAGCCCCAAGAGGGGATTGTTCACATTGGCCGCCTTGGTGATCAGCTCGATCTTGCCGTTGTCAATGAACTGCAAAATGCGCGTGGCCCCGAAACCGCCGGCGAGGCCGAACGGCATGACCCCCACGGGCTGCTTCACTCCAGTGATGGTGCCGGTGAACGTGATCGGATCCCACGTCGGGCTGCCCCGGGATCTCCACAGCGTGAGACTGTCGCGCGGCGTGAGCGAGTTAGCGCGCTGCCCGAACTGGTGAAAATGTTCGAGCGAGACGGTCAACGTCGTGGTGCGATGCGGCCGGAAGGTCACCGCCATCTGCTGGCGGTTGGTCCGGTCCACCGACGGCTTGCGAACGTAGCCGGTCTCGTTGTAAACGGCGGAAAAACGCATCGCCAAGACGTTTTTCAACAGCGGGCGGTTGAGGTCCAAGCTCACGCGGAAGCCGCCAAAGTTGTCCACGCGGGATGACAAAGAACTGGACTCGCGGCTGAGGTTTCCCCGGCTGGCGACGAGGTTGACGGTGCCGCCGGGGTGCCGAGGCCGAGGAGCAGCGAGTTTGGACCGCGGGTGATTTCGACCGATTGCGTGTTGTAGGAATCGAACGGCACCCGGTTGTTCGTCGGGAAATTATTGATCGCGGCGGCGGGGGCGGCGAGCCCACGGATGCGGTTCGACTGGGCGTTGGTGGTGCTATCGCCGTTGTTCCCGAAACTGTAGCCGGCGACGGAATCCTTGGCTGTGCCGCGGTCCACGATCGAGGGTGTGTAGGTGCCGGAGCCCTCGGTGCTCGCCTCGTATTTGAAGACGTCGTTGATATCGAGCGACGCGGTGTCGTCCATCTGCTGCTTCGTCACGACGGTGATCGCAGCGGCGAGGTCGGCGAGGTTGGTATTAAAGCGACTGCCAGCGAGGGTGTTCTCGGCGAAATAGCCGGAGTCCTTCGTCGTGTTGACTTGAAAGGGCGTCAGCACGATGGCCTCGTCGTCGCTGGCGTTGGCGACGGATGACGCGGCACGCGGCGGCGTCTGCGCCGGGGTGGAAACAACCGCGATCGCCGAGCCGGTCAGGGCAAGGAGCAGGGGTCGGGAAATGAGTCGGGTCCATTGGGAGGCGTTCATGGTAGAAAATCTGGCTCGGGTTTCGGTCGTGAAAGAGGGAATCGTCGGAAGATCCGCTCCCGCGGCACGGTCTCCTGTGGAAGGCACAGGGGGGCACGGAAACGGATCGGGTGAGGTGAAAAACGATCAGCGCTACGCCCAACGCCGGCCACCGCAATCACCCAACCAGCCGGACAGTCAGGCTACACTGGCTGCACGCGGGCGGCGCGCGGGCGGAGGCGAAATAACTCAGTCCAAATCGCTTTGAAGTTGATACCTACGGACCCGAGGTAGGAGCCCGCTTGCGGGCGATTCAGGATGCAAAAATCGCCTGCAAGCAGGCTCCTACCCCCCACCCCAGTTAAGCTCATCTTGAAAGCGAATTGGAATCAGTCTGCTTTTTAGCTGCCGGCGGGCTCAGCGCTAGCGCACCGACTCCCAGCAAAACCGCGCCGACGCAGGCGAGCACGAACCAGTCGCCGTATTGGACGTAGACACTCGCTTGACCGATCCAGCGTTTGTCGCGGGTGACCGTCACGGTGCGGGTGCCGCGGAAATAAATGCTGCCCGCGTCGTTCGTGACCACGGAGCGCACACCGCCAAATTCGTCGATCCACCCGCTCCAGCCGCCGTTACCGCAGCGCACTACGGGGCGACGCGTCTCGACCGCGCGAAGCACCGCGTGCGCGGCATGTTGGTAGGCCGCCCCACCCTCACCGTACCAAGCGCTGTTCGTCAGCACCGCAAGCACCTCGGCGCCGGAGCGCACGCTGCCACGCGCGAGCTGGGGAAAAATATCCTCATAGCAAACAAGCGGGCCGAACACGGCCGGGTTTTCCTTCAACGGCATCACCAAGGGCGCCGCCTCCAGGCCGCGCTCAAAATCGCCGCCGATCGGCACGAACTTCGAGAGCCACCCGAAGATCGGCCGCAGCGGCACAAATTCGCCGAAGGGCACGAGCTGGCGCTTCGCATAAAAATCTTTCTGCACGCCACCACCCGGAGTGACGAGCAGCGCGCCATTGTACCAGCGCTCATTCGCCGCACCGGGATTTTCGATGACGACCGAGCCCAACAGCAACGGCGTGTGGGCGCGCGCGGCGAGCGAGTCGGCAAAGGCCTGAGCACTCGCGTCACCGCGCACGGCAAACGGTGTGCTCGCCTCGGGCCAAAGGATGAGATCGGGGCGGGTTTCGCCGGCCTTGAGCGTAGTGCTCTCCAGAATATCGAGGATGCCCTGCGCCTTGGCCTGATCCCACTTTACCTCCTGCGGGATGTAGGGCTGCACAAAAGAAATGCGCCCTAACGGCACGCTGTAGCGCTGGCGGTTGAACATTTCCTGCACCTGCACGCTCACGCAGAGCATCAGCAGAAACAGCCCAAACATGAACTCAGGTCGACGCAGATTCCATCCGGTTTGATGTTCGATAACGAGACTGTGCGCCATGGCCGCGAAGCCGAGGTTCATCGCGACGAGCACGAACGACACCCCGTAGCCGCCCGTAAACGCCGCGATCTGCAAAATACTCGCGCGCTCCCATTGGCTCGCAGAGAGCGGCAGCCACGGAAACCCGCCGAGCAGCCACGTGCGCGACCACTCGATCAGCACCCACGTGCCGGCGAGTCCGACCAGCCCGACCAAGCGCGTGAGCGTCGGACGGCCCACCATACGCGGCATCGTCCACCATGCCGCCAAATACCACGTGCCGATCCACGCTCCGACAAAAGGGCCCAGCAACAGCAGGCCGCCCCACGTCACGTGATGGAGCCACCCGAGAATAATCGTCCACGCGACCGCCTGCGCAGCGAACATCGTCCACGCGAAAAGCTTCAACCGCGGTTTCGTGTAGGCCCAGAAAACACCCGGAATGAGCATCGCATAAGCGAACTCCGGCGTGTGAAACGGCGGGAACGACACGACCGCCAGCACGACCGTGAGCACGGCCACGGACACCGCGCTCACGTAGTCGGCGTGACGTCGGAAGAACGACGGATTGGGGTCGTAGGGATCGGGCGACAAAGAGACTGAAACGGGTGCGGTCACGAAGGGGGGAGCCTGCTGGCAAGCGATGGTTTGGCGGTTCGAAACCACCATGAAATGCGCAGATCCGGAATCGCCTGCAAGCAGGCTCCTCCTTCGGGCAACGCTTCCCAGACGCCGGCGGGGGCCCTCACGCCCCGTGACAGG